>JAZLET010000037.1:0-7645 GCA_045615405.1 Candidatus Fimenecus sp.
AGGTAAAGTGGAACACCACTTGCCTGTGTGAATTTAGAACCAGGAACACGAATACCATAACCGAGCTGGTCTGACCAACCGTGGTATGCGCCACCCATTTTAAGAATGTTCTTTTTGCCTGTTGCAAGACGAGCAACACGAACTGCTGTCATACATGCTTCAGTACCTGAACCTTGCATACGGAACATATCAACTGATTCAACTGAATCAGAAATCTTTTTAGCAAGTTTGTATTCAAACTCGTGGAAAAGACCTGTTGAAGGACCACATGTGTTAAGAAGGTCAATAACTTGGTCGCGAACTACCTTAGGATTTGAGCCAAGAACTGTAGGGCCACCTGCCTGAAGGAAGTCAAAGTATTTGTTTCCGTCAACGTCATAAAGGTAAGCACCTTCAGCCTTTGTGAAAACAAGTGGGAATGGATAGTTAAATGCGAGGTTGTGTTGAACACCACCAGGAATGATTGTTTTTGCTTCAGCAATCATTTCCTTTGATTTTGCACATTTTTTATCATAGTACTCTTCTTCGTACTTTTTAAGTACATCAGGCTTGATTGAATAAATTGGCTTTTCAATAAGTTCGTCAAGCTGTCTGTTGATTTGAGCAGCATCATGATAATGTGCGATTGCAAATCTTGTATCTGCCATAATTTTTACCCTCCGTTTATAAATGTGAAATTTTAGCCCATGCATTAGTGGGCAACTATTCATACTAATTATAGCACGATTTTTTATTATGTCAAACATTTTTTGGAAATTCTTACTTTTCAATAGTTAAAAAATATCTACAACCGTAAAAACGGCTTAAAATATAGGGTGATTTAGTTAAAAAACATCTATTTGACAATTTCAATATGCTTTTTAGAGCAAAAAATAACCACTCTTTTTGTAAATGTTATACAAGCGAAAGAGTGGTTTTGTATTTAAAACATAGAAAATTTAGCTTTTAAAAATAGTTTAGATAAAAAATAACTAAACGCCTAGTTTTTGAACAATTTTCTCATTAAATCTGCCGCATTCTTGTTATTAAATGGGGTAGGTGAGTTGTTAAAGTTTTTTAAGTTTTCCCAACGGATTTCATATTCATTGATTTTTGATTCAGGAATTGTGAAGTTAAAGCTACAAAATTGCTTTATAATTTCGTGAAGTCTTTCATCAGTTGTGCCCATAGCATCAAAAAATTCTTTGTAAAGTGCGAGATTTGCTTTTTGTGCCTCTTTAAGATATGCAGGAAGAAAAACTGCACAAGCAAGTCCGTGTGGCACATTGTAGTCTTCGGTTAATGCATAGCCCATACCGTGTGGGAAACCTGTACCGCCCTTGTTAAGTGCAAATCCAGCATAAAGTGATGCAAAGTAAAGTGCATTACGGTCTTCAGTCGTTGGCAACTCTTCACTTTTGCTTAACTTTTCTAAAATAGGGTAAATCATTTTTACTGAAATTAATGCAAATTGTTGAGCAAGAAAATCACCACGAGGAGAGAATGAGGATTCTATGGCGTGAGCCATAGCGTCTAAAGCCGTTGAAACTGTTGTGTAATGTGGCACTGAATATGTGTATTTAGCGTCGGCAAAAACATATTTAGCATAATAATTCTTACCGCTTACGCTTTGTTTACGACCATTCTCGCGTGTAAGCACCGAAACACCGGAAACCTCACTGCCGGTGCCGGCGGTTGTGCCGATTAAAGCAAGAGGTAGTGGAGTATTCGTAACATCTTCAGTATAAATCCCATCATTTACAATATGTGGATTTGTAGCGTAAACGCAAACTGCTTTCGCGGCGTCTAATGGAGAACCACCACCGATACCAACAACAAAGTCGGCGTTTATTTCTCTTGCTAATTTACCGCCCTCACAACAAGTCGTTGTAAGTGGGTTCTCGCTAATTTTATCAAAAACCACATACTCAATATTTAATTCGTTAAAAATTTCAATTAAATCGTTTAAAGCACCTGATTTTTTAGCTGAAGCTTTGCCGGTTACAATTAAGCATTTTTTACCAAGTGAAGTAAATACGCTTTTATTTTTGTTTAAAGCATTGTCGCCGCCAAGAATACTTACAGGCATATAAAAACTGAAATCGTAAGTCATTTTTGTCACCTCGTTTGGTAATATTTTACCATTTGCGAACAATTATTTCAATATATTTACCAGTTGAATAAGTTAAAAAAATATTGTATTATATTATAGTATAAAAATAGGTGGTGAGAACATGGAAAAATTGAAAAGATTAATTCCAGTTTTTGCCATAATTTTCATTGTTGTAATTTTTGTAGCATCACTTTTAGGTGAAGGCGAAAAAACTGCAACAGCAAGTGGATTTGCAATGGGTAGTCCTGTAAATGTTACAGTTTACGACACAAAAAATGGTGAGGACTACTGTAACAAGGCAATAGATAGAATTAAATATATTGACGAAAACTTTTTATCACACACTATTTCTACATCAGTAACCTATAAACTTAATAATGGTGAAGCAGTTAAAAGTGAATGGTTTGCTAAGTATCTTGAAAACTGTTTTGACTTAAAAGCAAAAAGTGAAAAGTTTACTCTTTTCAGCGGTGAATTTAAGGATTTGTGGAAGATTGAAGATGGTGGCTATGTGCCAACGAATAATGAACTCGCAAAGGTGCTTGAAAATCATAAAAATTCGCTAATCGCCATTGATAACAATAATAATGAAGTTTCAATAGGTGGGGGTAAGCTTGATTTAGGTGCTTTAGGTAAAGGCTCCGCTTGTGATGAAGCAATTAACATACTTCGTGAAAACAAAGTCAAAAATGCACTTGTTACAGTTGGCGGTACAGTTGGAGTTATTGGCTCACCTGATGGTAAAGAGGATTTTAGCATTGGTGTGAGAAATCCCTTTGGTAATCAAAACGAATATTTTGCAGTTTTAAATGTTACTGACTGTTTTATTTCAACCTCAGGCGATTATGAAAAGTATTTTGAGCGTGACGGAGTTCGCTATTCTCACATTTTTGATGCTCAAACTGGTGCACCTGTGCAAAATGATATTTCTTCAGTAACGGTAATTGCAAAAAGCGGAATTTTAAGCGATTTCTTGTCTACGGTTGTTTATATAGAAGGTGTTGAAAAGGGTACACAAATTGCAAAGACACTTAATGCGGAAGTAATAATCGTAAAAAAAGACAAATCCGTTTTGATGTCAAAAGGGATTTACGATAAATTAACAGTAAAAGACGAAAGTTTTTCAGTTTCGGTGATTGAATGAAAAAACTTATAACTAAAAAAGATTTTATACTTGTTTTAATTGTACTTGTTATTGGCGTTGTAGGAATTATTCTTTTCAATTCAGCCGATAAGGGTAAAACTGCCACAATTAAGGTTGACGGCAAGGTAGCAGAAGAGATTTCACTTGATGAAGATATTATGGCACGGTTTAATGGTGTTGTGATAGTCATAAGTAATGGTGAGGCTTTTGTTACTGAGTCAACCTGCACTGATAAGGTGTGTGTGAGAAGTGGTAAAATTACAAGAGAAGGTGAGGGCATAATTTGTGCCCCTAATAGAGTTTCAGTTGAAATTAATGGTGAGAATAAAAACGCTCCCGATGCATTGACGGGGTGAGTGTATGAGAAGTGAAAAAATCAAAAGAATAACCTTCACAGCGCTTATGACCGCCTTTGCGGTGGTGTTATCATTCGTTGAAGGCTTGTTGCCGACGGTGTATTTTATGCCACCTGGTAGTAAATTGGGGCTTTCAAACATACCAGTAATGTTTTCGGCGTCAAAATTAAGTGTTAGTGAAACCTTGCTTATAGTTTTTGCAAAATCCGTTTTTGTACTTATAACACGCGGTGCAACTGCATTTTTTATGAGCCTTGCAGGTGGAGTGTTAAGTGCAATATGTATGCTTATAATGCTACGAAAAACAACGGATTTTGGTTTTGTTGGAATCGGGATTTTGTCGGCAATATGCCATAATATAGGGCAACTTCTCGTATCATTTTTCTTGGTGCAAAGCGGTGCAATTATAGGCTATGCTCCTATAATGCTTATTGCATCAGTAGTTACAGGATTTTTAACAGGCACAATATTGCGTGTAGCAATGCCGTATTTTGTTAAGTTATTTTCTTTTAGGGAGATGGGAAAGTGAAGGCGTTAAAAATTAAAATAACAGGTCTTCTTAAGGCAGTCAAAAAAGGTCGTGGCGGTGTAA
This sequence comes from Candidatus Fimenecus sp., assembly GCA_045615405.1. Taxonomy (GTDB): domain Bacteria; phylum Bacillota; class Clostridia; order Oscillospirales; family Acutalibacteraceae; genus Fimenecus. The sequence goes on from JAZLET010000037.1 coordinate 4,185, forward strand.
ATATTGCACACCACAAGAATACTGCAGGAATGCGCGTTATAAGAATTCCTACACCACCTTTTGTACAAATCGCAATGACACAAGGTATAGGAGCTCCTTGCACACCTACAGTTAAGGTGGGGGACTATGTTAAACTTGGTCAACTAATAGGTGATAGTGATGCTTACATAAGTGCACCTATTTATTCTTCAATTTCAGGTACAGTTACTGAAATTAAGGACATTAAGCTTTCAACAGGTGTTATTTCAAAAGCGGTTGTAATTGAAAGTGATGGACTTATGACTCCTGATGAATTTACACCACCAGTAGTAACTGATGCACAAAGCCTTATTGCTGCAGTCCGCAAATCAGGTCTTGTTGGTCTTGGTGGCGCAGGTTTCCCAGCTCATGTTAAGCTTAATCTTCCGCAAGAGGCAAAAATTGATACTCTTATCATTAATGCTGCCGAATGTGAGCCATATATTACAGTTGACTATCGTGAATGTGTAGAAAACAGTGTTAATATTATGCGTGGCGTTAACGCGGTTAGTAAGTATCTTCATATTGACAATGTTATTATTGCGGTTGAAGATAACAAGCCAATAGCACTTCAAATCCTTAAAGAAATTGCCGATAGTGCAACTGAGGGTGAAAAGGTTAAGGTTATGGCACTTAAATCACGCTACCCACAAGGTGCAGAAAAGATGATTATTCAATCTGCAACTGGTAGAAAAATGCCACCTGGAAAACTTCCATCAGATGTTGGTTGTGTAGTAATGAATGTTGCAAGTATTGCATTCGTTGGTCGCTATGTTGCAACAGGTAAACCACTTGTAAGTCGTAGTATGACAATTGACGGCTCGGCAATTAAAACACCTAAAAATGTTCGTGTGCCAATTGGTACAATGATGGATTATATTGTTGATTACTGTGGTGGATTTACTGAAGAGCCTGAAAAGATTGTTTGCGGTGGTCCTATGATGGGTGCGGCAATTACAAATATCAATTACCCAGTGCTTAAAGGTAACAACGCTTTACTTGCATTTAAGAAGGGTGACTTAAGCATTAAAAAGGAAACTGACTGTATTCGTTGTGGTCGTTGTGCAGCAGCTTGTCCGCTTAATCTTGTTCCTACAAACATTGAAAAATTCACAAAAATCAAAGATATAGATAAACTTAAGCATTCAGGTGCAATGGTATGTATGGAGTGTGGCTCTTGTGCATACAGTTGTCCTGCAGGTAAGCCTTTGGTACAGCATATGCGACTTGCAAAGGCAACAATTCGTGAGAAGGAGGCAAAGAAATGAGTGAAATAAATAAAAGACTTGTAGTTAGTGCATCACCGCACTTCCGTGCAAAAGACACAACAACTCATATTATGTTAGACGTTATAATTGCAATGCTTCCTGCTCTTGTGGCGGCAGTCATTCTTTTTGGAGTTCGCTCACTTATTCTTACTGTTGTTTCAGTAATTTCTTGTGTAGTATTTGAATATCTTGCAAGAAAGGTTATGAAAAGACATAACACTATAGGCGATTTAAGTGCGGTTGTAACAGGCATACTTTTGGCTTTTAATCTTCCGTCGTCAATGCCTGTTTGGATGGTTGTTATTGGCGCATTTGTTGCAATTGTAATCGTAAAGCAATTCTTCGGTGGTATCGGCAACAACTTTGTAAATCCTGCACTTATTGGTAGAATTGTTCTTATGGCATCTTACCCAACACAAATCGGTAATTTTATTGCTCCGTTTGCACACAAAGAGGTTGACGCAGTAACAACTGCAACTCCACTTGCTCAAATGATAAGCGTTTATTCAGCGGAGAATATGAATACAGCTTTAAACGAAGCAGGACTTCCATCACTTCTTGATATGTTTTTAGGCGTAAAAGGTGGCTGTCTTGGTGAGGTTTGCGTGGTTGCATTGCTTATTGGATTTGTTTATCTTGTAATCCGTAAGGTGATTTCTCCTGCAATTCCACTTGTGTATATGGGCACAGTTGCAATAGTAATGCTCATAGCAGGTAAGGGCAATCTTGAGTTTGTTGCATATCAACTTATGGCAGGTGGACTTGTACTTGGTGCAGTATTTATGGCAACTGATTACACAACATCTCCTGTATCATTTAAAGGTAAAATTATTTACGCTATCGGTTGTGGTGTACTTACATCATTAATTCGTATTTTCGGCTCATTACCTGAGGGCGTTTCCTTCTCAATTATTATTATGAATATTCTTGTTCCTCATATTGAACATCTTACAACAGCAAGACCATTCGGTGAGGTTAAAGAGAAGAAAAATAAGAAGGAGGTTGACGCATAATGAAGAAACTTAATATTAAAGAAATTCTCATTCCAACTATTTCACTCTTTCTTATTTGTACAGTAGTAACACTTTTACTTGCGGTGACAAATTCTATCACTGCACCGAAAATTCAACAGTTACAAATTGAAACTGCAAATAAAACAAAGGCTCAGGTTTTATCGGTAGCAAAAAGTTTTTCAGAAGAAAAAACAATAACTCTTAATGATGCAACCTATACATATTATGAGGGCTATGACGATAGTGAAAATCTTGTAGGCTATGTGTTCACAACATCCGCAAAGGGCTATGGCGGAGATATCAGTACAATGGTTGGTGTTAAGGCTGACGGAACAGTTTCAGGAATTGACTTTCTTGCAATTAGTGAGACTGCAGGTCTTGGTATGAATGCGGATACTGATAAATTTAAGTCACAATTTATAGGTAAAAGCGGTGTGATTGGTGTAAATAAATACACATCAAATGATACTGAAATTCAAGCGCTTACTGGTGCTACAATCACATCAAAGGCGGTTGCAAATGCCGTTAATCTTGCATTAAGTCTTTATGAGGAGGTGGGTAAGAATGGCTGAGAAACAATCTCTTGCAAAGGAATTTTCCAAAGGTCTTATTAAAGAAAATCCTGTTTTAAGACTTGTACTTGGTACTTGCCCTACTCTTGCGGTTTCAACATCTATTGAAAGTGCTCTCGGTATGGGACTTGCGGCAACAGTCGTTCTTGTTTGCTCAAATATTGTTATTTCGGCAATGCGAAAGGTTGTTCCTTCAAAGGTTAGAATTCCTGCATATATTGTTATTATTGCAGGGTTTGTTACATTGGTGCAAATGCTTGTAAAAGCATTCTTACCACAAATTGACGAAATGCTTGGCGTTTATCTTCCACTTATTGTTGTTAACTGTATTATTCTTGGTCGTGCTGAGGCATTCGCAAGTAAAAACACAGTGCTTTATTCAGCGGTTGACGGTGTAGGTATGGGTGTTGGCTTTACCGCAGCACTTCTTCTTATGGGTGGTATTCGTGAACTTATTGGTGCAGGTGCTATTGCAGGATTTACAGTGCTTCCAGAGGCAATTCCACCAATGACAATATTTATTCTTGCACCAGGTGGATTCTTCGTATTCGGTATGTTGATTGCACTTGCAAACAAGGTTGCCGAGCGAA
>JAZLET010000038.1:0-8317 GCA_045615405.1 Candidatus Fimenecus sp.
GAATTCACCGTTACTATGTAGTGTAACATCACCGTGAGTAGTTGTAACTGGGACTTTTACTCCGTCAATAGTGAGTCCGCCCTTGCTGATTCTATTAGCAACTGGACCTACAATCACGCCCTGATAATCGTGACGATTTTCAAAACCTTCCATATCATCAAAGCCAAGCAACAAGTCAAGTTCGTTTTCGTCCTTATCTTTTACAAGAATGCTTTGTAAAGTAGCACCCCAAGTGATAAGGTTAATTTTCATATTGTTGTTGTTTTCAATTAAAAATGAGTCAACCTGTTTACCGTCTTTTGTAAAACCGAAAACTGATTTTGTAACGCTCATAAGTAACACCGCCTGAATAAAATATATACATAAATAATTATATAACTATACCGTCGTGTAGTCAACAGTTATTTAAGTGTAGAGTGATGATTTTTGCCGTTTTGCATTTTGCATTTTGCACTTTGCACTTGCCTTATACACTATATCTTGTGATTGCAAAACATAACGAAATGTGCTATACTTATTTTCCCTACCTATTTTGTGAAAGGAGAGAGATTATGTTCAAAATAAACCCTAAAGTTTATTCGGCGATGTTTTCATTACCAACTGAAATTATTGATAAGGGACTTAAATTTGCAACTGGTGAACAAATCAAGGTAATTCTTTGTATTTTTAGAAATCCTGAAATTACAACTGAAGAAATTATGAAGAAAACAAATCTCTCTAAAAATGAGGTAGAGGAATGTGTTGAATACTGGACTGACGCAGGTGTGTTAGAAACTGAAAAGGTTGTAGAAACCGTAAAAACCGAAAAGCAGGTAGCACCAGCCCAGCCAGTTAAAAAGCCACTTCCTGAAATACGTTATATTCCACCAACACAAGAAGAAATCAATAAAATTCTTAAGGGCAAAAGTAGTATAAAACGCCTTTTTAACGAAGCACAGGAAATTCTTGGCGGTACAATTGGTTTAAGTATGCAACGTACACTTCATGCGGTTGTGTTTTGCTATGGCATTAAGCCCGATGTGGCAAATTGTCTTTTGTATTTCGCAAAAAGCATTGATGCAACAAGTCAAGATGATATTATTACTATTGCAAAATATTGGCACGAAAACGGCATCACCGATATGGCTTCGGCTGATGAATACATAAACGAAACTGACAAGGCGTTAAAGATTTTCCGTCTGCTTGCTACTCGCACAAATAATGACACATCAGTACCAACCTTTGCGGTGCTAGAATTGTTTTGCGAGTGGATTCGTTGGGGCTACGGTATAGAAGAAATCGCAAAAGCCCACGAAATTATGAAGGCTGAGAAAATGACAGGTCGTCTTGTTTGGCGAAATATGACTCATATGAATGGTACTATTAAAAATTGGCGTAAGCAAGATATGTTTACTGTTGCCGATATTGAAAAGGGTACCAAGAAATTCCAAACAAAGAAAACAAAATCACAAAAACAAGATAAAGAAACTAGTTTTGATGTTAGTAAAGCCGAAGAAAAATCTCGTGAAAATCGTAAGGATTTCGGCACAAAGAAAAACAAAAAGAGAACAAGAGTAAAGGGGGCGTAAAGGTTGGCATATTCACGAAAATTGCATGAAAGAGTTCGTGCGGAAATTAAAGATAGAAAAACTACTGCCGAAACAAAGGCGTTTCAAAATAAAAATGAATTAATCACAAAATACCCTGAGTTTCAGTTTATAGAACAAGAACTTGCAAATACTGGAATCGCGGTTGTGAATGTGTTTGCATTACCTAAAGAAGAAATTCCTCAAGCCCTTGCAAATATTCGCAAAAAGAATGAAGAACTTCAAAAAGAGCGTGTAAAACTTTTAAAAACCTTAAAGCTTCCTGAAGATTATTTAGAGGTTAAATACACCTGCAAAAAGTGTGAAGATACAGGCGTTATTGAAGAGCGTGACGAAGAAAAAAATGTATCATACGGTTCACATTATTGTGAGTGCTATATGGCTCTTCTTAAAAAGTATGCAGCACAAGAGCTTAATAAAAACACACCGCTTGAGCTTTCAGATTTCGCTGATTTTGACCTTACATATTACCCTGAAAGTAAAAATGGTGAAGCACCAAGAAAAGCAATGCGCTATGTATATAACAGTTGTTTAAAATATGCTGAAAGCTTTGATTTAGACTCAGTTAGCCTTTATTTTTACGGAAGAACCGGTCTTGGTAAAACTCATCTCTCTTTAGCAATCGCAAACGAGGTAATAAAAAAAGGCTACAATGTAATTTACGGCTCAGTTATTAATTTTCTTAATAAAATGGAAAAAGAAAAGTTTGGCAGAGCCGAAACCTTTAATACCGAAGAAATTCTTATTGGTGCCGATTTACTAATTCTTGACGATTTAGGTGCGGAATTTCAGTCAGCATATACTGTGTCGGCAATCTATAATATTCTTAATAGTAGAATTTGCAGGGGAATACCAACAATTATAAGCTCAAACTTAAGCATTAATGAAATTAAGGACCGTTACCCTGAAAGTATTGCATCAAGAATTATTGGCAATTTCACAACGGTAGAATTTATTGGTGATGACGTACGCCAAATACTTAATAATGATAATTAAATACAACAAAAACGCTGAACTAATATCGTGTTCGGCGTTTGTTTTTTTTAGTGCCAAAATCTATACGGTTATCTCGCGACTGCTGAATTGCTTTTTGGGTGTCAAAACTAACTGGCTTTTCTTGTGTAATGGGCGTTGGTGGTATGCCTCGTATGTCGTTAACATAGATTTTAAGTGGTAGTCCGCGCTTTTGATATTCCTTGCGAATAAGACCTGCATTTTCAAGATTTCGCAAAACCTGTGTAGCCGTGTCCTTGCTACATTTTAGATGCTTGGTAATTTGCTCGTTTGAATAATAAACAAAAAATCCGTTTTTATCAGAGAAATGCTTAAAGTTTGTTTTTGATATATTTGCACGGTTAAGCAATAGCATATATAAAAAGTATTCTTTACAAGAAAAATGCTTGTATTTTTCATCAGTTAACATTTGCAAAGGAAAAATTGCATAACTAAAATTATCTTTCAAAAAAATCCCTCCATATATAGCGCCAACAAGGGATTTCGTTCCGCTTTTTGCGGGACGATTTTGAAAAAGAGCCTAAAAGTTAACAAATTATTTACAATTAACAGTTATTTTGTGAAAAATAACCTTCATTTTAACCAAAAAGAAAAAATAGTTAATCGGTTAATTATTCCCTAATAACTATATTATTTATATATTCTTTTTATATTATTTTTACATCCTAAAATAAGGTACACTCGCTCCTAAAATAAGGTATGGTTAATCCTAAAATAGGGTATACTCACTCCTAAAATAAGTACAGTCGCTCCTAAAATAAGGTATGGTGCTATAAACGGAAAAATAATTTTGACCTTTTTTGACCTTTCCTCTTGACAAGTGAAAAATCCTTGCTATAATAGTAAGTGTAAAAGTCAAAGAAAGTCAAAGTCAAACTTAAAAGGAGTTGACAATATGAACATCAGCAACATAATAGCCAATATGATTCAAGAAATGTTAAATGATGAGGGCTATACTGAAATTCAACGAAATGAGTTAGCGCAACGAATAGGTTGTGTACCAAGTCAAATAAACTATGTTATCTCATCACGCTTTACACCTGAACACGGCTATATTGTAGAAAGTCGTCGTGGTGGCGGTGGCTACATTAAAATTACAAGGGCTACTTATGATAGAAATTCAATTAAAATGCACTTAATCAATTCAATAGGGCAAAGCATAAATGAAAATACTTGTCGTGCGCACCTAAAAAATCTTTACGAAAGTGATTTTATTGATGAAAAAACGACTAAAATATTTTTGTCAGCACTAACAGGGAATGCCTACCGTGACATTCCAAGGGAATATGGTGACATTCTTCGCGCGTCCATTTTCAAACAAATGATTTTAAATATATTGTAAGGAGTGAACATTATGTTGTGTCAAAATTGTGGTAAATATGAGGCGACAACTCATGTTAAAAGAATAGTAAACGGTGAAACTGCCGAGGCGCATCTTTGTGGTGACTGCGCAAAAGCGTTGGGCTATACTGATGTTTTTGGCGGATTTGGTAGCACTTTTGGTGATTTATTAGGCTCATTTTTTGGTGAGTCACAGGTAGGTGGCTTAAATGCAAGAGCACTCCGTTGTGAAAAGTGCGGAAACACCTTTAATGATATTGTAAATAGCGGAAAACTTGGGTGTGCCGATTGCTACGAAACCTTTTACGATAAATTGTTGCCTTCACTTCAAAGAATACACGGCAAAACTCGTCACGAGGGTAAAAATCCAACAGTTATCAAAACTGATGTGGTTGAGAGCGTAGATGTAATTACAAACCTTACTGAACAATTAAAACAAGCAATAAACGAGCAAGACTTTGAAAAAGCAGCACAACTTCGTGACAAAATTAACGAGTTAAAGGCAGGTGGAAACAATGAGTAATAAATGGTATATAGGCACAGGGGAACAAAGTGATATTGTTGTAAGCACTCGTATCCGTCTTGCAAGAAATATAAAAGAATACCCATTCCCTAATAAATTAAATACTAAAAACCGTATTATAATCAATAATATTATTAAGGATGCAATAGAAAAAGATAACAAATATAATCTTCAGTTTACGGAGATGAAAACTCTTGCTAGATTTGAAGCTGCATCTATGGCAGAGCGTCATATTATAAGCCCTGAGTTTGCATCAGACGCTGACGGTCGTGCATTACTCATTACACCTGAAGAAGATGTTTGCATTATGCTTAACGAAGAAGACCATATTCGTCTTCAGGTTATGAAATCAGGCTTTGCACTAGACGAGGCATATCAGGTTGCTGACGAAATTGATACAGTTATCGGTGAAAAATTAGAGTATGCCTTTGATGAGCGTATTGGCTACCTTACTCAATGCCCAACGAATTTGGGTACAGGTATGCGCGCATCAGTTATGCTTCATCTTCCTGCCCTTACAATGACAGGACAAATCCACAAGCTTATTAACACAATTTCAAAACTAGGACTTACCTTCCGCGGTGCATTTGGTGAGGGTACAAAAGCAATAGGTGATATGTATCAGCTTTCTAACCAAATTACTCTTGGTATTTCCGAAGAATTTGCAATTAAAAATTTAAAAGCCATAACCCTACAGCTTTGCGCACAAGAGCGTACTGCTCGTGAAGGATTGCTTAAGTCAATTGATACTGACGACGCAATTTTCCGCGCATTTGGTACTCTTAAGTGGGCACGACTTCTTTCAACAAAAGAACTTATGGAAAATCTTTCACTTGTTCGTTTGGGCTCTGTTGCAGGTAAACTTTCAGTACCTATTGAAACAGTAAACGAGCTTATGATTTCAATGCAACCGGCAAGTATTAATGCCCGTGCAGGACAAAAACTTCCTGAACAAGAAAGAGATATAGTAAGGGCAACAGAAGTAAGACAAAAGTTAAATTAAGTTTAAAGTGGTGGCTTGAAAAAGTTACCACTTTTTTAATGTAAAGTGGAAAATGTAAAACGGAAAACGATTGTTTTTAAGTTTCCACTTTCAATTTTCCATTTTAACGAGGTGATTTTATGTACAATTTTACAGGTTTTAGTGAAAAAGCAAATATGTGTCTTAACAAAGCGGTAGAAATCGCTGAAGATTCAGGTCACACATATATTGGTAGTGAGCATATTTTATTAGGAATTTTAGACAGTAGCGACTCTGTTGCAGGTAAAATTCTTGCAAATAGGGGAGTCACATATAAAAAGGTGCAGGATTTAATTCGCGAAACTGTTGGTGTTGGAATGCCAACTGAACTTACCCCTGCTGATTTTACTCCAAGAAGTAAGCATATTATTGAAAGTGCCTTAATACTTGCAAATTCAATGAAACAATCTCTTGCAGGTACTGAGCATTTGCTTATTTCTATTTGTCGTGAGGGTAACGGCTACGCTTGTCAGTTGCTTACTCGTTCAGGGGTAACTACAAATGCTATTCTTAAGGATTTAGCAGGTAGTGTTAGTAATCAAAAAGCAACTGGCAAACCAACAAAAGATAATAAAAGTAATACACAACTAGGAAAATATGCAAGAGATTTAACCGCCCTTGCTAAAGAGAATAAAATTGACCCTGTAATTGGTCGCGATAGTGAAATCCAAAGAGTTATTCAAATCTTATCAAGAAGAAGCAAAAATAACCCTTGCCTTATTGGTGAGCCTGGCGTAGGTAAAACCGCTATTGCCGAAGGTCTTGCACTTCGTATTGCCAAGGGTCAGGTGCCTGAATTGCTTAAAGATAAACGAATTTTGTCACTTGATTTAACTGGTATGGTGGCAGGTACAAAATACCGTGGTGACTTTGAAGAGCGTATAAAAGGCGTTATTGACGAGGTTGTTAATACGAATGATGTAATTATTTTTATTGACGAGGTACACACCCTTATTGGTGCAGGTAGTGCAGAGGGTGCAGTTGATGCGGCAAACATTTTAAAACCGTCACTTGCTCGTGGTGAGTTACAGCTTATTGGTGCTACAACTATTGATGAATACCGCAAAAACATTGAAAAAGATGCGGCTTTAGAGCGTCGTTTTCAACCTGTAACAGTAAACGAGCCAAGTAACGAAGATGCAATACTAATCCTTAAGGGAATTCGCGATAAATACGAAGCACACCACAAGGTAAAAATTACTGATGATGCTATTGTTAGTGCGGTTACACTTTCGGCTCGTTATATTGGTGACCGCTTTTTACCTGACAAAGCCATAGATTTAATTGATGAGGCATCTTCAAAGGTGCGACTTAATGCAACTGTGCCACCAAGTGAAATTAAAGAGATGGAAGACCGCCTTAAAACTATTTCAGCGGAAAAAGAAATGGCGGTAAATCAGCAAGATTTTGAACGAGCAGCAGCACTTCGCGATGAAGAAAAAGAGTTAACTCAAAAATATAATACTGAAAAAGCAAAGTGGCAAAGTGATGACTCTTCACGAGAAAAGCTTGTAACCGAAACTGAGATTGCTGGAATTGTATCAGAGTGGACAGGTGTGCCAATTACACAAATGACTGAAGAAGAAAGTGAGCGTTTACTTCGTATGGAGGATGAATTACACACACGAATTGTAGGGCAAGAAAAAGCCGTTAAAGCGGTGGCAAAAGCAATTCGTAGAGGTCGTGCAGGGCTTAAAGACCCTAAAAGACCAATTGGCTCATTCCTGTTTTGTGGCCCTACTGGTGTTGGTAAAACTGAGCTTACAAAGGCACTTAGTCAGGTAATGTTTGGTGACGACAACGCTATGATTCGTCTTGACATGAGTGAGTTTATGGAAAAGCATACCGTTTCGCGACTTATCGGCTCACCACCTGGTTATGTGGGTTTTGATGAAGGTGGTCAGTTAACTGAAAAAGTCCGTAGAAAGCCATATTCCGTAATCCTTTTTGATGAAATTGAAAAAGCACATCCTGATGTTTTTAACGCTCTTTTGCAAATTTTAGACGATGGAATTTTAACTGACTCTGGGGGTCGTAAGGTAGATTTCAAAAATACCGTAATCATTATGACATCTAATGTGGGTGCTCGGCTTATCAATGAAGAAAAAGCATCCTTTGGATTTGTAACTAACGATAATGACCGCACTGACGAGAAAATTAAAGAGGCGGTTATGGGTGAACTTAAAAACACCTTCCGCCCTGAATTTCTTAACCGCGTTGACGATATAATTGTGTTTAAACGATTAACTGAAGACGACATTAAAAATATTGCAAAAAATCTTTTAAAGGATTTAGAAAAACGATTAAGCCATATTGAAATCACAATGGATTTTCAAGATAGCGTAATTGATTATGTTGCAAAGGCTGGTTATGACAAGGTTTACGGTGCAAGACCATTAAAGCGTATAATCCAAAGCAAACTCCAAGATGAACTTTCGGAAAAAATCCTTAATAAATCAATAGAAAAAGGTAAATCCTACACTTGCTCTTGTGATGAAGATGGAAATCTTGTTATAGAGTGCAAAGTGCAAAATGTAGGAACTGCGTTGCAATTGTAGTAGGGGCTGGCGTCCGCGACAGCCCGTAATTAACACAATCACTTTAGGGCGGGTCGTCAAGATGCCGACCCCTACGATAAACATACCTACAACAACGAATCGTTAAACAAAACCATTTCACTTTGCATTATGTACTTGTAAAACCCTTTAATAAATGTTAATATAATATTCAGGTGATATTATGAAAATCTATAATTGTGTAGCCGAGTTAATCGGCAATACTCCATTATTGAAACTCAATACAAATACAAAAGCAAATGTTTTTGCAAAACTA
>JAZLET010000039.1:0-3615 GCA_045615405.1 Candidatus Fimenecus sp.
CATAGATTTTGGAAGCTGTTCACTTCGTTTTGGCTTGTTATCGCCTTCAAAAACTAATGACTCAATAATATGGTCAATCATATTAGTCGTAATAAATGGCGCTAACTCTTTTTTAGCATTTTCGTGGTTGGGAATTGCACCCTTAATCAATGCAGAAAGATAAACCTTATAGAGTGTAAGTATATAGATGCTTCGTATTTTTGATGAGTGGTTTCTACCATAAACACCAAGACGCTCTTGCATATAAACTGATGAACGGAAAACCGTACTCATTCGCACTTCGCTGTCTTGTGGAATTTCATCTGGGACAAAAAGTGCATCAGACATCATTTTGTTGTCAGTAAGCCCTAAAAGGTAGTCAGTACTAACATCATAAAAGGATGAGGCACGGCACAAAAAATCAAGCCCACACTCACGAATTCCCTTTTCATAGTGTGAAAGCAACGCTTGTGAAACATCAAGATGCTCAGCGGCTTCCTTTTGACTTAAGTTTTTCTCTTTTCTTAAAGATACTAAACGACTGGCAATTGCTGTACTCATAAAAGCACTCCTTATACTCAAAGTATAAGAATTATATAACAAATTAAACAATTTGTATATTGTATAAATTTACAAATTTTTAGGAGATACAATATGAAAACTTACCAAATTCACTTAATTCGTCACGCCCTTACTCAAGGTAATCTTGATGGTAAATACATTGGTCATACTGATGAGCCATTGTGTGATGAGGGTAAAGCACAACTTAAAGACATTATGGAAAACTATGGTGAATACCCACAGGCTGACGCAGTTTTTTGTAGTCCCTTAAAGCGTTGCATTGAAACCGCACAAATGATTTATCCTGACAAAAACCCAATAATTTTAGACGACCTTCGCGAATACGATTTCGGTGAATTTGAAGGTAAAACTGCCGAAGAGCTACAAGATGACGAAGATTTTGCAGAATGGCTCAGCGGTGTAAATCCAAACAAGGCAGCACCATTTGGTGATAGTCAGGTGCGTTTTAATTATCGCATTTGCGACTGTTTTGAAAAAATTGTAGACGGTGTAATTAAAGCAGGGGTTAAAAATACAGCGGTTATTACTCACGGTGGCGTTATTATGTCGCTTATGCAAACCTATGCACTTCCTGAAGCACCAATGCACGAATGGTTAACACCATCTTGTTGCGGTTACACAATCCGTGTTGACTCATCAATTTGGTCAAAGGGAATGAAAGTAGAAGCAATTAGTGAATGTCCTGCACCACCACAAGAAAGTCACCACGAGTTGTGGGATGTTTATGACCCTGATAACGACCCTTATGATGTTGCATATTGGGAAAATGACGACAACTTTAAGGATGAGGAATAAAATATTTCTAAATTAGCAATAAAAAATACATTGAAATAGAAAAATTATAGTGATAAAATTATTTCGTAAAAATAGATAAGTTGGGAATATTCAACTTAACTTGGAGGAAAAAATATGAAAATGTCATTCCGTTGGTATGGCGAAAGCGACCCAATATCATTACAATACATTCGCCAAATTCCAAATATGAAAAGCATTGTTAGTGCTGTTTATGATGTAAAACCAGGTGAGGTTTGGCCAGAAGAGTCAATTGCTAAAATGGTAAAACAATGCGAAGAAAATGGTCTTGTTTTTGATGTTGTTGAATCAATTCCTGTCCACGAAAACATTAAGCTTGGTAGAGATAATGTTGACGAGCTTTTAGAGGTTTATTGTGAAAACATTCGTCGTTGTGCAAAATATGGCGTTAAATGTGTAACATATAACTTTATGCCTGTTTTTGACTGGACTCGTACACAGCTTGATAAAGAGGCAGAGGATGGCTCAACAAGTCTTGTTATGTATTGGGAACAAATGAAGGGACTTGACCCACTTAAAGACGATATTCATCTTCCAGGTTGGGATTCAAGCTACAGTCAGGAAGAGGTTAGAGAATTAATCTCAGCTTATGGTGAACTTGGTGAAGAGGGACTTTGGAAAAACCTTGAAAAATTCCTTAAAAAAGTTATTCCTGTGGCTGAAGAATGTGGCGTAAAAATGGCAATTCATCCAGATGACCCACCATATCCAATTTTTGGTATTCCAAGAATTATCACCTGCGAAGAAAACATTGATAGAATGTTAAAGCTTGTTGATAGTGAGGCAAATAGTCTTTGTCTTTGCACTGGCTCATTAGGTTGTGCAAAATCAAATGATGTTGTAAAAATGATTAAAAAATATAGTGCAATGAATAGAATTGCATTTATGCATATTAGAAACATTTTGATTATGGAAGACGGAAGCTTTGAAGAAAGCGGACACATTTCAAGTTGTGGTAGTCTTGATATGTATGAGGTAGTTAAAGCACTTGTAGATACAGGCTTTGACGGTTATGTTCGTCCTGACCACGGTAGAATGATTTGGGGCGAAACAGGAAAGCCGGGCTATGGCCTTTTTGATAGAGCACTCGGTGCTACATACATAAACGGCTTGTTTGAAGCGGTTGAGAAAGGAAGTAAGTAATATGCTACACGAAAATTTAAAGGGTAGAGTTGCGGTTGTAACAGGCGGTGGCGGTGTACTTTGTGGTGACTTCGCAAAAACACTTGCAAAGCAAGGCGTTAAGGTTGCGGTTCTTGACTTAAACGAAGCGGCAGCACAAGCGGTTGCTGATGCAATCGTTGCTGATGGTGGCGTTGCTATTGCAGTTGGTTGTAATGTACTTCAAAAAGAGAGTATGGAAAAAGCAAGAGAAATCATCAATGAAAAACTCGGCACTTGCGATATTCTTTTAAACGGTGCAGGTGGTAATAATCCAAAAGGCACAACAACAAAAGAAACTCTTGAAAAAATTGACCTTTTAGAAAAGAATGACGATATTAAAACATTCTTTGACCTTGATGCAGATGGTATCTCATTCGTATTTAACCTTAACTTCCTTGGAACATTAATTCCAACACAGGTTTTTGCTCGTGATATGGCTGAAAAGGAAAATACTTGTATCATTATGGTAACATCAATGAATGCTTACCGTCCTCTTACAAAAATTCCTGCATATTCAGCGGCAAAAGCAGCGGTTAAAAACTTTACTGAATTTATGGCAGTGCACTTTGCTGATGTGGGAATCCGCGTAAATGCTATTGCGCCAGGATTCTTCTCAACAAACCAAAATAAATCACTTCTTTGGAATGAAGATGGCACACCAACAGCGCGTACAAACAAGATTCTTAATGCAACACCAATGAAAAGATTTGGTGAGGCAAACGAACTTTCAGGTGCGTTGTTGTTTCTTTGTGATGAGGCATATTCAAGCTTTATTACAGGTACAAGTATTTGTGTAGATGGCGGTTTCTCCGCATACTCAGGCGTTTAATCGGAGGTAAATATAATGAACTTAAATCTTAGAAAAAAAGAAGATTGTATGTTTGATATGATTTCACTTGGTGAAATTATGCTTCGTCTTGACCCAGGTGAGGGTAGAATTAAAACTGCTCGTTCATTCCGTGCTTGGGAAGGTGGCGGTGAATACAACGTTGCTCGTGGACTTCGTCGTTGCTTCGGTATGAAAACTGCAGTTGTAACTGCTTTTGCTGATAATGAGGTTGGTCGCCTTTTAGAAGA
>JAZLET010000040.1:0-4648 GCA_045615405.1 Candidatus Fimenecus sp.
ATATCAACAGTTCCCATATAAATGTCACACTCAAGTCCAAAATATGCCGCCGCAGTAGCGAGAGCAACACCATGCTGACCTGCGCCTGTTTCGGCAATAACCTTTTTCTTGCCCATATATTTTGCAAGGAGTGCTTCGCCCATACAGTGATTAAGCTTGTGAGCACCCGAATGGTTTAAATCCTCACGCTTTGCATAAAGCTGAACTTTACCACCGAGAGCATCTGAAAGTCTTTCAAGATGTGTAACAGGAGTTGGACGACCTTGAAATTCCTTGCGGATTCTACGAAGCTCAGCAATAAATTTTCTTGACTGACAAATTGAGAAATATGCCTCAGTAATTTCAGCCATAGCTGCCTTTAATTTGTCGTCAATATAAACTCCACCGTATTTGCCAAAGTAACCGTCTTTGTCAGGATAATTGTTAAAATAAGTTTCAAAATCTACATTGTTGAGAATCATAATTGTTCCTCCTTAAAAATAAAAAAATCCATCCCAAAACTATGGGACAGACTATAAAATCTGCGGTACCACCCAAATTCGTATCGTAAGATACGCTCTCACCGTGTACTTTCATACACTTAGCACTATAACGGTTGCCCTCCGTCGCATCTACTCACACAAGTTTTCGGATTGCCCTCAAAAGTCCATTCATTGAAATTCTTATTACCGTATTCGCACCACCAACGGCTCTCTTTGAACAAGTTAAAATCAACTACTACTCTTTCTCATCGGTTTGTTGGTTAAATATTAACTTACAAAAATTTTAGCACTCAACACCCCAAATGTCAACAATTATTTTTCCGTTTTAATATGGTATTTATTTACTTATTATGTTATAATAAATATAACTATGATTTGGGAGTTGCAATATGAAAATTTTAGCAATTGATGGTAATAGTATATTAAATCGTGCTTTTTATGGAATTCGCGCTCTTTCAACGAAAGATGGTCGTTTTACCAATGGTATTTACGGATTTCTTACAATTCTTATGAAACTTCGCGATGAGGTGAATCCTGACGGTGTTGCAATTGCATTTGACCTTAAAGCACCAACTTTCCGTCATAAGATGTATGAAGGCTACAAGGCAAATCGTCACGGAATGCCACCGGAACTGGCACAACAATTACCAGTGCTTAAAGAACTTTTAGTTGCTTTGGGTTATAAAATCATATCTTTAGAGGGCTATGAGGCTGATGATATTCTTGGTACGGTAGCCGAAATGTGCAAGGACGGAAATGAATGCTTTATCGCAACGGGTGACCGCGACTCGTTCCAGCTTGTACGTGATAATGTTACAGTTTTACTCCCACATACAAAAATGGGTACAACTACAACTGAGGTTTATACTCCTGCAAGAATTAAAGAAGAATATGGTGTAACTCCAATACAAATGATTGACATAAAAGCTCTTCAAGGTGATTCATCTGACTGTATTCCAGGCGTTGCAGGTGTAGGTCAAAAAACAGCAGGGGATTTAATTCAAAACTTTGGGTCAATTCAAAATATTTATGATAATATTGACACACTCCCAATTAAAGAAACTCTTAAAAACAAGCTTGTAAATGATAAGGAAAAAGCGTTTTTAAGCTATACTCTTGGTACAATTATTAATAATGTGCCAATAGATTGTACTCTTAATGACTTAATTCCACAAAGCGCTGATGAGCAAAAAGCACGGACTATGCTTGCTGACCTTGAAATGTTTAAAATTATTGATAAACTTAATCTTGGTATGGTAACAGTAGCCGAAAAGAAACAGGAAAAAGTAAAAGAGTTGGATTTTACTGCCGATTTTGATACGGCAGACCTTTTAAATAAAATCCAAACTGAAAAAAATGCATATTTTACTGCCGACTACAAAGATTTAGACAACCCTGAATTTTGTTTTCTTTGTGATAATACTGTGTATCATCTTGAACCAATGCATTTTGGTTATTATGAATTTGTAAAAGAACTTTTACAAGACGAGAATATCAAAAAATATACTGATAATTCAAAACTTTTATATCGTTTTGCATTCCTTAATAAAATTGAAATTAGGGGTATGGCGTTGGACACATCCCTTGCAGGTTATATTCTTAATCCATCGGCAAACGGATATAATCCGTTGCGTCTTTGCGAAGAGTATAAAGCGCCAATTCCAAGCGTAAAAAGCGATTTGTCACTTGCAAAAGAGTGTGCGGTTATGAAATCAGTAAGCACTCGTCTTATCACTGAAATTGAGGCAAATAGTCAAGAATATTTGCTTTATAATGTTGAAATGCCACTTGCTGAAGTACTTGCAAGTATGGAGCATCTTGGCTTTATGGTTGACCGTAAGGGCATTGCGGATTTCACTCAAAAAATCAGCGGTGAGCTTAAAACTATTCAAAGTGAGATTTACGACCTTGCAGGTG
This sequence comes from Candidatus Fimenecus sp., assembly GCA_045615405.1. GTDB lineage: Bacteria > Bacillota > Clostridia > Oscillospirales > Acutalibacteraceae > Fimenecus. The sequence continues at coordinate 2,400 of JAZLET010000040.1, forward strand.
AAGAATTTAACATAAATTCACCAAAACAGTTGGGCGTAATTTTGTTTGAAAAACTTGGACTTCCTGCAAAGAAAAAGACAAAAAACGGTTATTCAACAAATGCTGATGTCCTTGAAAGTTTGCAGGATGAAAACCCTATTATTGAGAAAATTTTGTGGTATAGAACACTTTCAAAGCTTTATTCAACATATTGCGAAGGACTTTTAAAGGTGATTGGTGAAGACGGAAGAATCCATTCTTCATTTATTCAAACTGAAACTCGTACAGGTAGAATTTCGTCAACTGAGCCAAATCTTCAAAATATTCCAGTCCGTAAAGAAATTGGTCGTGAAATGAGAAAGTTCTTCGTTGCAAAAGAAGGTTGCCTTTTAGCTGATGCTGACTACTCACAAATTGAGCTTCGTGTACTCAGCCATATTGCAAACGACGAAGAAATGATTAAAGCCTTTAACGATGAAACTGACATTCATACTGTTACAGCATCGCAGGTGTTTAATATGCCAATAGAGCTTGTTACACCACTTATGCGTAGTCGTGCAAAAGCGGTTAACTTTGGTATTGTTTATGGTATTGGCGCGTTTTCACTTGCAAAAGATATTGGCGTTACTCGTAAAGAGGCGGACGATTATATTAAGGGTTATCTTCGTCATTATGCAGGTGTTGACAAGTATATGGAAACAGTTGCAAAAGAGGCAAAAGAAAAGGGGTATGTTGCAACTCTTTGGGGCAGAAGAAGGTACCTTCCTGAGCTTAATTCATCAAACGGAATGCTTCGTGCATTTGGTGAGCGAGTAGCAAGAAATATGCCAATTCAGGGTACCGCTGCCGATATTATTAAAATCGCAATGGTACGAGTTTATAACCGCCTTAAAGAAGAAAAAATGGATGCAAAACTCATTTTACAGGTTCACGACGAATTGATTGTTGAAGCGCCTGAAAACGAAATCCAAAAAGCAGCAAAAATTTTAAGCGAAGAAATGGAAAACGCTTGTCAAATGAAAGTAAGACTTCGCGCAGATGTAAATACAGGCAAAACTTGGTATTTAGCTAAAGGATAACTTATGAAAAAAATAATGTTTATATGCAGTGGCAATACTTGTCGTAGTCCTTTGGCAGAGGGGCTATTTAAAAAATATTTACAAGAAAACAACATAACTGATATTGAAGTAAGTAGTGCTGGTGTTGGTGTTTTCCCTGGTGATGAGGTTAGTATAAATTCAATTCTTGTGGCAGGTAGTCGTGGGGTTGACATATCTTCTCATAGGGCAAGAAATATAAACCCTGAGCATTTGCTTACAACGGACTTGTTTTTTTGTATGAGTGAGTCACACAAGGCGGTACTATTACGCCATTGTGATAGTGAAAAAATTATTGTTTTAAATATTGCCGACCCATTCGGTAAGCCTATTGAGATTTACGAAGAATGTGCAAAGCAACTTGAAAATCAATTCCCTGCAATTCTTGAAACAATAAAGAATACCACGTTTATTCGCGAAATGACTGAAGACGACACAAAAGAAATTGCAGACCTTGAAAAAATGTGCTTTAGTGAGCCTTGGAGTGAAACTTCATTAAAAGATGAACTCACAAACGAAACTGCAAGATTTTATGTGCTTCGCGATAATGAAAATTTGCTTGGATATATAGGTGCTAACAACATTTGCAACGAGGTATATATCACAAATGTTGCCGTGAATGAAAAATGTCGTGGCAAAGGCTATGGTCAAAAACTTGTAAGTCATTTAATTAAACAGTGTGAAAGCGAAAAAGCGTTTTTTATTACTTTAGAGGTGCGAAAGTCCAACGAAAAAGCAATTTCACTTTATGAAAAATGCGGATTTAAACGAATCGGTGAGAGAAAGAATTTTTACTCAAAGCCGAAAGAAGATGCGGTTATTTATACTTACTATTTAGAGGATTAATTATGAAAATTTTAGCAATTGAAAGCTCGTGTGATGAAACTGCTGCAGCCGTTGTTGAAGACGGTAGAAACGTGTTATCAAGCGTAGTTTCAACACAAATTGAAAAGCATAAAGTATTCGGTGGCGTTGTGCCTGAAATCGCATCACGCTTACATACTGAAAATATCTCTTGGGTAGTAGAAAAAGCTCTTACAGATGCAAATTGCACTTTAGACGATGCAACCACAACAAACCCGGCATGCTCGGCACCATCACCGAAAAAGTTGCCGCGGCGGGACTTAACATCGAAAACCTTGTCAACAAATCCCGCGACAGCGTCGCTTACAC
>JAZLET010000041.1:0-22875 GCA_045615405.1 Candidatus Fimenecus sp.
CCAACCATTCTTGTAACGTAATCAATTGCCTTAAGTGGAGATACTTTTTCAAGGTCAAGAGTAACAGTTTCAGTGCCTGAACCCTTGTAAATTACTGTATAACCAGCATTGTAAGCGATTGATGAAATAAGGTCTTTAACATTTGAATCCTTAGCCTTAATTGTGATGCTTGATGAGATAATTTGATTTTTCTTATTCTCGCTTGTCACAGGAATCTTAAGGATTTGGCCTCTGTAAATTTTGTCTGTGCTGTCAAGGTCGTTGTAAGTCATAATATCACTTACGCTTACGCCGTTTCTTGAAGCGATTGACTCAAGTGTGTCGCCACTCTTAACTGAGTAGTAACGATATTGGCCAAGGCTTGTTCCTTTCAAGCCACCGCCGTTATTTTCTGAACCCATAACAGTGAGTGGTGCCACTGCACTGATAAGGAGTACAATTGACAAAGCAATTACGAGAATTGATTTGCCGAACTTCTTAGAACCTTTCATTTTTAGTTCCCCCTAAAAACTTTATATGTAAATTAAAAATAATTACCTAAGTTAATATGCTTAATAATTAAGCTGAATTTTCTTTTCGCCGAGTGCTATGATTACGCATTCATCAGTAATGTCTTCAACAAGCCAAGATGATGTGCCAACATAGTCGCCAACCTGAAGATGTGGATAAGATTGATTATCTGCTTCAACTGTTGCTGTGTAGTAACCATCGGAGTTCACGATAATTGCCGTAACCTTTGCATTTGCAAGAGCAACATCATCAAAAACATCGTCACCGTTAACCTCAATGTCTTCATAATCTCTAACATCCTGTGGAAGCACATCAACTTTTGAGCCGCCAACATCACCGCCAACAGGGTCAGTATTAACCTCAATTGTACCTGTTGTAATGATAATTGTTAGTGCAACAAGAATTGAAATTCCAATGCAAATTGCCGGAATAATAATTTTCATTTTAGGATTCTTCTCAAAAAAGCCGGTAATTCCACCGCCTCTTTTTGCGTCACCGCTACCGCCTTTAAGCTTTGCGATTAAGTCTTTAATGTCCATATTCATTATAAAATGCCTCCCGAAGCGAAAATAAACACAATATATAGTGGTTTTTTAGATTTTATGCATTTTCTAAAAAAGAGTAGACTACTCCCTATACTGCATAATTACACACAATTATTTTACTATAAAAATTCAACAAAATCAAGCATTATTTTTCCGTTTTACATATACAAATTACAAGCAATATTTTGGTTACTTTGTACACCCGCTTTTTACAAAAAAAATAAGTCCTTAAGGTTTCCCTCAAGGACTTAAATTTATTGATTATGTGTTCAAATTAATATGCGATATTTGAATATTTACCAACGATTTCAGCTTCACCAGTACCTGTTGCCTTAACGATTGCAATCTTAAGTGCAAGTGTTGCTGAGAATGTGTAAGAATAATCAAGAGCTGTAAGTTTGCCGTCAACAACAGTAGCTGTGAAAACAATGTTGTCGTAAATAGCTTCTGAGCCAGACTCTTCAACTACAACTGCACTGCCTACTGCTTCGTTAATGCTGCTGTTAACTTCTGCAAATGTAATATAGTCATTTGTAGCGTGTGCAAGAGCACTATTTGCATCAGGAGTAATTGTCTTCTTAATTCTTACTGTGTATTTGTTGCCATCAACGCTAACTGAATCAACGTCATTTTCTGTAAGAGCCATAGCTTTAAGTAAGTATTTTTCGTTAAAGCCTTCGCCACCCTTGCCATTCTTAATGTCGCCATCAACTGGCTTGTTAATGCCAAGGAAACCACCAACAACTGAGTCAAGTGTAGCATTTTCGTCAACACCATGAATGATGCTGTTAAGTGTATCAGTTGCATTACCTACGTCAATGCTCTTTGTGAATTTACCTTCTCTATGAACTTTGTATGAACCCTTAGCTGCTTTAGCTGTTGTGTCGTTAAATACCTTAACAACTTCAGCCTTTGAAGGACCGTTATTAGCATCGCCACTGTCACCAGAAGGTGTATTTGTGTCGCCACTTGGTGTATTTGTATCACCAGAAGGTGTGTTTGTATTACCAGAAGGTGTGTTTGTGTTAGTATTGTTTGATGTGTTATTTCCACCAACGTTTTCAGTTGCGTTTTGTTCTTTTGCCTTTTCAATAGCGTCTGCAGCAGCAGTTTTACCCATGCTTACAACTGCAAATGTAAGAACAGCTGCAAGAAGAATAGCCCAGAATTTAGTCCAATTCTCGCTCTTTCTTGCTTTTTTCATTGCCTTTATTTCTGCCTGTTCTGGAGTTAAAGGTTTCTTTGCCATAATTATTATCTCCCTTCACTTTGTCGTGAAATCATTTATCTCTTATGAGAAGTTTGAATATGTGCAAGTCATATCGCCAGCACCCTTACCTGTAATAGGAACGATTGCTGCTTTAAGATTAAGTGCCTTAACGTTCATTGAGTATGAAATTGTAACATTCTTAAGAGCGCCATCAACGATTTCAGCAGTAACTACAATTGCTGTAAAGTCAACATCACATGATTCAACCTTAACAGCACTACCAACTGCACCAGTAACGCCTTCTTGAACTTCACCAAGAGTGATAAAGTCGTTTGTTACGCGATTAAGTGCATTCTTGCCATCTTTTTGAGGGCTTGTGCAATTGTTGAGTTGGAACATATATTTGTTACCTTCAACTTTATATTGCATAACATCGCCTTCAGTAAGAGCAAATGCTTTCATAAGATATTTTTCGTTATTCATTTTTGTGCCTTCAGGAAGCTTACCGCCTTTAACGTCAGCAGTCCATGCTGGGTCGCTTTCTTTACCTGTAATACCAAGGAAACCACCAACAACTGTGTCAAGGTTAGCATTTTCATCAACACCTTGAATAATGCTGTTAAGTGTGCCAGTTGCATTACCTACGTCAATAGGGCTTGTGTAATAGCATTTTCTTTCCCACTTGTAGTTGCCTTTGTAAACCTTAGCTGTTGCATCATTAATAGCTTTAACAGCGTCAGCCTTTGAAACGCCTGATTCATCTGCACCGCCATCACCTAAAGGTACACTTGGGTCCTCAGTTGGTGTAGATGTGCTACCACCTGGTGTAGATGTGCTACCGCCTGGTGTGCTTGTTTCTCCTGATGGTGTTTGAGCGCCACCGCCAACTGTTGTTGTGCCTAATGCTGGTGTAAACGCAATTGCTGCAAGTGCCCAAACGATTGCAATAGCAAGGAATAATGCTAATGCCTTTGTAAATGTTCCGAAGAAGAGTTCTCTCTTAGCTGCTTTTTTAGCTAACTTAGCTTGATATTCTTCTGGAGTTAAAACCTTTTTAGCCATTTTAGGTTCCCCTTTCAATGATATGTATTCATATACATACTAAATTTACAACAAATTTCGCAAAAAGTCAATCATTATTTTTTCGTTTTTGAAAAAACTTTTCATAAATTGCACTTATCGGTAATCCTACCACATTAAAGTAGTCACCATTAATGCGTTTTACAAACTTTGCAGCATATCCTTGAACACCATACGCCCCTGCTTTATCATAACAGTCATTTGTATCTATATAGGTGTATATTTCCTCATCAGCAAGTGGCAAAAATTCCACTTGAGTTTCTTCGGCAAAAGTTAACGACTTACCATTGTCAACTATACAAACACCTGTGAATACGGAATGAATTCTACCCGAAAGACTTTTAAGCATATTGTAGGCATCTTCCCTATCTTTTGGTTTGCCAAGGATTTTGCCGTCAAGCACAACTATGGTGTCTGCACCTAAAACGATTTCGTCACTTGTCCTTTTTACAGCCATAGCCTTTCGTGCTGCAAGAAACACAACTGCATCCTCAGGCTTTGTGCCGTCAGGGATTGTTTCATCAGCATCAGCAACTCTTACGGTAAACTCATACCCTGCATTCTTTAGAATTTCACTTCTTCTTGGGGATTTTGATGCAAGTACCAATTTCATATTTTACCCTCGTTTTTAAGTTGATTAATTTTTAAAATCATAGTTTGAGTTTTGCTATCAGGCAATTCACCATTCATAACCATTTGCACTGCCTTTTCTAAAGAAATTTTATAAACCTCTAAAAACTCATCCTCATCAGGACTTTGCTCACCAAATGTGAGTTCCGTAGCAAGATACATGTGAATAATTTCACCACAGTAACCAGGAGTTGGGTAAAGCTTACCTAAACTGATATATTTATTTGCTGTTGCACCAGTTTCTTCTTTTAACTCACGCTTGCCTGCTTGGAACGGGTCTTCACCCTTTTCAAGCTTACCTGCTGGAAGCTCAGTAACAACTTCCATATAAGGATAACGAAATTGCTTTACAAAATACAAATTGTAATCATCGTCTAGCGGTGCAACACAAACGCCACCGTTATGCTCAACAACTTCACGCTTTGCAGTTGCGCCATTTGGAAGAAGCGCATCATCAACACGAAGATTCACAATTTTACCTTGAAACTTATATTCGTAATTTATTTGCTTTTCAGTTAAATCCATATTATTCACCATACTTTTTAATAAGGTCTTTGTAATGTCTACCCTTTTCTTCAAAATTCTTATACTCGTTATAGCTTGATGCAGCAGGAGAAAGAATACAAATACCCTTTGTGTTTTCATAAGCAGATTTTACTGCCTCTTCAAGATTTTCGGCTTTTATAAGTTTTTTCTTTGTACCGTTTGCAACCATCATATCAATAATTTTATGACCAGTTGTCTTTGTGCCGATAATCACGCTTAAGTCACTATTTTCAAGGGCGATTGCGAAATCAGTGTAATCAATACCTCTATCTTTGCCACCGATAATGAGCGTATTTGCTTTAATTGCATTAACTGCACACATAACAGCGTGTGGAATTGTTGCAATACAGTCATTATAAAAGGTAACCCCTTTATATGTGCCAACATTTTCCATTCTATGCTCAATACCTTCGTAATCGTCAATGGCTTTTTTTGCAGATTCAGCATTTACACCGAATTTCGTCGCTGCTGTAAATGCATAAAGCACGTCGTGACGGTTATGCTCACCCGCTAAATGAATATTGTCAATTTCAAAAGGAAGATATGCATCTTTTTCTACAGCTATTGTATTTGATTTAACAGTACTTAAATCAAGATAAGGCGCAAGACCTTGGGTGCCGTTATATATAAATGTATTGTTCTCATTTTGATGGCGGACAATATTCAGCTTTGCATTTACATAGCCGGTCATACCGCCCTTGTAGTGTTCTAAATGTTCTTCATAAATATTTGTAAGAATTGAAACATCAGGTGAGTTTCTTGTGAACTCTAATTGATGTGACGACATTTCAATAACTGCAATTTTGTCAGCGGTCATTTCTTCAATATAGTCTAACACAGGAAGTCCCATATTGCCCATAAGTTCACAATCAACTCCACCTACGCAAAGCATTTTGTAAGTAAGGGTTGATGTTGTTGTTTTACCTTTTGAGCCGGTTACACCAATTTTTTTGCAAGGTGCATACTTTAAGAATAAATCCGTTTGACAAGTTACATAAGTATTTTCAGGTACATCTACATTTACGAAAGAGATGCCTGGACTTTTCATAACAACCTGAAATTTGCCGATATGTGAAAGATAATCTTCACCGCAGTAATACTCAACAAAATCATCAGCGATTTTTTGCTCTTTGCCATCACCAATAGCAAGTACTTTTTCAGGCAAATATTTTCTTATATAATTGTATGTACTTTTTCCCTCACGACCAAAGCCGAGAATAAACACACTTTTATCTTTTAAAAACTCAATAATCGGTGGAAACATAATATCAATCTCCTTTTTATCGCATACAAAATTATTATACATTTATAATCCTAAAAAATCAATAAAAATAACACGACAAGTTTGAGTTTATCGAGATGTTTATCGTAGGGGTCGGTGTCCGCGACAACCCAAAATCAGTTAACGAACAAACCAACAATGGGCTATCGTAACGCCAGCCCCTACTACAATTGCAACGCAGTTCCTACACTTTACGCTCAGTTAAACATACTCAAATTTCTACAATTAATTTTGTTAAAAAAAATAACTTAAAAACTTATTAAAACATAGTTGCATTGTTTAGGCAATTATGCTATAATTTTGCTAACGTGTTGAAAAATTCTATGTATTTTTCACATAAAAGGTATACTTAGGGAAAGGGAGGCGTGCTTTATGAAGGCATATACCTCAAACAACATTAGAAATATTGCTGTGCTTGGTCACGGCGGAAAAGGAAAAACTACTCTTTGTGAAGCAATGCTTTATGTAGCAGGTGCTACTGACAGACTTGGTAAAGTTGCTGACGGTAATACTGTTCTTGACTTTGATGCAGAAGAAAAAAGAAGAAAGTCATCAGTTTCATCGGCTATGGCAGCTATTGAGTGGGATAACACAAAGTTAAACTTTATAGATGCTCCTGGTCTTTTTGACTTTGAAACTGGCGCAGCTGAAGCAGTTCGTGCAGCTGAAGCAGTTCTTATTGTTACAAGTGCAGGTTCAGGCGTTGACGTTGGTACTGAAAAGGCATTTAAAGCAGCCGAAAAACGCGGTCTTGCAAAATTCTTTGCTATTACAAAAACTGACTCTGACCATAGAAGCTTTTATAAAACATTTGAAGCTCTTAAAGAGGTTTACGGCAACAAGCTTTGTCCTACAATTATTCCTTATATGGAAGGTAACATTACAAAATCATATGTTAACCTTATGACAGGTATGGCTTATGAATATGATGCTGACGGTAAAGCAACAAAGGTTGCAATGCCTAACGACCCTGTTATTGAAGAAATGACAGCTGCATTTATGGAAGCAGTTGCTACTACTGATGATGAGCTTATGGAAAAATTCTTTGAAGGTGAAACATTCACACAAGAAGAAATCCTTAAGGGTCTTTGCACAGGTATTTTTGACGGTTCAATTTACCCAGTATATGCAGTTGCAGGTCTTACTTGTGCAGGTGTTGACCAGCTTCTTTATAACCTTGCATGGTCAGTTCCAGGCGCATACGGTTACGCTGGTGAAACTGCAAAGAACGAAGCAGGTGAAGATGTTATTCTTCCTTGTGATATTAACGGACCTCTTGCAGCAGTTTGCTTTAAAACAGTTGCTGACCCATTCGTTGGTAAGATGTCATTCTTTAAGGTAGTTTCAGGTAAGCTTTCTGCTGATACTCAAGCATACAATGTTCGCACAGGCGAAATTGAAAAGATGGGCAAATTTGTTACTGTTAAGGGTGGCAAGCAAGAAGACGCTAAAGAAATTATTGCTGGTGATATCGGTGTTGTTACAAAACTTGCTGGTGTTAAAACTGGTGACACACTTTGCGACGCTAAAAATATCGTAATTCTTCAGGGCGTTGACGCTCCTAAGCCTTGTCTTTCAATGGCAGTTAATGTTCGTAAAAAAGGTGAAGAAGAAAAGGTTGCTCAAGGACTTTTCCGTCTTATGGAAGAAGACCCATCAATCTCATTCGCTATTAATAAAGAAACAAAAGAGCAAGTTCTTTCAGGTCTTGGCGAACAACATCTTGATGTTATTGTTTCAAAACTTAAGAATAAGTTTGGCGTTGAAGTTGATTTAAGCGTTCCTAAGGTTGCTTATAGAGAAACAATTCGTAAATCAGCTGAAGCACAAGGTAAACATAAGAAACAATCAGGCGGTCACGGTCAATTTGGTGATGTACATATTCGCTTTGAGCCTTGTGACAGTGATGAGCTTATCTTTGCAGAAGAAGTTTTCGGCGGTGCAGTTCCAAAGAACTTCTTCCCTGCAGTTGAAAAAGGACTTCGCGATTGCGTTCTTAAGGGCGTTCTCGCAGGTTACCCAATGGTAGGCGTTAAGGCTACTCTTTATGACGGCTCTTACCACCCAGTTGACTCATCTGAAATGGCATTTAAGATGGCTGCTTCTTTAGCTTACAAGGCAGGTATTCCAAAGGCTGACCCAACAATTCTTGAACCAGTTGGTACACTTGTTGCAATTATGCCTGACGACAACCTTGGCGACATTATGGGTGATATTACAAAGCGTCGCGGTCGTGTTCTTGGTATGGGCCCTGCTAACGAGCCAAAAATGCAAGAGCTTACAGCTGAAGTTCCTATGGCTGAAATGGGCGACTTTACAACAGTTCTCCGTTCAGTAACAGCAGGTCGTGGCTCATTCTCATTCGTCTTCACACGCTATGAACAAGCACCTCAAAACATTGTTGAAAAGGTTATTGCTGAAGCAAAAGTTGACGAAGAATAAATAATAGTAAAAAAGACGGTTCTTATGACCGTCTTTTTTTAATGCAAAGTGCAAAATTAAATGAGCGATTTGTGAATCGCTCATTTTTTTATTTATCAAAAATAACCATTAAATTTTATTCCATAACAGGTTGCTCGTTTTGCTCCGCTTGTGTGGTAGTTGTGGTGGTTGTTGTTGTAGTTGTAGTGGTTGTTGTAGCTTCAGTAGTTGACTGTGTAGTTGTAGGTCTTGTGGTTGTTGTAGTGCTACCTTGATATCTTCTTGTTGTAGTTGTTGTGTTATTTTGATATCTTCTTGTAGTGCTTGTAGTTGATGATGTTTCTTCAGTTTCAGTTTCGGTTTCCGTCTCAGTTTCAGTAGTAGTTGTAGTCGTCGTAGTCTCAATTATAGAAACATCTGCATATTTTGTGTATTCCGGTGCCCTTTTGCCACAAGCAGTAAAAACAATTGCAATTATAAGTATTAAAACAAAAATTAATGCTTTTTTCATAATCATTTCTCCTTATAAATCCATTATATTTCCGTACACCTGAACAATTTCTAACTTATCGCTATGCAAAATTTCCTTAGGTGTAACAATTCGTCCGCCATTAGAATCAATGTCAATGCCGAAGCATTTATAAGCATACCACACATAATGCGCACAATGTGTCGTAGATGGTATGGTATTCTCATCACGACCACTTAAAATTCCTGATGCAAGTGAATAACCAATACCAATTAGCTTATCTTTTGTATAGTTTGCGATTTCGTCGGTTATTTCCGTGCTTATATTTTTTGCACGAAGCACCGCAACAAGCGGAAAATCACGCCATTCGCCTATATGACCTAATGCGGATTTTTCACCAATCATTACAGCCTGTGCCGTAATACCCTTTTCAGCATCCACCACTATTGCAGCGTGGCCGTGACGCCAACCTAAAGAGTGAATACTAAGCGTTATTATTATATCACCATTTTGAAGATTTGCAAATGCTGGATTTTGTATTGCAGTGCCTTCACTATCAGTAATATATTCGTGACAAGCAAACACTCCCTCGCGCACACAAGCAAAATCCTTATCAGCCAAATAGTATTCTTCGTATTCTTCTATTTTTTTAAATCTTTCATCTTTAGAAAAACTTTCAACAGCAGGTTTTCCAAGTCCTGTTTGTGAAAAGATTATATCGTAATCCTTTTCGGTTAAATCCTCTTCAGCCTCAAGCTTTTTACACACAACCGCCCAGCTAGTGCCAGATGTAACCTCACCTACATCTTCATAAGCCCATATATCAGTAATTTCACTGAGAGCAAAGTCTATCGTTTTAAAGGCTACAATTATAATTAGCAAAATAGAGATAAATCGCATATATTTGTTTTGTTTTTTATTCACGATTACACCTCCATTGTTTTGTGTTTTTATGTTACCATATATTTCATATTTTTGCAATTATTGTAAAAGGTTAAACTGTTAAATCACTTTTTTTAGGAAAAACTATTTCAGAGGAGTGATTCTATGTCAACAACCGATAAAGAATATGACAAAATGGCGAAAAAAGCGTCGCCCAATTCACCTAAAATAGTTAATTGCATAAAAGCATTTATTATTGGCGGAGCAATATGCACCTTTGGACAGTTTCTTAACTGGGGCTTTGAAAAAATGGGCTTTTCAGAGGACTATGTTAAAGCCCTTACACCATCAGTGCTTATAATTATTGCAGCAATTCTTACAGGAATAGGCGTATTTGACAAAATTGCAAAGCACGCAGGGGCAGGTACAATAGTCCCAATTACAGGTTTTGCAAATTCAGTTGTATCACCTGCCTTAGAATTTAAAACTGAAGGTCTTGTAATGGGGACAGGTGCTAATATTTTTAAAATCGCAGGACCTGTAATTGCATACGGAATTTTCGCAGCAGTTATTTATGGATTAATTGCATATTTGTTAAAGCTATATTAAAAAAATCCACAGTCATTGACTGTGGATTAATCTTTTATTTAATCGCCAAATGGGAAATCAAAGTCGTAATCGTTTTCGTTATTTTCTTCAACTGGCTCTGATATAGTAGAGTCGTCAACAAGCTTAACCTTAACATCAAAGGTTGAAATATTGTAATTAGAGTCAACTCTACAAATTGTAAGAGTTATGGTGTCGCCAACCTTGGACTTTTCAATGACATCAAGCAAGACATCGTGATTTGTCATATCCTTACCATTGACTTTAATAATCATATCGCCTACTTTAACACCTTTGTTATTAAGGTCGCTACCATCCATAATTGTGTCAATAATAACTGACCCTATAGGCAATTTATTTGCTTGAACAACTATTGAATACATTTGGCTTTGACTTGAAAGTGCAACTTTAACTCCAAGCGCAGGGCGATTTGTAACAACACCCTTTGCTATGAGCTGGTCAACAATTTCTTTAACAGTTGCTGAAGGTACCGCAAATCCCATACCCTCATAATCAGTTGATGCAATTTTTGATGAATTGATGCCAATTACCTGACCATATTCATTCACGAGTGCGCCACCTGAGTTACCTGGATTAATTGGAGCAGTATGCTGAATACAAGCTACCTCATAACCAACAGGACTGTTAACCGGTCTACCAATTGCCGATACCATACCATTTGTAAATGAGCCGAAAAACTGTGTGCCACCAGGATTACCGATAGCATAAACTGTATCACCGACTTCTACATTAGATGAATCCGCAAAATCTACTGCTTTAAGATTTGTTGAATTTACTCTTACAACACCGATATCAGTTTTCGCGTCGGCACCTACAACGAAGCCATCATATTTTGTACCATCAGCGGTTTGTACTGTAATTTTAGGATTTTTTGCATCAATAACATGTGCACAGGTAATAATGTAGGTTGCTGTTTTGTTGCCATTGGTACCCATTACAATTCCTGTACCCTCTGACACTACTTGTTGGTGACCCTTTGAATACACCAAAATACCAACCGAGCTTTCGTGAACCTTTTTGTAAACATCCTTAGCTGAAAGCGCTTCACCATCTTTTACATCATCGTCGTCATCATCTTCATCATCATTAATAACGCCTTCAATAAGGTCAAGTGTGCTATCATCACCCTTATGAGTTGTGTTGTCACCCTTACTGCCTCCAGCAATTGTACCTGCAATAATTCCCATTGAAAGAACGACGCAAGCAAGCACTATAGCAACAGCGATAATAAGACCTTTCTTTTTGCCACGTGATTTGCTTTTTGGAGCTTCAGGCTTAGGCTGAATTGGTTGGCTTGGTCTTACATAACTACCATACGGCATATACTGACCACCGCCATAATAAGTGTTATATTGATTGCTTGTTGGTGGTGTAACCGGTGGAGTTGGTGGTGTAACCGGTGGAGTTGGATTATTTTGTGATGTACTGTCTAATCCGTTTGTATTGTTTTCAAAATTTTGGTCCATAATGGCCTCCATTATTTTTTATTTTTATCAAAAATTATTGTAAATCTTGTAAATTGTCCTTCAGTACTTTCAGCATAAATCTGACCGTTATGCAATTCAACTATAGTCTTGCAAAGATAAAGTCCAAGACCGGCACTCTTTACATCATAGCTTCTTGATTTGTCAACCTTATAAAAACGCTCAAAAATCTTGCCGATTTCTTCAGGTGAAACACCCTCACCAGTATTTTGTATTACAATATATGATTGTTTTTTATCATTTTCACCTGCTAATACGGAAATCTCTCCATTTTCATTTGTGAATTTAACCGCATTATCAACAAGATTATATACTACCTGATGAATCATATCTCTATCGGCAACTAATTTTACACTGTCTATTTCATCAAGCCCTGTAATCTCAATATTTTTCTTTTCAATCTCTTGGTCAAAGCTTAAAAGACAGTCAATAATCAATGCCGAAACATCAAACTCAGTATGCTTTGGCTCTAATTCGCCTGCCTCAATCTTTGAAAGATTAAGCATTGAGGTTACAAGTCGCGAAAGTCGTTTAACCTCATTAGACACTATTTGCAAATATTCACTGTGTTTTTCAGGCGGTATTGTGCCGTCAAGTATGCCATCAATAAACCCACCGATTGTGGTCATTGGAGTTTTAAGCTCATGAGAAACATTTGCAACAAAGCTTCTTCTTGAAGATTCCAACACGGACAAAGCCGACGCCATTCTATTAAAGCTTTGACACAACTCGGCAAATTCATCAGAACCACGGACAATTACTCGCTTACTGAAATCGCCTTGCGCATAAGCCTTTGTAGCACTTGACATTTGTCTTAATGGATTTGTAAGCTTTGCGGTAAATGCATAAACAACGAGGAATGAAAGCGCCACCGCAAATATCGCCGATGAAAGAAACAAGCTCATAATTCTACCTGCGTATTCCTTTAAGCTTGATTCAAACGGTGTTGCTGCAAAAATTGCACCTACAACTACACCATTTACTCTTACTGGCGCACCTGCAAGGAAGGTCTTTTCACTATAAAGACCTGGCACCTTTGAATTGCTGAAAAAATATCCCCTTGTTACATTTTTCATTGTATCGCTAGGTATATTGTATGATTTGTGCAGCATACATTCACTACCATTAAAGGAGTAATTGTATAAAAAATCCTCTTTACAAAGTACTACCCTGCCCTTTGTATTACAAAAGAATACATCAGCATCAATAGCGTTTGATGTTACTCCAAGATTGTTACAAATAATAACTAATGCGTTATTAAAATCCTCTTGTGTAGTGCACCCCTCTAAAATTCTTTCACAATATGCTGCATTTTGCTTTGCGTTTTCAGTTAAAAGAATTTCTTTTTCATTTGAAACACGAGTTGAAAGAAACACAGTAATAGCCGATGCAAGAACAAAATAACTTGCAAGAATCATTGCCATCATAACCGCTAAATACTTAGCAAACAAAGGAAAATGTGTAAAGAAGCCTTCTATTCTTTTGTAATTCTTCTTTAAAAAATTATTATCTCTTGCCATGTGTTTCAAATTTATATCCTATTTTAAAGATTGTTTTAAGCTCCCATTCAGTAGATACGCCTTTAAGCTTATCGCGAAGTCTTTTAATGTGTACGTCAATTGTACGGCTACCACCATAGTAATCAAAGCCCCACACATCATCAAGCAACTGGTCACGAGTAAACACTCTATTAGGATTACTTGCAAGATGGTAAATAAGCTCTATCTCTTTTGGTGGAGTGTCAACAACTTCACCATTAACCTTCATTTCATAGTTAGCAAGGTTAATTGAAAGCTTATCATAGTAAATTACTTTTTCTTCTTGAGGCTGTGCAGGTGATGTTCTGCGAAGCACCGCTTTAATACGAGCCACAATTTCTTTTGTGTCAAATGGTTTTGTTACATAGTCATCAGCGCCAAGCTCAAGACCTAAAACCTTATCAAATGTTTCATCCTTTGCGGTAAGCATAATAATTGGTTTTTCGCTTGTTTTTCTAATTTCACGGCAAACCTGCCAACCATCTAACTGTGGAAGCATAATGTCAAGCAACACAAGGTCAGGATTTGCTGTTTCAAACGTATTCACAGCGTCTACACCAGTATGTGCCATAACTACTGTAAAGCCCTCTTTTTCAAGGTACATTCTAAGTAATTCGCAAATGTTTTTATCATCATCTACAACTAAAATTTTCTCTCTTTGCATAATGCATGCCTCCTTTATAATAAATATAACCACTAATTTTTAACAAATTAATAACAAAGTTTTATAATTTTATAAATTTTATTTATGATATTTAGCATTGTTCGTAATTGATAACGCCCTATAAATTTGTTCAGTGAGCATTATTCGTGCAAGTTTGTGTGGAAAAGTCATTTTTGACATTGAAAACTTGTAATCAGACATTTGTTTAATTTCAGCTGAAAGTCCAAATGAGCTTCCAATAATAAATGTAATACTATTTTTCCCCATTAATGCAATATCAGCGAGTTTTTTTGAAAATTCCTCTGACGACATTTGCTTACCTTCTATACACATTGAAAAAACATAGGAGCCTTTTGGGATTTTAGCCTTAATCATTTGTGTTTCCTTTGCAAGAGCGTTGCTGATTTCTTGTGCCGATGGATTATCAGGAAGTCTTACAGGCTCAAGCTCTATCACATTTAATTTGCAATATGCCGAAAGTCGTTTTTCGTATTCATTGGAAAAATCCTTCATATATTTTTCCTTAAGTTTTCCTAAAACAATAAGATGAATATTTATCATAATATCATCGCCTTTTCATCCCATACTGGCTTTGCAACACGAATAAAGTAGTCGTCACCCTCGTGAGCACCCGCCATTGATAGCGCAGAAACGCTTGTTTGATATGCCAACTGTGGCACATTATTTTCACGACTTAAGTGACCTAAAAAGATTCTTGTTGTGCCACTCTTTACAAGGCCAACAAGTGCTTCAGCACAAGCGTCATTAGAAAGATGCCCCTTAACCCCTAAAATTCTTCTTTTAAGCATATATGGGTATCCGCCACATTGCACCATGTTAACATCGTGATTTGATTCTAACATTACAAGGTCGCTACCGCGAAGAGCATTCATAACAGTATCAGTCATAATTCCAAGGTCAGTTGCAACTGCAATTTTTCTACCATTTGCTAACTCTACCGTATAACCACAAGGCTCTTTACAGTCGTGAGAAATTGCAAATGGTTTTACATGCATACAACCAATGTCTATTCCATCAGGTGAAATAATCTTACATTCTTCCACATTATCAAGAGCATCAGTTTTTACAAGCTCAGCATATGTACCAGCAGTCATAAACGCCCTTACCTTATGCTTTTTTGAAAACACCTTTAGCCCTTTTATGTGGTCATTATGCTCGTGAGTAATAAAAATATTGCGAATACTATCAGCATCTACACCGATATTCCACAACCCCTGCTCTAACTGTTTGTTAACCATACCAACATCAATAAGAATAGAGTCGTTGCCACCGTTTATATATATTGAATTTCCTGCCGAAGATGAAAACAAGGGACAAAATTTTGCCATTTTAGTTGCTCCTATAATTTATATCAAAAAAGAGCGGTTTATTAACCGCCCTTAATTTATCACTAACCTACACTTAATACGGTTTTTCCGTCATCAGGAATTGTTATCAATTCAATGTCCGCACCTAAGCTGCGTAATTTTTCAATTATATTGTCATAACCACGTTGAATGTGATGGATTTCTTCAATCTCAGTTTTTCCAACTGCCATAAGACCTGCTATAACCATTGCCGCACCTGCACGAAGGTCGTTAGCAATAACTGGCGCACCCTTAAGAGTTTCCACACCCTTAATGTTTGCGGTTTTACCCTCAACAGTAATGTCGGCACCCATACGAGCAAG
This sequence comes from Candidatus Fimenecus sp., assembly GCA_045615405.1. Taxonomy (GTDB): domain Bacteria; phylum Bacillota; class Clostridia; order Oscillospirales; family Acutalibacteraceae; genus Fimenecus. The sequence continues at coordinate 15,579 of JAZLET010000041.1, forward strand.
TTGCTCAGTATAACGAAAACGATTATCCCATACGCTCTCGCTTACCATACTGTCTCCCCTTGCAACTGTTAAAAGAGTTGCAAACTGAGGTTGCATATCAGTAGGGAAGCCTGGATGCGGTTGAGTTTTAACGCTACAGTGATTTGGTCTACAATCAGAGAATACGCGAATTGAATCATCATACTCTTCAACCACTACGCCACATTCAATAAGTTTTGCGGTGATTGACTCCAAATGCTTAGGAATAACATTTTTAATAAGCACATCACCTTGAGTAGCCGCTGCAGCAACCATATATGTGCCTGCTTCAATTTGGTCGGGAATTATAGCGTATTCACAGCCGTGAAGCTTGTCCACACCACGAATTTTAATAACGTCAGTACCTGCGCCACGAACGTCAGCACCCATTGAGTTTAAGAAGTTTGCAAGGTCAACAATGTGTGGCTCTTTTGCCGCATTTTCAATAACTGTAAGACCTTTTGCCTTAACTGCCGCCAACATAAGATTAATTGTTGCGCCAACTGAAACAACGTCAAAGTAAACTGATGTACCAAGAAGATTTTCAGCATATGCGTCAACCATAGCGTTTTCTTCCATAACCACTTTAGCGCCAATTGCTTCAAAGCCTTTAATATGCTGGTCAATAGGACGAACACCTACACCTAATGCACAACCACCCGGCATTGCAACCTTAGCGTGATTAAATCTACCAAGAAGTACACCAATAAAGTAGTAAGAAGCACGCATAAGCTTTGACAAATCGTGGCCTACTATATTTGTACGCACACAAGAAGTATCAATTTCAAGAGTGCTTTTATTTATCATTTTAATTTGTGCACCAAGAGAACGAAGGATTTTAACCATAGCAGAAACGTCGCTAATATTAGGAATATTTTCAATTCTACATACACCTTCGGCGAGAATCGTCGCAGGAATAATTGCAACAACGGCATTTTTTGCACCACTGATTTCAACTTCACCAGTTAATCTATTGCCACCATTTACTATGATTTTATTCAAGGATTCTCCCCCCCATACAACATATAGTTGAAAATGATAGAAAAAACGCGATTTTGACACAACGCTAAAAATGCTCAAAATCCTTTAATAGTATAACACTATTTTTCAAAAAATAAAAGACCTTTTTAACATTTTTTTAATTTTTGAAAAAATACTCATTTTATACTATATAATATGGTCAAAATTGGTTGAATAAAGTTATTTTTTATAGTATAATAAATTGATTATGCTTGACTTTAAGCAAGGGTGGTGTTTTTATGTTGCATTATCTTGAAAATGACATTTTAAAAATCGCTATTGAAACTCACGGCGCTGAGCTTTCTTCAATTATAAACAAACAAGAAAACAAAGAAACGCTTTGGCAAGGTGACCCTGAATTTTGGGGTAGAAAAAGCCCTGTACTTTTCCCTGTTGTTGGCAAATACAAAAATGGCAAAACTACATATAAGGGCAAAGAATATTCACTTGGTCAACACGGCTTTGCAAGAGATAGTGAATTCTCTCTTATTAAGAAAACTGAAAGCAAAATTTCTTTTAAACTTTTAAGCAACGAAGAAACACTGGCAAAATACCCATTTAATTTTTGTCTTATTTGCTCGTTTGAGCTTAAAGATAATAAAATTATTGTTGGTTGGGAAATTAAAAATACCGATAATCAAACAATTTACTTTTCAATAGGTGCACATCCTGCTTTTTATTGTGAAAAAAGCAAAACCGTGCTTACAATGAACGGTGAAAAGCTTAAATATAATCTTATTAACAGTGACGGACTTTACACACCACAAAAATACGATTTAGAAAACAGCTTCGTGCTTCACGATAGTGTTTTTGACAATGACGCACTTATCATTGAAAATGGTAATGTTAGCGAAGTTTCCCTTATCAATAATGACAAAAAATATTTAACAGTTAAATTTTCAGCACCGCTTTTTGGAATTTGGTCACCTGCAAAGAAAAATGCACCTTTCGTTTGCATTGAACCTTGGTATGGTCGTTGTGATGCTGAAGATTTCACAGGTGACATTACATCAAGAGAATGGGGCAACTCACTCTCAGTTGGCGAAAAATGGTACAAGGAGTATGAAATAATAATCCATGAGTAATTATAAATACATTTTATTTGATTTTGATGGCACTCTTACTGACTCATCAGAGGGTATTTTCAAAAGTCTTACCTACGCTTTTGAAAGCTATGGACATGGCACACCATCACCTGAGTTGTTAAGACGCTTTATTGGTCCTCCACTTTATCACAGTTTTACTGAATATTGTGGTTTTGACGATAAACACGCTTGGGAAATGACCGACAAATATCGTGAGCGTTACAGAGTAAAGGGTTATCTTGAAAGCTGTCTTTATAACGGAGTGAAAGATACTCTTAAAGCACTTAAAGAGCAAGGCTACATTCTTGCGACTGCATCTTCAAAGCCATTACATTTTATTGACCAAATTTGTGAAAATCTCCATATAAAAAAATACTTTGATTTTCTTGGTGGCACAGAATTTGACAACACCAGCGAAAGCAAGGCAACAGTTATTGAAAATGCTATGAAAAATATTGGTGCATCTCTCGGTGATACTCTTATGGTTGGTGATACCAAATTTGATATTGCCGGTGCGCATCAGGTTGGAATACCTTGTTGTGCAGTAACTTATGGGTTCGGCACACGCGAAGATTTTATTGAGTGCAAAGCCGAATACATTGTAGAAAAAGTAGAAGAAATTTTAGATATAGTGAAGTGAGATTATGTCAACACCATTAGCCGATAGACTTCGCCCACAAACCATTGACGATATGGTTGGACAGCGTCATCTTTTAGGTGAAAATATGCCTTTACGCAACATTGTTGAGTCAGGGTATCTTCCAAATTTAATATTTTATGGTCCGTCAGGCACAGGCAAAACAACACTTGCACGAATTATTGCGAAAAACACAAATCGCAAGCTTCACCATATTAACGGCACAAATGCAAGTACTGCCGATATTAAAGCAATCGTAAGTGAGCTTGACACCTTTGCTGCGCCTAATGGAATTTTGTTGTATCTTGATGAGATTCAATACTTTAACAAAAAACAACAACAGTCGCTTCTTGAATACATTGAAAGCGGTCAAATTACACTTATTGCATCAACTACTGAAAATCCGTATTTTTATATTTATTCAGCGGTACTTTCTCGTTGCACCGTATTTGAGTTTAAATCCGTAACACCTGAAGATGTTATTCCTAACATTCAGCGTGGCTTTGACTTTTTACAAGAAGAAACCGGAATTACATTAAAAATTGAAGACGGTGTTTGTGAGCATATTGCAACCGCTTGTGGCGGTGATGTAAGAAAGTCACTTAACTTCGTTGAATTATGTGTGCTTTCCGCAAGTGTTAACGACGGTAAAAGAGTAATTACTCTTGAAAATGCAGGTAAGCTCACAATGAAAAATACCTTCCGTTACGATAAATTTGGTGATGAACATTACGATATTCTTTCGGCATATCAAAAGAGTATGCGTGGAAGTGACCCTGATGCCGCACTTCATTATCTTGCGCGACTTTTAGAAGCGGGAGATATGGTTTCGGCAATTCGTAGACTTTTGGTTTGTGCAAGTGAAGATGTTGGACTTGCTTACCCACAAATTTTACCTATTGTAAAATCTGCTTGTGATATCGCAATGCAAGTTGGAATGCCTGAGGCGGCAATTCCTCTTGCTGACGCAGTTGTTTTAGTGGCTACAAGTCCTAAATCAAATACTGCACACGATGGTATTTTCGCAGCACTTGCTGATGTGCGAAAAGGGAATTACGGTAAAATACCAAGGCAATTACAAAACAAGCATTATGATGGCGAAGACGCCCAAGTGAAAGGACAAAATTATTTGTACCCTCACGATTACCCTAACCGTTGGGTGAAGCAACAGTATTTGCCTGATGCTATTAAAGATAAAAAATATTATGAGTTTGGCGACAATAAAACTGAACAAACAGCCAAAGCATATTGGGATAAAGTAAAAGGAGAAAACAAAAATGGCTAAAAGAGAAGACTACATTTCATGGGACGAATATTTTATGGGTATTGCGCTTCTTTCAGCAAGAAGAAGTAAAGACCCAAGCACACAGGTTGGTGCTTGTATTGTTGACAATAATAACAAGATTATGTCAGTTGGCTACAACGGATTCCCACATGGTTGCGATGACGACGAATTCCCTTGGGACAGAACAGGTGACGAATTTGACACAAAATACCCTTATGTTTGCCATGCCGAATTAAACGCTATTCTTAACAATGGTGGTAGAAACTTAAACGGTTGTAAAATCTATGTAGCGCTCTTCCCTTGCAACGAATGTGCAAAGGCAATTATTCAAAGCGGAATTAAAGAGGTTATGTTCCTTTCAGATAAATACAAAGACAGTCTTAACAACCGCGAATCTCGTAGAATGTTTGATGCTGCAGGCGTTAAATACACAAAGGTTAAGCTTAATCGTGATAGCTTAACAGTTAGTTTTAGAGAAGAGGACATCTAATGGGCAAAAATGATTTTTTTGCATTTGCAAGTAGAATTAAATACATAAATCGTTGGGCACTTATGCGAAATACCCGCTATGAAACACTTAGTGAGCATTCCGCTGAGGTTGCTCAGCTTTGCTACGCTTTGGCTTGTATAGGCAATCAGCGTTTAGGCAAAAATTATAACTGTGAAAGAGCATCTCTTTTAGGACTTTATCATGATGTTCCTGAAATTATCACAGGTGACTTGCCTACACCAGTAAAATATTATAGTACTGAAACAAAAGAGGCTTACAAGGCAGTTGAAAAGAATGCATCAAAGCAACTTCTTTCTATGTTGCCTGAGGATTTATTGCCATCTTACGAGCCACTTTTTAAAAAGAAAAACGAAGACAAAGAGTTGTGGAAACTTGTTAAAGCGGCTGATAAAATCAGCGGTTACTTAAAATGTGTTGACGAGCGCAAAGCAGGTAATAGCGAATTTATTGAGGCTGAAAAAACACTTCTTAAAGCAATTGAAAAAATTGAGTTAGAAGAGGTAAAAATCTTCACGGAGGAATTTTTACCATCATACGAAAAAACTTTAGACCAAATGAAAAAGTAAAGGAGCAAGAAAATGCTTACACTTAAAGATTTCATTGAACTTTTTAAAGAAAATTCAATACTCACAAGCACTGAATGTGACGAAAGCACCCCTGTTGGATTTATTTCATACAATTCACAGGATTTAAAAGCAGACACCTTGTTTTTCTGCAAGGGTGCGCATTTCAAAGAACAGTTTTTGCTTGATGCTTTAAATAAGGGCGCTACCGCTTATGTTTCGGAAAAGAAATATAATACTGACGCCCCTTGTATTCTTGTGAATGATATTAGAAAGTCAATGTATCTTTCAGCAAACTTTTTCTATAATAACGCTTGGGACAAGCTAAACCTTGTAGGCATTACTGGTACAAAGGGTAAATCCACAACAGCGTACTTTATAAAATACATTGAAGACGAATATCTTGCATCTATAGGCAAAGGTCCAAGTGCAGTTGTATCTTCAATTGACACCTATGATGGTGTAATAAATATTGAAAGTCACCTTACAACGCCTGAGCCATTTGACCTTCACAGGCATTTTGACAATGCAGTTAAAAGTGATATTCAGCATTTTACTATGGAGGTTTCTTCACAAGCCCTTAAATACGGTAGAACTGATGGTGTGAATTTCACAATTGGTTGTTATCTTAATATTGGCATTGACCATATAAGTGCTATTGAGCATCCTGATTTTGAAGACTATTTCCAGTCAAAAATGAAAATCTTTACACAATGCAAAACTGCAGTTGTGAATCTTGATACTGACCGTAGCGAAGATGTATTAAAAGCGTCAAAAAATGCCCCTGAAGTAATCACTTTTAGTACTGAAAATGAAAATGCTGATGTTTATGGCTACAACATTCGTAAGGATGGGTCCGATACAGTATTCACAGTTAAAACTAAAGACTTTGACCGCGATTTTATACTTACAATTCCTGGTCTTTTTAATGTTAGTAATGCTCTTTGCGCCATTGCGGTTTGTGCAAAACTTGGAATTCCTGAGAAATATATTTACACTGGACTTCTTAAAGCGCGTTCAAGCGGACGAATGGAAGTTTATGAAAATGCCGATAAGCGTATCACTGCAATAGTTGACTACGCTCACAATAGAATGAGTTTTGAAAATCTTTTTAAATCAGTACGACAAGAATATCCAGGTAGAAAAATTGCCATTGTATTCGGTTGTCCAGGTAACAAAGCACTTATTCGTCGTAAGGATTTAGGTGAAATGGCAGGAATGTATGCCGATATGACCTACATTACTGAGGAAGACCCAGGTGAAGAGCCATTAGAAAAGATTTCAAAAGAGGTTGCAGCCTTTGTTGAATCACAAAATGGTAAATATAAAATCATTGACGACCGTGGTGAAGCAATTGCTACCGCAATTAATGAAATGGGTGCAGATAGTGTTATTCTTATAACTGGTAAAGGTAACGAAACAAGACAAAAACGCGGTATTGAATATATTCCTTGCCCAACTGACGTTGAATACACGATAAAAGCACTTAAGGAATACGATAAAAAAAACGGACTTGATAGTGACGAGAAGATAAAAAGTGTGCAAGACATACTCCCCCAACTTCACAAGCTTCATAATAAAAAGGTTGTAATTAAGCTTGGCGGTAGTTGTCTTGACGACGAAACACTTATGAAAAATCTTCTGGAAGATATTGCACTTCTTACAATGGTAGGTGCAAAAATTGTTGTTGTGCACGGTGGCGGTAAAGAGATTAGCAAAACCCTGCAGCAAATGAATTTACAATCCGAATTTTATGAAGGCTACCGTGTTACTGGTGACGATGAAATGGCTGTTGTTGAAATGGTGCTTTCAGGTAGTGTGAATAAAAAAATTATTCAGCGTTTCTCACAAAGCAATATTATGGCAGTAGGCATTAGCGGCACTGACGGCAACACCTTAAAAGCGGTTCCAAAATACATTAATGGAAAAGCATTAGGCATCGGGATAGGCGCCGCTGATAAAGTAAACTTCCTTGAATATTTTAAAGGCGTTGATCCACTCCAGTATGATCACCAGGAACGCCGTCGGCACGATCATCGGCAGTGTGATGCCGAAGGTCTGTCGCAGGAAGCCGGCGCCCTCCAGCGTGGCGTATTCATACAGCGGCTCCGGGACAGCCTGGATGGCCGACAGGAATATGATCACCGCGAACCCCAGGTTCTTCCACATGAACAGCAG
>JAZLET010000042.1:0-7221 GCA_045615405.1 Candidatus Fimenecus sp.
CTTGTGCATCTACGAGAAGATTTGATGTAAATGGAACTGATTTACCCTCTTCAAGTATGGTTTCAATTTCTTCAAGTAAGTTTTCTATTGTCATTTACTTACACCTCTTTTAATTCTTTTAACTATATCATCACGAATTTCATGAGGAACAAAGTCACTTATGTCCCCACCCAATTCGCAAATTTGCTTAACTGCGCTTGAGCTTAAATATAAATTTTCGACCCTTGTGTTAATAAACACGGTTTCAAGATTTTCATTAAGCTTTTTATTCATTTGAGCCTGTTGAAATTCATATTCAAAGTCAGACACGGCACGAAGTCCTTTAACAACGGCAACGGCACCTTTTTCTTTTGCATATTCAGCAAGAAGACCTTCGTAAATGTCAACCTCAACATTACTAAAATCACCAATACAACGACGGATTAAATCGGCACGTTCATTAGGTGCGAAGCAACAGTTTGTTTTTGATGGGTTTTTCATTACAACAACTATAACCTTATCAAAAAGCTTTGAGCTTCTACGAATAATATCAAGGTGACCGTTTGTTACTGGGTCAAAACTACCAGGACAAATAACGGTTTTCATATTTCTCACTTATTCTTTCTATATACAGTAAGTTTTATTTTACCATATCTATATTCACGGTGCACTGTAAACTCCCCTGCACTTTCAGGTAAAGTTTCGTTTAATGCGCTTTCGCAAATGATTACACCGTAGTCGTTCATTTTTTCGGCAACCGATGGTAAAACTGCATCAATAATATTTTTGTTGTATGGTGGGTCTAAAAGTGCAATATCAAACTTATCACGACTTAAAGAGATATACATTTTAGCGTCACCACAAAAAACACTTGCGCGTTTTTCAAAGCCAACAGTTTTAAGATTTTGTTTGACAACTTCAATTGAGCGGTTTGCACTATCTATAAAAGTACAATGCTTAGCACCACGGCTTAAGGCTTCAATTCCCAATTGACCTGACCCAGCAAACAAATCAATAACGCTTGCGCCGGTTAAGTCAAACTGGATTATATTGAACATACCTTCTTTAACTCTATCAGCAGTTGGGCGGACATCTTCACCATCTAATGTTATAAGTCGTCTACCTCTTGCTTCACCTGTAATTACTCTCATAAATCTGCTCCGTTGTGTCAATACATATTAGTATTATCTCATTTTTATATCAATTTGTCAATTTTATTTGCGAAAAAACCATTGAAATCAGTCATTTTTCAAGGAAATAAGCAGGTTTTGAAGGTCTTTTACACTCTTTACTATGTATTTTGCCCCTTCTTTTTCAATAATTTCACGGTCGCGGAATCCCCAAAGCACGCCGATTGATGGAAGCCCTGCATTATTTGCAGTGATAATGTCAGTATCGGCATCACCTACAAAAATTGTATTTTCAAGCTTACTGCCCAACTCTTTTAAAGCATAATACACACCATCAGGTGCAGGTTTATTCGGTCTACCATCAACACTACCTACAACTAAATCAATAGTTTCGCCAAACATTCTTTTACATAAATCTTGTGCAGCAAAATCCACCTTATTAGTTACAATCGCTGTTTTAAAACCTGCTTTTTTAATGGATTTTAACATATCTACAACGCCTTCATAAGGTGCAGTTTTATCTTCCATATGGATTTTATAATAATCACAAAAATCCTTAAAGCAAATTTCAAAAGTTTCATCATTTGTATTTTCAGGGACTGCTCTTTCCATTAAAAGACGGATTCCATTACCAACAAATGAGCGAATTTCACTAAGATTTCTTAGTGGGAAATTTTGCTTTGCAAGTGCATAGTTTACACTATCTTTTAAATCTTCTAAAGTATTTAAAAGTGTACCATCTAAATCAAAAATTATTGTATCAATCATTGTTATTCCTCACTATTATAAAAATTGTAAATTTTTTCTGCTAATTCTTTATTTATGCCTTTAACCTGCATTAAGTCAAAAATGGTTGCCCCTTTAATATTCTTAATTGTTTTAAAGACTTTAAAAAGTTCTTGTGCTTTCTTTTCGCCTATGCCATCAATTTTGGTAAGCGACAATTCAAGACCGCGTTTTGTATGCTTTTTATGATGAAATCCAACTGAAAAGCGGTGCACCTCTTCTTGAATTTCTGCTACCAAAGTAAACGCGCTGCGAGTTGAATTTATTGCGATTTCTCCGCCATCACCCGTTATTGCACGAGTTTTATGTTTTGTATCCTTAACCATACCAAAAAGCGGCACATCTATACCCATTTTATTGAGAACTTCTTTAACTACGCTGACTTGTCCTTTACCACCATCAAGCAATATTAAATCAGGCATTTTGCCAAATCCCTCTTGGGCATTTTCATCCTTGTGAATAAGATATTCATTAAATCGGCGTTCAATTACCTCACGCATTGAGCCATAGTCATCTTGTCCTACAAAAGATTTAATATTAAATGTGCGGTATGCACGTTTTAACGGTTTACCATTTTTAAACACAACCATACCTGCAACATTATCTTCTCCGCCTGTATGAGAAATGTCATAGGATTCAATATATTCAGGTGTTTTTGATAAGCCTAAAAGAGTTTTTAATTCTTCAAGAGATTTAATTTCACCTGAGGTTTTGCCTTTTTTTTGAGCCAATTTTTCGTAGGCGTTTTCACGACACATATTGACAAGCTTAAGTCCCTCACCTTTTTGTGGCACAGTAACAATACACTTCTTACCGCGGACATTTGTAAGGTGCTGTTCAACAAGCAAAGCATCTTCAAATTCTTCATCTACAAGGACTTTATGTGGCACTGCACGATTCATTCCGTAATATTGAATAAGAAAATTACAACGAATATTTTCAACCATTTTATCGGCATCAAAAAAGAAATGTTCACTATCGCAAAGCCGACCTTTATCATACCTTAAAACCGCAATACAAATATCTTTTTCATCACAGACAACCGAAAAAACATCTTTTGAATCGCTGGTTTCAGTTACCACCTTTTGCTTTGTTTGCATATTTTCTATAGCGCGAATACGGTCACGATACTTACCTGCATTTTCAAAGTCAAGATTTTCGGCACAAGCATTCATTTTGGCTTTTAAATCTTTAATAACTTTTGTAATATCGCCTTTAAGGAATTGCAAGGCATCATTTACCGCTTCGTTGTATTCTGCTTTAGAAATTTTGCCTGTACACACGCCCATACAACGATTTATATGGAAATTAAGGCATGGTCTTCCCTTTTTGAAATCACGTGGGAATGACTTATTGCACTGTGGCAAACGAAAGATTTTATTAGCTTCATCAACGGATTGTTTAACTGCATATGAGCTAGTATATGGTCCAATATAATCAGCAGTTTCGTCATCCTTTTGTAACACCGCCGAGATTTTGCGATAAGGCTCATTTGTGATTTTAATATAGCTATACCCCTTATCATCTTTTAACAAGATGTTATATTTAGGTTGATTTTGTTTTATAAGACTTGCCTCTAATACGAGGGCTTCAAATTCACTATCGGTTAAAATGTAATCAAAGTCATCTACATTTTGTACCATTTTAATAACTTTTATGGAGTGTTTGTTTTGTGAGCCGAAATACTGACTAACACGATTTTTAAGTTTTTTTGCTTTGCCGATATATATAATTTTACCCTGTTTGTTTTTCATAATATAAACACCAGGGCTTTGAGGTAATTTCATTGCTTTTTCACGCAAAACGCCAAGCTTTTCGTTCACAAGAGTCACTCCTTTCATATTGTTTTTATTATCATACCATAAAACTATAAAAAAATAAAGCACACCCAAGGTGTGCTTGTTTGGCTTTTTTGATTATTCAGCAAAACCTGATTCAACAAGTTTTACAAGTTCTTCAACAGCTGTTTCTTCATCAGGACCGCCTGCGAGAATACGGATTGTTGTACCGCCCATAATGCCGAGTGAAAGTACACCAAGAAGACTTTTTGCATTTACTCTTCTATCTTCTTTTTCAACCCAAATTGATGATTTAAATTCGTTTGCTTTTTGAATAAAGAAAGTTGCTGGACGAGCGTGTAAGCCAACTTGATTTTTAACTTCAACATCTTTAGTATACATAATTCATTCTCCCAAATGATAAAATTTACAAAACAACAGATAAAAACACCTTTGTTACTACTATATTATACCACAAATCTTGTCTTCGTCAACGAAAAAAGACCTACTTTTAACTCAAAAACAATATTTCAGTTATAAAAACAAAAACAAGAAAAAATACATATTCAAGTTTGTGTAATTTGACAATATGGTATAAAAAATTTATATAATATCAATATTTTATATTCACTAGTTATTAGCTCTATGCTGAATTCGTGGTGATGATGTTGTTAAAACGCCAAATTCAAAACCACAGTTTTTATAATATTCAATAATTTGAGGTAAAGCGTCACGAGTTGCTTTTTTAGTGTCGTGCATAAGCACAATTACTGTTGACGCTGATTTTGAATATTTGCTACAGTTATTTAATTGCTTTTGAACTGTATTCGCACCGGCAGCATCACCATTATCACAATTCCAGTCAAAATACACATAGCCTTGCTGTGTAACTGACTTTGAAATTCTTGTCATAATACCCCTTGAATATTGTTTACTAACAGTATTACTTGTACCGCCTGGAAAACGAATAATTTTTGAACGCACACCAGTTTGTTCAAACACTAAATCCGAAATCTTATTAAGGTCATTAAAATAGGCGTTATCTGATGAATAGATTTTTGCATAATCGTGAGAATATGTATGAAGCCCTATTGAGTGACCACGATTAACTATATCTTTCATTAAATAATTATACTTACCACCATTTTTAACAAAAAAAGTCGCCTTAACACCATACTTGTCAAGAGTGTCAAGAATTTGCGGTGTATAAGACGATGGTCCATCATCAAATGTGAGATATACTGTTTTACCTGTTGATGGTGTAGGCTTTGGCAAAACAACAGGTCCGCTACTGCCTTTTGTAGTAGAAGGTTTCTTTTTAGCCGCAAGTTGTTTGTTTAATTTGTCAATTTTATCGTTTAATTTGTCAACTACGCTTTCGTGCTCACTACTTTGTTTTTCAAGTTCTGATTTGTAAGAACTGTTTTCTTTTTCAAGTGATTCGTTAACGGAAACCTGTTCATCAAGCTTTGATTGACCTTCTTTAAGTTCATCATTCAGCTGTGATATTTGCTCATTACCTTTATTATACTTAATTCCAATAGTAACAGCAAAAGTTGCCGATGCTAATAAAAGCACAGACAATATTATGACTAACAACTTAAATTGTGTTTGTTTGCTCATTGTTTTTTGCATGTCTTTTGCCGTCCCTAAAATTTATACAATTATTTTATAACATAAATTTACATATTTCAACAATTATTTATAAATTTTCTTCTTTTTCCAAAAATTTCTTATCTTCTTCACTTAAAGCTGCCGAACTAAGCATATCAGGACGATGCTTTTTGGTCATTAAAAGTGATTGTTCGCGACGCCATTTTTCAATATTTTCGTGGTGACCTGACATTAAAATATCCGGCACCTTCATGCCATTCCACTCATAAGGTCTTGTGTACTGTGGATACTCTAAAAGGCCATTATAATGACTTTCAAGTTCTTTTGCCTCATCGTTAGGAAGTACTCCAGCGAGCATTCTTGAAATTGAGTCGGCAAGGACTAAGGCCGGTAACTCTCCACCAGTAAGCACATAATCACCTATTGAAATTTGCTCATCAACAATAGAGTCTATTATTCTTTGGTCAACGCCCTCATAATGACCGCAAAGAATAGTGATTTCTTCCATTTTTGCAAGTTCTTTTACTCTTTCTTGAGTGAGCACCTTGCCACAAGGTGACATATAAATAAGGTGATTTTTATTTTCACTTTTTTCACAAATTGCATTATAACAATTTGCAATAGGTGTGGTTTGCATAAGCATACCCATACCGCCACCGTAAGGTGCGTCATCAACTCTACGGTGTTTGTCTTCGGTATAATCCCTAATATTTATGCAATTTATTTCTACTAATCCCTTTTCCCTTGCTCGTCCAATAATACTTTCAGAAAGCACTGATTCACACATTTCAGGGAAAAGTGTCATTATGTTAATTTTCATCGTCAAAAAGTCCTTTTATAGGATTTATTTTTACAATTCCTGCTGAAACATCAACGCTTAATACAACCTCTTTAATTGCAGGAATAAGCACCTCACCATTAGGTGTTTTAATGTGCCACACATCATTTGCACCAGTTTCACTAACATCACAAATAGTACCTAATTCTTTATTTGTGTTGTCATCAATAACTGTGCAGTCAAATAACTCTTGAATAAACCATGTACCCTTTGGAAGTTTAGCGTCACTGCGTTTCATATAAAGCACAGTATTTTTAAGGGCACGAGCTTTATCAACATCATCAATTCCATCAAGCAACAAAATTGCAACATTACCGTGAGGACGTGCTGAAATAACCTTTATGCTTTTTTCGCCCTTATTATCAAAATATAAGGTTTTGAATTTTTTTACAAAATCAGGAGTATCACACCACGGATTAAAACGGACTTCACCCTTAATCCCATGAGTTGATACAATTTGTCCTAATTCAAGATAATCTTTAATCATAATTTACACCTTTCGGGTGGTTAAAGTTACCACCCCTACAAGTTACAAAAGGGCAGACTGAGTCTGCCCATTGTAATTTGCTTAGTCAATGTCAACTTGGACTTTTTCGCCTGTACGAGTTGCACCTGCTTTAACAACAGTTCTAATCGCCTTTGCAATTCTACCCTGTTTACCGATGACTCTACCCATATCTTCTTCAGCAACGTGAAGATGATATACAACGATACCACGCTCGTCAACCTCATCAGTTGTAACAGAAACTGCATCAGGATTTGAAACAAGTCCCTTAACAATAGTAATAAGAAGTTCCTGCATTTCTTCAAAAACCTTTCTTATTTAATAACGCCGCTCTTTTTAAGAATAACCTTAACTGTGTCAGTAGGTTGAGCACCGTTTTTGAGCCATTGTTCTGCTTTTTCTACGTCAATCTTGATTTCAGCAGGGTCTTTCATTGGGTTGTAAGTACCAATTTCCTCAATGAATCTGCCGTCACGTGGGTAACGAGAATCTGCAACTACTACTCTGTAGAAAGGAGCTCTTTTAGCACCCATTCTGCGAAGTCTCATTTTAACTGCCATTTTTGTTTCCTCCAAAATATATAAAAATTTT
>JAZLET010000043.1:0-1547 GCA_045615405.1 Candidatus Fimenecus sp.
TTCAAGTAACGCTATGATTAGCCATTTTGCTGACTTTTCAAATTTCTCTAAAGTGATTTTTACAGCAATAATGCTTATAGGTCGTCTTGAAATATTCCCAATGATTATTTTATTTTTACCATCAACATGGAAGAAGAGTGTGTAATGTTACCAAAAAGAGTTTATACAAAAGTAAATCTTGATAACATAAAAAAGAATATGGAAAATGTCCGCCAAAAGTTTGGTGATGATATGCTCATTATGGGCATTGTTAAAGCCAATGCTTACGGTCATGGAGCAGTTGAGGTTGCAAAAGCACTTGTTGAATTTGGTGCAGGTATGCTTGGCGTTGCTGCTATTGATGAGGCAGTTGAACTTCGTGAAAACGGAATATCGGCACCTATTCTTATTTTAGGTCAAATTTTCCGTCAAGATTATGAAACTGCAATAGAGAATGACGTTATTTGCACAGTTGTTGATACTGTAACCGCACAAGGCATCTCACAAAAAGCAAAAGAACTTCAAAAAGTTGCAAAGGTTCACATTAAAATTGATACAGGTATGGGAAGAATTGGATTTCAGGCTGATGAGAATGGTGAAAATGAGATAAAATCAATTTTTGCATTAAAAAATATATGTGTCGCAGGTG
Source organism: Candidatus Fimenecus sp. (assembly GCA_045615405.1). GTDB lineage: Bacteria > Bacillota > Clostridia > Oscillospirales > Acutalibacteraceae > Fimenecus. The sequence goes on from JAZLET010000043.1 coordinate 629, forward strand.
CATTCACTCACTTTGCATGTGCCGATTTTAAAGATAAGACATCAGCAAACGCACAAAAAGAAAAATTCCTCAGATTTACTGATAAACTTATAAATGAGGGCTACAACTTCCCAATTCGCCATATGTATAACAGCGCATCAGCTATGGAACTTACAGGCTATGCAGGTGAAATGGTCCGTTGTGGAATTATGCTTTATGGACTTTACCCATCGGAAGAAATGAATAAGGATTATAAGCTTTACCCTGCATTAGAATTTAAGAGTAGCGTTTCTTTTGTGAAAAATGTAAAGAAGGGTTTTGCAGTAAGTTACGGTTCAACTTATGTGGCTGAAAAAGATATGAAAATAGCCACCGTGCCTGCAGGCTACGGTGACGGATATCCAAGATATTTGTCAAATGAGGGTGAAGTGTTAATTCACGGTACCCGTTGTAAAATTCTTGGCAAGGTGTGTATGGACCAATTTATGGTAGATGTTTCACATTTGCAAAACGTTCAAATTGCCGATGAGGTAACATTAGTTGGCACTGACGGAAACGAAACAATCACAATCGCAGAGGTTTCAAGAAATGACGCTCGTTTCAACTATGAGTTTTGTTGTCTTATTACACCACGAGTACCAAGAATTTATATTAAAGATGGAAAAGTAATAGAATAAATGAAAAGAAAAACGGCGAGAAAATTATTTCTCGCCGTTTTTGTTATTTAATTTGCCAATCAATTTCCGCAATACCGCGTGAACGAAGAAATTCGTTTGCTTTCTTAAAATGTCCGTTACCGAAAAATCCATTGTATGCCGAAAGTGGGCTAGGGTGTGCTGACTCCAATACAAGATGATTTGGGTTTGTAATGATTTTCTTTTTTGCTCTTGCATTTGCGCCCCAAAGTAAAAATACCATTGGCTCAGGGCGTTGATTAAGT
>JAZLET010000044.1:0-7135 GCA_045615405.1 Candidatus Fimenecus sp.
GGTTTATTCCCGTTTATAGACAAATTTTAAGTATGTGTACTATATCTCAAATTCCCTTGAATTTAGCAACTTAATGTTTTATAATAAACAAAATGTTTATTAAATTTTATTGGTGGAGAAGTATATGAGAAGATTTCTATCATTATTAATATCTCTCATAATTGTATTTATGTCTGTTTCTAACGGAATTGTAGCGTGTGCAGTTGCGTTTAAAGATAACGGACTAAATTCCTTTGCCCAAAACTTAATTGATTTGGTTCGTGAACATGACTCCAATATTGATTCTGCAGCTGAAAGTGCGTCAGTTCAACAGTTTTATAGTTCAGGACCAAGGGCGATAGAAACAAAATATGCACATCTTCCACCAAATGCTTTTGTATCAAAGCGTCTTGTAGTAAAATCAGAAAAGAAAATTGATTTAAAAGGTGCTATTGATTGTGTAAGCGGCTATCGTGACTTGTACATTCTTCAATATGATACATATGATGCGGTTAAAAGTGCTTATGATTATTATCTAACATTAGACTACATTGATTACGTTGAACCTGACTATATTATGAAAATGCAAGTTGAAGATGACGTTGAAGACATTATTGAAGATGTAGATGGCGTTATTGATGATATTGACGGTGTTATTGGTGATATTAAAGATAAAATTAATGAAAATGATAGTGATAGTGCAAGTGACAAAATCTATGAAATTAAAGATAAAGTAACATCTTGGGCGTCTAATACAACAGGCTTTGAAGATATTAAAGATGAATTAGCAACACGAATTCAAGATGATTATATTCAAGTTGCGGTTTTAGATAGTGGTATTGATACTGACCACGAAATTTTTGAGGGTCGTCTTATTGAAAGCACTGTGAACTTAAGTAATACAGGTGAAGAAAATAGTTGTGAAGATGACTTTGGTCACGGTACTCACGTTGCAGGTATTATTGCTGATAATACGTTAAGCAATGTTCAAATTAAGCCATATAAGGTGCTTAACAGTCAAGGAAATGGTACTGAAAGTCTTATTGCTGTTGCAATTGATTTAGCGGTAGCTGAAGGTGCTGATATTATTAATATGAGTATCGCGTCAGATGGTGAATTCCAAATGATGACCGAATCAGTTGACAATGCAGTTGCACAAGGCGTTAATGTAGTTGTTGCGGCAGGTAATAAAAAGCTTGACCTTACACAGCATTTTATTTCGCCTGCATGTATTGAGTCTGCTTTTACAGTTAGTGCGGTTAACGAAAAATTAGAATTAGCTTCATATTCAAATTATAATGGCACAATTGATATCGCTGCACCTGGTGACAACATAAATAGTAGTTATATGAATGGCTCATATATTAAGCTTAGTGGTACTTCAATGGCAGCACCACAAGTTACTGCAGGTTTAGCGATTGTATATTCAATTTATCCTGATAAGACTGTAAAAGAAGCGGAAGAAATGCTTTGTGAATATGCAATTACTCTTGATGAAGATGAGGGTATAAATAAATTTGGCGCAGGACTTTTGTATCTTAAATATATTTTTGAAGATAAACCAGTAACGGCTGACCCTGTTTTTAGTGTAGATAGTTGTACATTTACAAATAGCTTTAATGTTTCAATTACTTGTCCAGAACCAGATGCAACTATTCTTTATGTTATAAGTAATGATGAGAATGTTACTGTAAACTTCCTTAATGGTGAAGTGTATAAAAATCAACTTAAAATCTCACTTGATACTACAATTTATGCAGTTGCAATTGTAAGGGGCAAAAAATTCAGTTCTATTGTTAAAAAGGAATATATTCGTGCCAATAGTACTGAAGCGGATTTATATGATATAAGTAGTACAGGGCTTATTCAAGGGTATTTTGGAGAAGAAACTGATTTAATTATTCCTAAAAAAGTTAGGGGCATTACCGTAAGGGGTATTTCGTCCTCAGCTTTTAAAGATAATAGTACAATTCGTTCTATTTCATTGCCTGATACAACTACAAAAATCTTTAACGAAGCATTTATGGGTTGCACCTCACTTGAAACAATTGTGGGTAAAGGTATAATTCAAGTAGAAAAGAATTCTTTTGCAAATAGCTCTCTTGTAAATTTCCCATTTGAACAGTTAACAACTATTGGTGTGAGTGCCTTTGAAAATTGTCAAAATCTTAAAGATGTAAATCTTACAAATGCAACCACAATACAAGCGAGTGCATTTAAAAATGCAAAAGGACTTACTAATATTAATAGCGAAATACTTACCAATATTGGCATTTCCGCATTTAGTGGTAGTGATGTTCAAGAAGTCAATTTGCCTAATATTACAACCATTAATGCAACTGTATTTGAAAATTGTTTAAGTCTTGAGAAAGTGACAATTCCATATGCTAAATCAATTGGTAGCGGAGCTTTCCAAAATTGCACTTCACTTAAAGATGTTGATATATCGTTAGCTGAAACATTATCAACGAATTGTTTTAAAAATACAGGATTAGAATACGTATATTGTAAGAATGTAAAATCTTTAGGAAACTTTACTTTTGCTGAAAACTCACAATTATCACTTGCAATGTTACCTAAAGTAACTACGATTGGCACTTATGCGTTTCAAAACTGTCCTGAATTGCAGGTTGTACATATGCCTGTGCTTGAAACTCTTACAAACGACAGTTTTTCAGGTTGTCCAAAATTATTGTCATTGTGGTTGCCATCAGTGCAAACAATTAACAAGGGTGCTCTTGAAAACTCGTCAATAGAATATTTGCAGTTAGACAATGTTGTAACTATAAAGGGCCTTCCATCAACTCTCAAAGGCTTTGTTGCACCAAGTTCACTTACATCAATTACAGGTACAATACCTTCAACTGATTTTATCGTTTATGGTTATGAGGGCACTTATGCAGAGCGGTTTGCAAATGAGAATAACAAACAATTTTGTACTGTACCTGCTATTGTGTATGACCTTGAAGACCAAGTGAATATTGATGATACATATATTCTTGTTTATGCATTGGGATTTGACTGTAAATACCAGTGGTACAAAAATGATACACTTTCAAACGAAGGTGGTACACCGATTGAGGGTGCAACAAACTATTATTATGAACCATCTCGTGAAGATAATGCTACTTCATATTATTGTGTAATTGAAAGTAACGATGGTGAAATGTCAAGCACAATTACAACAAAATATATAGCTAATGCCCCTGAATATAGAGAGGCAGATTATACCGAGTATAATGAGTTGTATGAATTCTATCAGGGCATTGACCGTACAATTTATATTGAAGAAGACCTTACGGTTATAGATGATTTATTTAAAATCAATATTACAGGGCTTAGTCTTGCACAACAAGATTTGTTAAATAGCCATATTCAAAAAATCAAAAACGCTATTGAAAATGCAAGATTCAAATTTATTTTGTGCGACGTTAATATGGATGATAAAATTTCAATAATTGACGCTCGTCTTTCACTAAAAGCCGTTGTTGGTAGTCTTGTATTAGATAAAACACAAACACTTGCGGCTGATGTAAATGGTGATGGTAAGGTTTCAATTGCTGACTCTCGTGCAATTCTTAAAAAGGTTTTAGACCAATAAAATTAGCCTTGAAGTTTATGCTTCAAGGCTTTTATCTTTGTAAAATTTCAATTAATGTATTAACATTTTCATTAGAGTACTCAATTTCGGAAGAGTACATTCTAGCCACTTCTTGAATGTCAGGATTAACATTGTTTAATGCAATAATCATACAACAACTAAGCACTGCAAATAACAACCTACTTTTAAAATTGCCATCATATATTGCCTCACCTAAATGTCTATAAATGAAGTATGTAAATAAATTTTTTATAGTATTTTCATTTGAATAGGTGAAAGTGAATTGAATGTCGTCACGCTTTCTTGCTCTTTTTAGTAGCTCATCCCAGCAATTGTCAAGGCGTTCAAGTTTTAAGTAAATATCAATCCATTCATAAAATGATTTTTTTGGTAGGTTAACATTGAATTTATTAAATAGCTTTTCAACTATTAATTCAAAATTTTTACTACTATTAATTATTTCAAAAATTTCGTTTCTTATCTCAAAAAAAATTATTTCATCTTTATAAATAATGGATTCTTCTTTATCGTTATCAATTTCAATAAGCTTAAATGGCTCTTTTTCATTGATAATTATTCTTGCGACTTCTTCACAACAAAGACCGAATCCCATTTCAATTTTATCACCATAATAATTACGAAAACGAGGGTGGTCACTACAAATTTGACAAAGGGCATATTCACCTAAATTCAAAATGATTTCACATAAATTATTTTGGTTTAAAAATGGACAACGCTCATTTTCACACAATTTAAAAGATGCACAACTATCATTAACTACAATATTATCTTTTAATTTTTTACCAAACTCAGTATCTATACTTTTATATTGCTCGTAAGTCTTATCATCAATATCAATTTCCCAACCAATACAGCAACTGTGTTTACATTTGTCGGCAATACAACTGAATTTTTTATAATAATTCGGTGCAAATGTTTTCATATAAAATCTCCACATTCAATATGAAATCATTATAAATTAAAATTAAGACAAATTCAACGAGTTTTTTATCTTTGTTGAAATTTAAATAAACCTATGTTAGAATATAGCAAATAAAAATTAAGGAGTTATTATGCTTTTTATTTTAGTTGTAATTTACATTGTTTTTATATCATTAGGACTTCCTGATTCGCTTTTTGGTGCAGCATGGCCGGTTGTCCATAAGGATTTTGGAATTCAAGAAAGTTTTGCATCTCTTTACGGTATAATCACAGGCGTTTGTGTAGGCGGAGTAAGCTTTGTTGCAGGTAAAGTTATACGAAAATTTGGTACACCTTTGGTAACTTTTGTTTCTACTTTGCTTACTGTATTAGGACTTTTAATAATGAGTGTTTCACCTAATATTGTTGTTATGATGTTAGGTGCAGTTGTGTTGGGATATGGTGCAGGTGTAATTGATACAGCACTTAATAATTTTGTGTCACTTCATTATAAAGCACAGCATATGAATTGGCTACACGCTTTTTGGGGTGTTGGTGTTACCGTAAGTCCTCTTATAATGTCATTTTTCTTATCAGGTGAAACAAATTCTTGGCGTAATGGCTATCGTGTTATTGCATTAATTCAATTTTCAATAGCAATAATTATTGCTATTTCTTTAAGAAAATGGCGTACAGTTAAAGAGAATGACGATACAAAAGAAACTTCAAATGAAAACAAAAAAAGTTTTATTGAAATACTTAAAATAAAGGGCGTACTTACAAGTTTGCTTTCACAGGGACTTTATTGTAGTATGGAGTTCCTTATTGGTACATGGGGTGCATCATTCCTTGTGCATGTTCACGCTTTACAGCCTGATGAAGCAGCGAAGTGGGTATCACTTTATTTTGGTGGAATAATGATAGGTAGAATTATATCAGGATTTATTTCAATGAAAGCGTCTGACAATACAATGATACGTTTAGGTATTGTGACATCATTCGTTGGAATGATACTTTTAGCGTTGCCGCTTGGTAAAATTTCAATTTTAGGATTGCTTCTTATCGGTATTGGCTTTGGTCCAATATTCCCAAGTATTTTGCATAGTGTACCTGATAGATTTGGAAAAGAATATTCAGCTGATATTACAGGCTTTCATATGGGCGGTGCTTATGGTATAGGATTTGGAGTTCAGTTAATTTTTGGATTTGTAGCAACCGCAACAACTTTTAATATTACACCATTTGTGCTGTTAGCACTTTGTGTTGGAATTTTCTTAGTAAATGAAATTACAATTAAATCATTAAAGAAATAAATACATTTGAAGTACACATACTAATCAAAAGGAGAGATTATTATGTGTACTTCAATTTCATTTTTAACAAAAGACCATTATTTTGGAAGAACTTTGGATTTAGAGTATTCCTACAATGAGAAAGTTACAATAACACCGCGTAATTTCCCATTACGATTTCGCCATCAAAAATCCATTAGTAATCATTATTCGTTTATTGGTATGGCAACGGTTGTTGATGGTTATCCTTTGTATTACGAGGCAACTAATGAAAAAGGATTATCAATGGCAGGTCTTAATTTTCCTGATAGAACGGTTTATAAAGATTTTGCTCACGATAAAAATAATATTTGTCCGTTTGAGCTTATTCCTTGGGTATTAAGCAAATGTGAAAGTGTTGAAGAGGCAAAAGAACTGTTATATAGTACTAATATTATTTCCGCAAATTTTAATGAAGATTTTCCTGCAACACCACTTCATTGGATGCTTTCAGACCGTGATTCTTCAATTACTATAGAATGTATTGACGATGGATTAAAAATCTATTATAACCCAGTTAGTGTTTTGACAAATAATCCGGAATTCCCAATGCAAGTTTTTAATCTTAATAATTATGTGAGTTTAACTCGTGAAGAGCCTGAAACTCGTTTTGCTGAAGGATTTGATTTTAATAAATATAGTAGGGGAATGGGTGCGCTTGGACTTCCTGGTGACTTTTCATCAATGTCGCGATTTGTTCGTGCAGTATTTACAAGGTTAAATTCCGTTTGTGGAAATACTGAAAGTGAGAGTATAAGTCAGTTTTTTCATATTCTTGGTACAGTTTCACAAACAAGAGGCACAGTTAGAGCGGGTAATGACTTTATGATTACAGTTTATACCTCTTGTTGTAATACTGATAAGGGGATTTATTACTATACCACTTATGAAAACAATCAAATTACAGCCGTTAATATGTATAACGAAAATCTTGACACCAGTGAACTTATAATATATAATCTTGTAAACGAACAGCAAATAAACTATTTAAACTAAATATTTTAACTGCCACCGGGTAGTGTGATGCAAAGCATCCGATTGATATATCGTTAGGTCTTAGAAGATATATCAACGGATGTTATTTTTTTGAGGTGTTTATGAAAAGATTATTTAACTATTTCACAAAATTTGAATTGTGTTTGTGGAGTACTTCGGTACTTACAATTCTTATTTCGTTTTGTATCTTTGACAGGGAAAACTACTTAACATTAATAGCGTCAATTATTGGTGCAACATTTTTGATTTTTTGCGCAAAGGGTAATCCTATAGGTCAGTTTTTAACAATCATTTTCGGTATTCTTTA
>JAZLET010000045.1:0-8490 GCA_045615405.1 Candidatus Fimenecus sp.
AATTGTATGCGGATGTAGCTCATCTGGTAGAGCGCCACCTTGCCAAGGTGGAGGTAGCGAGTTCGAGCCTCGTCATCCGCTCCATAAAAACAGGACACAGAATTCTCCCAGTTTCTTGTGTCCTATTTTTTTCAAAAATCTAATATGGCGACATAGCCAAGTGGTAAGGCACGAGTCTGCAAAACTCTGATGCATCGGTTCAAATCCGATTGTCGCCTCCATGATGTTCACCCAGAAGTGAACCAAAGTCGAAAACCCTTGATTTATCAAGGGTTTTTAGCTTTTTTAGAGCGATTTTTTTGTTGTGTTACCAATGAACCAAAATCGGCTATTTTTAAGACCACTCGGATTTGAACCGATGAAATCACTAAAAATTGAATATTTCTATACATAAGACCTGTTTTTAAGGAAGATGACGGAATTGATGCTATACAATGCTACGCCTTGATTATTGCCCTTTTGACAAACGGATTGACTTTTTCTGTTGCATTGTTATATAATGAAAAAAATAAGATTTTGAGGGAGTGATGAAATGAAAAATTACAACAAGACAGTAAAAAGTGACGGGTATATAAAAAATCAAAATATTCGTTTGCGAAATATGAGAATAGCTATATCGCTAAAAATGTCACTTGTTGCAGTGCCTCTCACAATGTTGTTAGTATTTTTTTCAGTTCTTATTTTAAGCACTCCTTCTCCTGAAAAGTGGGAGCGTAGTCAAATTACATATTCTGATATTTCAAGAGAGTATTTTATAAGACATAGGTCTTCATATATGTTAAACACAACAGATGAGGGTCGATTTATTTTGCCGTTAAGCACAAAGGAAATAGAAGAGCTGACACAGCAACTTGAACCCGGTAAACAATATTCGATTGTATATACTAAAAATCTCTTCACTAAAATTACAAAATCATTATCCTATGGTGACTGTGAATTTATAAGCTTGGATGATTCTGTTTTTGAATGGAAAAGTGAAAGAAAAGGTCTTTTCATTTTTATTGTAGTAATGCTATTTTTAATAATAGTCGGAAGCATACTGATTTATATGTTTTGGTGTAAAAAAGAAAGAGAACAGATATTGAAGATTAAATCTAAAATTGATGAGAGATTAAGTAAAAAAACGAAAAGGTAAAAATTTATATTTTGGTTCAGAATTGGGAAGTAAGGCCAAAAGAAAAACCATCCAATCGGATGGTTTTTGTTTTTAGTTTGTTTTGTAAAATCGGATTTGAACCCTTGGGTTTGAGCGTTAAGAAAACAGTTCAGTAAACTGTTTTTAGCGAGAAGTGGCAAGGCGGGTACCGAATTTCGTAAGAAATTGGGTCGCCGAGCCATCAACATTCAAGGCGTAGCCGAAGAAGGTTGTCAAATCCGATTGCCACCTCCAAAAATCCCGTTCACGCAAGTGGGCGGGATTTTACTTTTTACTTCTTACCTCTTCACTCTTACCTCAAAAATTCCTTGGGGCTTTGGGAAGGAATAAGTAAGAAGTAATAGTTAAGAAGTGAAGGCGCCCTTCGGGCAAACAGAGTTCACACCCGCACCCTATTGTAATTAAAGATTATGTGTGATATAATCAGTTATATGAATAAGTATATGGAGGGTTGCTTAATGAAAAATAAGTTCAATCTGATAGCTTCAATTTTTCAATTAGTAATTGGTGTTGCTGCTGTATTGTCTTTTGTTATATTAGGCTCAGGCGGAGAAAATATGTCAAAGTGGATAGTAACTCTTATCTTATCCATAGCTTTTGTTGTTTTGGGAATAATAGGTATTATTGATTATAAATCTAATAAATAAATTCCATTTTATTAAACTTTCGGTTCTAAAATGAGACGTACTGCCAAAAACAAAAAGACTTCTTCGGAAGTCTTTTTTGTTTTTAGTTTGTGTTATAAAATCGGATTTGAACCTTTGGGTTTGAGCGTTAAGAAAACACATTGACTTTTGTTAAACACAGTAGTATTATTTGAATGAGGGCTATTATTAAAAATGGGGGATTTAAAATGAAAAGGTTTTTAAAATCAACATTTGCGTTTTTACTTGTATTTGCAATATTCTCAAGCACATTAATTTGCTTTGCCGCAAAGCTTAATCAAAATGCTGTAAAAGAACATAAAGGACAATTTAAAAAATATGTACTTCTTGGTGACAGTGTTGCAAGTGGTTATCGCGATGTTATGTGCGATGAAGATGACGCATATAACAAAGCGTATCAACAAACAGTTTATTGTAGAGTTCCGGGCTCTTATGCTGATGTGCTTACAAAGGCGATTATTGAAGATAATACAATGACTGCTTTTGCAGCTCCTGGTTATAGAACAGTAGAAATTCGCTATATGCTTGAAGATGATTTTCAAGAAACTGATGAATATATGTTCCACCCTTCTCAATTAAATGTGGTTGGTGATGCAGGTAGTCAAGAATACCGTGCCGCATACAAAAAAGCAGTTGCCGAAGCAGACCTTATTACTCTTGGCGTTGGTGGCAATGACTGGGGTGCGTACATTGGTTGGGTTGTAGCGGATATTTTTGAAAAAGAAGGCGTAGCTGATAAATATATGGTAGAGCTACAAAAGATTATGGAAAACAACTCTATGGGTGTAGATACGATTGAAGATATTGTTGAAATCGTTCATGTAGCAGGGGTACTCCCTGAATTAGTTGCAACACTTCCATCAGCACTTTCACAAGGTCTTAGCACCTTCTATAAAAACTGGGATATTATGATTCAAGATATTTACGATTTAAATCCTGATGTTACTCTTATGGTGCTCGGTATGAGTGATAACGGTGTAAAGGGTAATTATTATGGCTACAATGGTGAAGAGGGCGAACCAATTGTTGTTGATGAAGCGACTCAATCTGGTGCAACAAAAACAATTGTTGATTTTATTATGTCTGTGGGTAATAAACCAATGATTGAAGGTGAAGAAAAATTTGGCTACACATATGTTGATACAGCAGGTACAACTTATGTTGAAAGTCATCCCGATGCAGGTGGTCATGTATATATTGCAAACAAGATTATTGAAGCATTACCTACTGTAGCATCTTCCAATAATGAGAGTATAGTAGAAAAAGACAATGAGACTGAAACAAAAAAACCAACTACTAACAATAATAAAAACAACAACGAAAGCACTACAAGTAATAAAAATAATGAAGTAACTACTAATGAAGATATTGTTGTAGATACAGATACAAATGTAGAAACAAATGAAAATACAAACGACTCAGTTAAAGGTCTTAATATACCAAATATTCCTATTGTTGTGGTGGTAGTACTTGCTTTAATTGTAACGGCTGTTGTAGTTTTTATAAAGAAAAGAAATGAATAATAATTTACAATAAAAAATGACTGATTTCTTGTTTTGAAATCAGTCATTTTTTAAAACCTTCTCACAAAACTACATCTTTTGCAAAGCTCTTCTTGTGCGGTACGGTTTGAAAATCCGTTATAAATATCTTGTGCTTTTTGTGAGTTTATAATTTCGTTTAAATCATTTTCAAAAATGTTTCCAAGATTTATATCTCCGTTACTGTCAAGACAACAAGGGACAACCGTACCATCGGCTAAAATACCGATTTGGTCGCGAAGACCATAGCAAAAAACATTCTCGTTTATGTTATCACTGTTTAGTGTAGGCCAGTCAAACTTGTCACCATATTGAATATAGATTTTTTGCCCAATTCGCGTACCATTTCTTTCTTCATTCCAAGGTTTAGGAAAATACTTTTCAAGTGCATTTAAAATCTCATTATTTAAACTGTCTTTACCACCGTTGTTCCAAAGACGAAGAACAACCACTTTTTTGTTTTCAGCATTCTTTGCATACTCAAAACAATTTTTAAGATATTCGTCAAATGAATTGTTGTTATCATTTGCCTCAAAAGAGTGCAATGAAATAACAGTTTTGTAATGTGCTTTGGAGCTTAAAAGCACATCTTTATTTTTACTTAAAAGAGTACCATTTGTAGTGATAATTACCTTAAAACTCATATCTTCAGCAATTTTTAAGAAAGTTTCAAGGTCAGGGTGGCAAAGTGGCTCACCAAGAAGATGAAAATAAATGTAGTCAGTGTAGTCTTTAATTTTGTTTAACACGGTTTTGAATTCTTGCACACTCATTTTTTTGGGTGCCCTTGTAGTGCCAGGACAAAATGAGCATTTTAAATTACAAATATTTGAAATTTCAACATACACTTTTGCAAACCTTTTCATTTTAATGTAATCACTTCTTTAAATCTTGGTCATAATTCTCACTGGCTATTTTTCTGCCATAACTCGTCCCAAATACTCGTCAATACACAAAGTATTACCTGCGTTTTTTGACGGTCCTGACAAAAAACTATCTCGCTGATAATCATAACACGATTTAATCAGCGATTACTAGCGATTAATTAAGATTATACCATAATTTAATATAAAATAAAAACTTTATTTTTAATACGATATATGTTAAAATTGTCTTGGTGATATTTATGAAACTTATAGTTTGTCTTGACGACAATAACGGTATGATGTTTAATAACCGCCGTCAAAGTCGTGATAGAATTTTAATTGAAAATCTTTTAGAATTATGTAAAGGTGAAACACTTTACGCAAATGAATATTCCGCAAAATTATTTACTGAAAATTCAGTGGTAATTTGTGAGGATTTTAATAGTGTAGCAAAGGGATATATCTTTGCGGAAAATACTCTGCCTAATGAAGAAAATCTTAATGAAATCATAGTATATAAATGGAATAGGGTGTACCCTGCAGATACATATTTCAACATTTCTCTTGATGGTTGGATTTTAACCGAAACAACGGAATTTGTTGGTTCGTCACACGAAAAAATTACACGAGAAATTTATGTGAGGTAAGTTATGAAAAAGAAATCATCAGTAATTTGGATAATAGTTGCATTATTAGTTTTAGTAGGACTTTTTGGCGGTGAAGATACACCACAAACAGCTGACGAGTCAACCACAAGTGTTACTGAAAGCACAACTCTTGCCACCGGTGAAGATGGGTTAATAACTGACGAATTAGAATCTACAACAAACAAAACTGAAACCACAACAAATAAAGCCGAAACTACAAGCAATAAAACTGAAACTACAACAAAGAAATCAAATACAAGCAACGCGACTACAACTCTTAAAAACATTCCAAAATATTCAGGTCGCCCTTATGTTGCAATTAATAATAATATTCCGTCATTTACAAAAAGTGAATATACAACAAAGGCGTTTGAAAAATATTCACCCCTTGACTCTCTTGGTCGTTGTGGTGTAGCTTATGCGTGTATCGGTATTGAACTTATGCCAACTGAAGACCGTGGTAGTATTGGTCAGGTTAAACCAAGCGGATGGCATACGGTTAAATACGACTGTGTTGATGGTAAATATCTTTATAATAGATGTCATTTAATCGGTTTTCAATTAACAGGTGAAAATGCAAATACACGAAACCTTATTACAGGCACTCGTTATATGAATGTGCAAGGAATGTTACCATTTGAAAATATGGTGGCTGACTATATTAAAGAAACCGGAAATCATGTTATGTATCGTGTAACACCGATTTTTGAGGGTAAAAATCTTCTTGCAAGTGGTGTGCAAATTGAGGCATATTCCGTTGAAGATGATGGTGACGGCATTTGCTTTAATGTATATTGCTATAATGTTCAACCAGGTGTAGTAATTGATTATGCTACGGGAGGCAGCAGGCTTGCAAACTCAACCGAAACCACAACAAAGAAGAGCACGACAACCACTACAAATAAAAGTGATGCAAGTAGTAATGTAGCAAATTCTTCACAGTACATTCTTAATACATCAACAAAAAAGATACATCTTCCATCTTGTACAAGTGTTAAAAAGATGAGTGAAAAGAATAAAAAATCCATTAAAGGAAGCGAACTTAAAAGCTACTTGAATGATGACTACGAATATTGTAAAAACTGTTTAGCATAAGGAAGTATTATTATGCCATATTTATTTACACACTTTAAAGAAAAAATAACACCTGACGGTGAACAAGTCTATTTCGGCATTAGTCGTGATGGTTTTAACTGGGAAAAGGTTAATGATGGAAATCCTGTTCTTACTGCAAATTTAGGCGAAAAAGGTTGTCGTGATATTGAAATTGTGCGACTTCATACTGGCGGATATGTAATTTTAACAACCGACCTTTGTATTGCGAACCGTTATGATGAGAATTTGCACCTTGACTGGTCAAATGTGAATAGAACAGGTAGTAAATGTCTTCGTATGTGGAAAACTCAAGACCTTGTAAATTTTAGCGAAGAAAAGCTGGTGCATTTTGGTCGTGATGATTTTGGTTGTATGTGGGCGCCCGAGGTGTATTTTGAGGAAGAAACAGGGGAGTATTTAATTCACTGGGGCTCAACTGTGGCTGAAGACGATTATAAGCATATGTCAATTTATTGTTCCGTTACAAAGGATTTTGAAACCTTTAGTGAGCCAAAACTTTTCTTCACAAAAGACAATGAAATTTTGGATACTCATATAAGAAAAATTGATGGTGTTTACCATATGTTTTATAAAAATGCTCATAATCCATCAATGAATATGCACGCAACAAGTGATAATCTTTATGGACCTTATGAGCACGATAAAGCTTTTGAAGATTACATGAGCAAAATTGAAAAACCAGGCTCTTATGAGGCAGGAACAAGCTTTACTTTGCCTGATGGTAGATGGTGTATTCTTTTTGATTTCTTCGGTTGTGAGCGTGAAAAAATGGGTTACGTTCCATTTATATCATCAAAGCCGGGTGATATGAATGTTACCCGTTGCCCTGATTTGTTTAAATTCCCTTACGGATATAAGCATGGCGGAGTAATTGAAATCACTGATGAAGAATACGAAAGACTCAAAACTGCAAAATATTAAATAAAATGAAAAGGGACACCAATTAGGTGTCCCTTACTTTTATTCTTCAGTTGATTTCTCTACAACCTCTTCTATTGTTTCTTCAGTTGCTGTTTCCTCTTTCATTTCTTCAACAACTTCTTCTTGTGGTGGAAGTACTTCATCAATAGATTCAACAACAGCTGCTTGGTTCATTTCTTCTTCGTGTTTTTTAGATTTATCGTTAAGCCAAGCAATAATATCTGCATAAACCTCTTCACGATTAATCTCGTTAAGAATTTCGTGACGAGCACCTTCGTAAAGTTTTATAGTAACATTTTTATGTCCTGTCTTTTTAAGAAGCTTGTAAACCTCGTTTACGCCCTTGCTATAATCACCAACAGGGTCCATTGTGCCTGAAATAAGATATATAGGCATACTAAGTGGCACAGTGTTATACCAACGCTTTGAAGATACCTGCTTAAGAGTTGTGAAAAGTGCCTTCATACCACTAACTGTGTATGTGTAACCGCATAACTCGTCAGCGTTAAACTTGTCAACCTCTTCCTCATCACGAGAAGCCCAGTCGTTTTCAGTACGCTTTTGTGTTTTGCGATTATAAGCACCAAAGGCAATAGCGTCAAGCACCTCGGAACGATGCATACAGCCGTTTTGCTTAATAAGTACATTTGCAAGCTGAATACCAATGCCGAGTGCAGGATTTTCACCACTTGTACCGCTATAAATTACGCCGTCTAAAAGATATCCGTATTTTGCAGTGTATTTTCTTGCAATAAGTGAGCCCATACCGTGACCAAACATAAAGAATGGTAAATCAGGGTATTCACCCTTAATAATGTCAGTTAATGACTTTAGGTCTTCAACAAAATGCTCTTCACCATCGGTTTCACCAAAAAAGCCAAGCATATCACGGTCGGTTACCGACGAGCCATGGCCAATATGGTCACTAACAAATACCGCATAACCTGCCTTGCAAAGCTCCAAAGCAAAACGAGCATAACGGTTTGAGTATTCCGCCATACCATGAGAAATTTGTACAACGCCTTTAATTGAGCCGTAGTCAATAGGTGCCGCACTTTGAGCGTATATGTCGCATAATCCCGAATGTGATGGGAATGAATATTCTTTAGTAAGGAATTCCAAAAATATCACCTACATATTTTGATAGCATATTTTATCATATATTGCACAAAAAAGCAAATAACATAAATAGGGGATGTTGAAAAACAATAAAAACTATGTTAAAATTAAATCATTCGGGGGCGTAGCTCAGCTGGGAGAGCGTTTGACTGGCAGTCAAAAGGTCAAGAGTTCGATCCTCTCCGTCTCCACCAAAAAAGTCCGAGTAGATTTTAAACCTACTCGGACTTTTTGCGTAATGCGTTACTATATCTTGTTTACCAATAATTTTGATATTCCACAACCAAAAGAACGCCATTTGATAAATCTTGTTTTGTAAATGTAAACATTTCTTGGGTTATATTCATAGCGTTTTGAACTATTTGGCTGTCAGGATTTGCTGATTCAATATAAATATATTTAGGCGTTTTTTCAGGGTTTGCTTTGTAGTAAGCCATTAATTGCTTTGAGTCAAGACTA
>JAZLET010000046.1:0-3831 GCA_045615405.1 Candidatus Fimenecus sp.
GTGAATTGGCTCATAAAGTCCCATTTTGCCAGTTGCAAGTGATGCACTTGCCAACATACCAATTGATACCTTGCTAAATAATCCCGCAATCAAAAATACAAGAATCACAACAAATATAGCCATCGTTGGATATACGATACTGAAATGTATTCAGTACCTGCAATCCAAAGTATTGCAAGAACTGCTTATGAGATGACTATGAAGCGCAACAAGAAGCTTACACACGTTGACAAGGCTAATGTTCTTGAAGGCTCTCGTCTTTGGAGAGAAACTGTTATTGAAATGTCAAAGGAATACCCTGAGGTTGAGCTTTCACACATGTATGTTGACAACTGTGCTATGCAGTTAGTAAGAAATCCTGGTCAATTTGATGTTATTGTTACATCTAACATTTTCGGCGATATTCTTTCTGATGAAGCATCTATGATTTCAGGTTCAATTGGTATGTTGGCAAGTGCATCACTTGCAACTGGCAAAATGGGACTTTATGAGCCAATTCACGGCTCAGCACCTGATATTGCAGGTCAACAAAAAGCAAATCCACTTGCTACAATTCTTTCAGCTGCAATGATGCTTCAGTATTCATTTGATGAAAAAGATGCTGCAAAAGCAATTGAAGATGCAGTTGACGAGGCATTAAGACAAGCTCGTACACCTGATATTTATGAAGAAGGCTTCCGCAAGGTTACAACAAGTGAAATGGGCGACCTTGTTGTGTCATTGTTGAAATAACATTTTAAGGGGCGATTTACATCGTCCCCTATTTTTAGGTGAATTATGAAAACACTTTATATTAGTGATATGGATGGTACTCTTTTGCAAAACAATGGCAAAATGAGTGAATACACAAAAGAAAAGTTAAACGAGTTTTATGAAAAAGGTATCCCCTTTTCAGTTGCTACTGCTCGTAGTATGGTTAGTGCTACTCCACTTTTAGAGGGTGTGCATTTTGCTGCTCCTATTGTGCTTATGAATGGTGTTTTTGTGTATGACACCGAAACAAAAAAGGCAGTAAAATATCACGAAATTGCGCACTCAGTAATACAAAAAATACTTAACTGCTTTTATGAAAAAAATCTTCATCCATTTATGTTTTTGTATAGTGACGACTACAAGCTTTCAATTAAATACACTGAGTTTGACAACGAGGGTATGAAAGAATTTTATGATATGCGCGTAGATATGCTGAACGGTAGATTTACACAAACTGATGATCTTACAAACATTGAAAATGGTCAGCACCCTGTTTATATAAACTACTATGCGCTACCTGAATTTCTTGATGATGTTGTCCTAAAGTTAAAAGAAATTCCTGAAATTGATTTTGCATATTACAAAGACTCATATTCTAATGACTGGCTTATTGAAATTTACTCACACACTGCTTCAAAGGCAAATGGTGCAAAAGAGGTTGCAAAAATTATAGGGGCTGACAGTATTACCGCATTTGGTGATAATCTTAACGATTTAGTAATGCTTGGTGGTGCAGATACCGCTGTTGCAGTAAAGAATGCTGTGCCACAGGTTAAAGAAATTGCAAATGTGATAATCGGCACAAACACCGAAGATAGTGTTGTGAAATATATTGAAGAAAAAGAAAACGCTTAAGGTTTCCCCTAAGCGTTTTTTTATATTATTCTTTATAAAATGGCTACTAATCCGTTAAGTGCTAAGTCTAAATAAAGTGCATCAAAACTATCAACTGCACCATCATCATTTAAGTCGCAACGGTCAAACATATAATTGTCACTGATTTTTTCGTTGTGTGTTGCAAGCTTCACAAGCAAAGCGTAATCATCTTCGTTAACTTTGCCGTTGCCGTCTGCATCACCTTTTATTGTTGACGGACCAATATCATTAATAAATAAGTCAAGAATGATTACATCATAACCGTCAATTATGCCATCTTCATTCATATCACCTATAAGAGTAAGCATATGAGATGGTGTTTCTTTTAATACAGCAATATCACAAAGGATTTTATAGTCATCACTATCTAACTGACCATTAAAATTCACATCACCCTTTATGTTTGTGTCAAGATTTACAAAGTTAATGCTATTCTCTTTTGCATAGGCTTGGGCGTAGGTGTCAGCATAGCCATAAATGGTAGCATTTGTGATTGTAAAGGCATTTTTGTGAATACTTGTAACTGACGCAGGGATTACCACATTTTCACTACTTATAGCACCGCTGATTATATGAGTTGTACCGTCTTTAACCACTACCTCACTACACTTTGTAGCAACAAGGCGTGTATCTATATATAAAGCGTTATCTTCCCAATTTTCAGGGTTGTTATAAAAGCCAGTATTATAAATTGAGGTTGCTGAAAATGCAACATTTTCGGCTATATTAAAATCGTTAATAGACTGACATCCGCTAAAAGCGTAGTCACCAATTGTGGCAAGTGAGGTTGGAAAAACAACACTTATCATATCAGTTGATTTTGCAAAAGCGTAATCCGCAACAACTGTTGTGCCTTGCTTGATTTTATATGTACCGTTGCTTTCACACTCTATAAGCACTGTACCCAAATAAAGATATTCTAAGGTTGGTGATAAAACCTCTTCCCAAAGAAGAGTATCATTTGGTATTGAGCCACCAATATCCATACCGGTATCAGTATTTATTGTTTTGAGTTTCCAGTTAGCAGTATTATTATAGTAGGCGGTGTTGTAAATAGCATTTTTGCCCATATGAATTATGGTTGTAGGCAAAGAAATTGTTGCAAGGTTAACACAATTTTCAAACGCACCAGCACCAACATCTTTTATGCCCTCACTTATGGTTACACTTGTGAGTGTGTCGTTGTCTTTAAAAGCGTTGTCCCCTATTTTTACAACAAATTTATCGTTAATTTCAGTGGGAATTATAATCTCGGCATTTGCTCCGTTATAGCCTGTAATCACAACATTTTCATTAACAATTTCGTAGGTGAAATCCTCATAAGAAAGTGCAAAAGACGGTAAAACAAATGAAAAAACACACAAAAGCATTACTACGCAAAGCACTATTGATATTAACCTTTTCATTTTTACACCGCCTTTCTTTGTTATGTGGTTATTGTAGCATTAAAGACGCTTTATTGCAAGAAAAAACGGTAGACATATTGCCTACCGTTATATTCTAAATAAACTTTACAAACAACCAGGTCGTATTGCGGAAAAAGAAACTACTCCTACAAAATTTAAATAGATTTATTTTTTCGCAAGACAATGTGGTAGAGGCGAAGCTGTATCGGGTATACCGCGAGCCGATAACCACGACGTATTGCGAAAAAAGAAACTATTTACCTGCAAGTTCTGCACGAGCAAGTTTAATGTTTTCTACAAAGCGCTTACCTGTTTCAGTAATCTTCTTGTAGTCACCTGTTTTTGCACCTGCTGTAAGTGATGAGCCAGCGCCAACTGCAACGGCACCTGCTTTAATCCATTCACCAACATTGTCGGCATCAACGCCACCTGTTGGCATCATTTTTGCATAAGGAATTGGTCCTTTAATGTCTTTAATAATCTTTGGTCCAAAAAGGTCAGCAGGGAAAACTTTAAGAATGTCAGCACCGTTTTCCATAGCAAGAAGTCCTTCACGAACTGTCATAATGCCAGGCATCATTGGAACTCTATAACGATTACAAAGTTTAAGAGTTTCAATATCTAAAGCAGGGCTAACAATATATTCAGCACCTGAAAGCATAGCGATTCTTGCTGTTGCTGCGTCAAGAACTGTACCTGCACCAAGAATAATTTCTTCTGGTGTATATCTCTTTGCAAGTTCTTCAATAACCTTGTCAGCGTGTGGCACTGTGAATGTAAGCTCAATAGCAGCCAC
>JAZLET010000047.1:0-14052 GCA_045615405.1 Candidatus Fimenecus sp.
GAGGTTGACGGTAAATGGATTTATGCTGAAAATGTTCCGGCAAAGGGCTATAAGGTAATCAATCCTGTTGAGGAATCAAGTAAGGTTACAGTTACAGAAACTTCAATAGAAAATGATTTCTTCCGTTTGACTCTTGATGAAAAGGGTACATTTACAAGCATTTTTGACAAGAGAAATAACCGTGAAGTTCTTAAAGATGGTCAGCGTGGTAATGTGCTTACTGCATATGAAGACTACCCACGTGAATATGATAACTGGGAAATGAGCAGTTATTATACTGAAAAGCATTGGGAAGTAGACAAGGTAGAAAGCATTGAAATTCTTAACGAAGGTGAACGCGCAGGTCTTAAGATTGCTAAGAGATTTAAGAATAGTATAATCGTTCAAAGCATTTATCTTTACAATAGCATTGATAAGATTGATTTCCAAACCTTTATGGATTGGAAAGAATCACATCTTATTCTTAAAACTGCATTCCCAGTTGATGTTAATACAAACAAAGCAACCTATGATATTCAGTTTGGCTCAGTTGAAAGACCAACTCATAAAAATACAAGCTGGGACGCTGCTCGTTTTGAGGTTTGCGCTCATAAGTATTGCGATTTGTCGGAATATGGCTATGGTGTCAGTTTAATGAACGACTGTAAATATGGTCACGCTATACACGATGGCGTAATGAGTCTTACAATGCTTAAGTGTGGCACATTCCCTGACCCTGATGCTGATAAATGTGAGCATTACTTCACATACTCTCTTTATCCACACGCAGGGGACTACCGTGAAGCAGGTACAATTCAAAAAGCGTATGACCTTAATATTCCAATGCTTTGTAAGAAAGTAGGGGAGAATAAGGGTACACTTGCAAATGAATACTCATTCTTCGCAACTGATTGTGATAATGTAATCTTTGAAACTGCAAAGAAAGCGGAAACTGAAGATACAATTGTACTTCGTGGTTGTGAATATTACAACAAGCGTACAACCGCAAACGTAAAATTCGGCTTTAATGTTAAAAAAGCATACCTTTGCGATATGCTTGAAAATAATATTAAAGAGCTTGAAGTTAATGACAACACAGTAACTGTTGACTTCAAACCATTCGAAATCAATACAATTAAAGTTGTAAAATAATTAAAGTTTACACAAAAAATCCCCGATTACTCGGGGATTTTTTCTTATGTAATTTTTACTTTTTAGGTGCTTTAATCTTATTAAGTTTAGCATTTAATTCAAGGATTTGTTCTTTTGTAAATCCGCCACCAAGCATTGAGAAACAACGCTTAATTGTAAATCCTTTTGCCATACCGTAAATATTTTTAAGCATTGCAGGTGTAATCTTAAATCCGCCGATTACTCCACCACCGCCTTTTTTCTCTTCACCGTTTTCGTCTTTGCCACCGCCCATTGAGTCTTTAAGCATTTTAAGGAAACTGAGCATTACAAGTTTACCTCTAAATGTGCTCATAATATCGCCAATGGTGTTGTTAATTGAAAGGTATCCGTCAGGAGTGTTGATTTCAAACCAGTTAATAACCTGACCTTCTTCTTTCATTATGTAAGCTTCGTTAGGTGTGTCAACCTTGTTGATAGTGCCACAATCAGTAAGGTCACCTGCAACAACTTTAAGCTCAGTTGTACCTTCATTCTTAACTTCAAAATAGAAGAATGGGTATTTGCCCTTTGATTGTTTTCCAACGCTTACGCCGTTTGCAAAAAGTTCAACTTCTGGGCAGTTTGAATATACTGTAACTTTTGTAACATCTTCAACACGGTCAATGTATCTCTTGCTGCAAAGATGTACCATAGGCTTGTCTGAAAGCCAAGCTTGATATGCATAGAAACTGTCTTTCTTATATTTTCTATCAAAGGTAACAAGACCTTTGTGGTTCATACCATTTTCGCCACCCTCAGCACGAGCATCAGCAGCAAAGTCGTACATATTCCATACGTGAGTTGCCCAAAGATAAGGTCTATCAGCAATTTGCTTAATAAGCTCTTCGTGGTAATATGCTTGATATTCTTCAGTATAGTCACCTTGAGTAGGTGTAGATGTGTGCCAATTGAGAGCCTCACAACCGTATTCGCTGATACCTATTGGTTTGTTAGGATATTTCTTGTGGAAGTCATCAAACCAAGGACCATTCATACTTGTATCGCCACCGTACCAACCAAAGTAGTGGTTATATGAAACAACATCGGAAATATGAACATATTCATCATTAATATCACACATTGAAACAGCTGCAATAGTTGTAAGACGAGTTTTGTCCATTTCGTGAACTAAATTGTTAAGGTCTTTGTGGTTTTTAATAAGATTTGGATTTGAACCGGCAATAGTAATCTCGTTTGAAAGACCCCAAACAACAATTGATGGGTGGTTGTAGTTTTGAACTACAAGCTCTTTCATTTGTGAAATAGTATTGTCATAACCTGTTGGCATATGACTTGAAATGTAAGGGATTTCAGCCCAAAGCACAAGACCTGCCTCGTCACAAAGGTCATAAAATACTTGTGAATGTTGATAGTGAGCAAGACGGATTGTGTTTGCACCCATTTCAAGAATTAACTCAAGGTCTTCCTTGTGCATTTCAGGAGTAAGGGCATTACCAACGTCAGGTCTATCTTGGTGGCGTGAAACACCGCGAAGAGGGTATTCGCGACCATTAAGAATAAATCCTTTCTCAGGGTCAATCTCAAAAGTACGGCAACCAAAACGAGCCGAAACTTCATCAACTTCAACACCGTCATAAATAAGAGTTGCTCTTGCAGTGTAAAGATATGGGTCTTTTAAACCATCCCAAAGATGAACATTTTTAACTTCAAATTCAACATCATCGTCATCTTCTTTTGAAGCAATAACTTCGCCGTCAGCAATAATTTCATAACGAACCTTGCAGTCATCATTTTTAAAGAATGTTTTAACTTCAATTTCAGCGTTACTACCCTTAATTTTTGGTGTAACCATAATAGCAGGTGAGCCGTAATAATCAAGGTCAAAATGATTTTCAGGTACTGCAATAACACTTACATCACGGTAAATACCACCGTAGAATGTAAAGTCAGCATTCTGTGGATATACTCTGTCGTTTGCAGAGTTGTCAACTGCAACAACAAGTAAGTTAGTGTCTTTAATATCTTTGATTTGTACGCGGAAGGTTGAATAACCACCATCGTGCTTTGTAATGCTCTTGCCATTCCAGTAAACAACGCAAGAAGAGTTAACACCTTCAAATTGAAGATATTTTACTTCGCCTTCAGGTAAATCATCGGCTTTAAATTCTTTTGCAAAATAGCAAGTGCCACGGTAATAGTCGTTACCACCGTCTTGACCATCTTTGCCATTCCAAGTGTATGGTAAATCAAGTGCTTCCCAATCAGTAGGAAGTGTAGCAGGAGTTGATTTTGCCTCTTTTGAGAAAAGCCAACCACTATTAATAACTTTAATGTTTCTCATAATAACCTCCAAAAAAGTATAACAATGTTTTTCATCTTTAACATTATACAATAATTCCAAACACATTTTCAACTACTAATTGACATTGTGTTGGGTATATTTTTGTTAAATATTGTATTATTTTTATGTATGTTTATAGAAAAAAGAAAAAATTAAAAAAGCACCCCATGGGGTGCTTTAAGTATTTTATTTAAGTCCAGCTTTTTCAAGAAGAACGTTAATTTTATCAGCAGGGTTAAGAAGTTTGCTAACTGATTTGTCGTGGTTAAGAGTATCAATGATGTATGAAAGATATTTTGAAAGCTCAACCTCACAGTACCATTCGCGTTTCTTAAGCTCAGGCATGCGGTAAACAAGGTTTGTTGTAAATACTTTGTCAATAAGACCATCGCGATATGCTTTGTCAAAGCTATCAAGACCAGCATTGAAAAGACCGAATGCTGAGAAAATGAATACTCTATTTGCACCAAGCTCTTTAAGTTTCTTTGAAACGTCAAGCATTGATTCACCTGATGAAATCATATCATCAATAATCATAACGTCTTTACCCTCAACATTAGAGCCAAGGAACTGATGCTCAAGAATAGGGTTTCTACCATCAACAATTCTTGAGTAGTCACGACGTTTGTAGAACATACCAAGGTCAAGACCTAAATAGTTTGAATATAACATACAACGGCTCATACCACCCTCGTCAGGAGAGATAAGCATTGTGTGCTCTTTATCAAGTTTAAGATTATCAACATTATTTACAAGTGCTTTAATCATTTGGTAAGCAGGAGAAATACTTTCAAATCCGTGAAGAGGAATAGCGTTTTGTACACGAGCGTCGTGAGCGTCAAATGTGATAATGTTATCAACGCCCATATCAAGACAAAGTTCTTGAAGCATAACTGCACAGTCAAGTGATTCTCGTGAAGTACGCTTGTGTTGTCTACCTTCATAAAGCATAGGCATAATAACTGTAATACGCTTAGCCTTACCACCAATTGCTGAAATTGCTCTTTTAAGATTTGCATAGTGGTCATCAGGACTCATAGGAACTGTTTGACCATACATTTTATATGTTACGCCGTGGTTGAATGCATCAATAAGAATGTAAATATCATAACCACGAACTGAATCGCGGAGTGCACACTTTCCTTCACCTGTACCAAAACGAGGGAAAGTAACATCAAGAATATATGAATTTCTTTCATAGCCTGAAAAAGCGATTGTTGACTTGTGCTCTGAGTCTTGCTGTGAACGCCATTTTACAAGAAAACGGTCAATCTTTTCAGCCATTTCTTCGCATCCCGGTAAAGCAATAATACCGAGAGGCCCGTTTGGTATTGTGGTAATTTCTCTATCTGCCATAAAATAACCTCCGCAATTTTTAAAAAATGATTAAACTATATATAAATATGTCAACATATATATTCTACTATATTTTGTGGTTTTTGCAATAGAATTTTTATAAAAAAATAAAATTTAGTTAAAAGAGTGCTCAATTGTTATAACTGCAAAATATCTTTCGTTTATTTTGCTCAATTTATTTTCAATTTCGTTCCTAACTTCATCGTTGCTTAAGTCATATTTGTGTGGAACAATCAAATCAAAAATCAAATTTGTATGTGAAGGACCATCAACAACTCTAAAATCGTGAATTGACATTTCTTCAGAAATTTCGCTGACAAGTGAGCTCGTCATTTGACGTAACGCGTTAATTTTTTCGTCGTCAGTAACAATAGGGTCCATGTGAATTGAAATAATCATTCCATATTCGTTTAAAATATCACGCTCAACAAGGTCAATAACATCATGAATTTCCATAATGTTTTCATTTGAAGGCACTTCTGCGTGGGCGGAAGCAAATTTTCTTCCTGGACCATAATCGTGGATAATCATATCGTGTACGCCAACAATTTTGTCATATGATAGAATTTTGTTTGTAATTTCTTCAACAAACTCTTTTTCGGCAGGTTTTCCTAAAAGGTCAGCCATTGTATCTTTAAGAATATTGAATCCAGCCATAAAGATAAAGCAGGCAACAATAACTCCAAGATATCCGTCAATATTAATGTTGGAGAATGCAGAAACAATAATGGCAACAGCAGCAACACCTGTTGCAAGACAGTCACTAAAACAATCTTTCATAACTGCCATCATAGGGGCTGAATTAATTTTTTCACCTAACTTTTTATTGAAAAAGCCAAGCCATAATTTTGCAAGAATACTAAAAATAAGAATACAAAGTGATATAACGCTGAATTTTACAGGTACAGGATTTATAATCTTGTCAACTGAGCTTTTGAATAATTCAATACCCATAAGCAAAACAAGAAATGCAACCGCAAGGGCAGATATATATTCAACTCGTCCGTGACCATAAGGGTGACCCTTGTCGGCGGGCTTTGAAGAAAGCTTCACACCGATAAATGAAATGATTGAAGCACCTGCATCAGAAAGGTTATTAATAGCATCAGCAGTGACTGAAATACTGCCTGAAAGCATACCTGCAACGTATTTGAGAATTGCGAGTAAAATGTTTGTTAGAATTCCTGCAACACTACCAAGAGTGCCATATGCCTCACGTACTTTAGGATTATGTATATTTTCACTATCAGGAATTAGCATTTGGATTAGATTTGTGCGCATTTAAAAGTATCTCCTTGTTTTCATCACCTAAAATTCCCCAAAGGGCACCAAGAATAAGTGAAAGTGCTTTTTCAGCTATTTCTTTTGAAGAAAGGTGAGCGTATTGTGTAGACCAGCATTGAAGAATTCCAAGAAAACCGAAACTGCTGAAACTGTATGCAAAATTATATTTTTCCATTTCCATATTTGGGAAAATCTTATTAAATAAATGAAGAGTTTTGCTGTTAGCAATTTCACCAAATTTAAAAACAAATTTGGCATCACCATTTTCGCCAGTAAGAACGGTTAAAATATCATTATGCTTTCTAAAATATTCAAAATATGTTTCAAGCACATCAACAGGGCGGTAAAGAATATCCTCAGGAGTTATATTGAAAACAGTTTCGTTTAATTCATCATAAAGCTCTTGTTCAATAGAATCAACAAGGTCATAAACGTCTTTGTAATGCAAATAAAAAGTACCCCTGTTAATTTCAACAAGGTCAGTTAACTCTTTTACTGTAATTTTATTAATGCTTTTTGTTTTGCCAAGCTCCGCAACACCCTTGCGAAGAAGTTTTTTCGTGCGTCTAACACGAATGTCGTTGTCATTAATAGCCATTAAATCATCTCCGTGTATCTTATATAGTTATTATATTATTAAAATGTTCAATAATCAACAGTTGTCTATTAATTTGTAAAATTTAGTTGAAATTATACAAATAATGTAATTAATAATATATAAAAAATATATGTAGCAAAATCTTATAGTATATGGTATAATGACTTATCTATGATTTTAAGGAGCGAAAACAATGTCATTTATTGAATTAAAAGACGTAGTAAAGACCTACAAAATGGGCGAAATTGAGATTAAAGCAGTCAATAATATCAGTTTCCCTATTGAGAAAGGCGAATTTGTTGTAGTTGTAGGTCCATCAGGTGCTGGTAAAACAACCGTACTTAATATTTTAGGTGGAATGGATTCAGCAACATCAGGTGAAATTGTTGTTGATGGTACAAATATAGCTAAGTTTAATGAAAAAGAGCTTACAAAATATCGTCGTGATGATGTAGGTTTTGTTTTTCAGTTTTATAATCTTGTTCAAAATCTTACAGCACTTGAAAATGTTGAACTTGCGTCACAAATGAAAGAAAATGCTCTTGATGCAGAAGATGTACTTGCTGAGGTAGGACTTAGCAATAGACTTGATAACTTCCCATCACAGCTTTCAGGTGGTGAGCAACAGCGCGTGTCAATTGCTCGTGCACTTGCAAAAAATCCAAAACTTTTGCTTTGCGATGAGCCAACAGGTGCCCTTGACTATATAACAGGTAAGTCAATTTTAAAATTGTTGCAGGATACTTGTCGTGAAAAGAAAATGACAGTAATTGTTATCACTCATAACTCAGCCCTCACTCCAATGGCTGATAAAATAATAAAAATTAAAAACGGACAGGTTGATAAAATTCTTATAAACCAAAATCCAACACCTGTTGAGCAGATTGAATGGTAAAGGAAAGTTAAATATGACTAAATCAATTAAAAAGGATTTTAGTAGAGAAATAAAGAAAAGCATAAGTCGCTTTATTTCAATATTGCTTATAGTAGTCCTTGGTGTAGCATTCTTTTCCGGCATTCGTTCATCAATGCCAGCTATGCAAAAGACTGCTGATGCAGTTTATGATAAGCAAAACCTTATGGATATTCGTGTTGTAGGTACTTTAGGGCTTACTGCAAATGACCTTAATGCAATTAAAGAGATTGAGGGAGTTGAGGCAGTAGAGGGTGCACACATAACCGATTTTCTTTGTCTAGCAAATTCCAGTGAAATAGTAACAAAGGTTCTTGCAATGCCTGAAAGCATTAATGATGTTAAGGTGAGCGAGGGCAGATATCCTGAAAAATATAATGAGTGTGTGGCAAGCCGTGAATTTTTAAAAGCATCAGGCTTTGAAATCGGTAGTTATGTAACACTTTTAACGGGTACTGATGAAAAGATTTTTGACACTCTTGCATCAGAAACATATCAAATTGTAGGTATCGGCGAAACATCATATTTCCTTAATGGCGATATGGGTACAAGTACAATAGGTGATGGTGTTGTTGACGGTTACATTGTTATTCCACAAGAAGCATATGTTACTGATATTTTCACAGCACTTCATATAACTGTAACAGGAGCTCGTGACCTTGATTGCTACAGTAACAAATATGCTGAGCTTGTTGATAGTGTTATTCAAAAAATTAAGCTTATTGCTGATAAGCGTTGTGATATTAGATACAGTGAGGTTCGTTCACAAAGCAATGAAATGCTTCAGGATGCTAAGAATGATTATCTTGAAGCGGAAGTAACTGTTCGTAATGAGTTAGCCGAGGCAGAACAGGCGCTTCTTGAAAATGAGAAAAAGTATGAAGAAGAAAATGCAATTCTTGAAGAAAATCTTGCTCTTGTAGAAAATGCTGAGGCAAATCTTCCTCTTTACCGTCAACAGGTTGCTGATGGTGAAAAAGAACTTAACAAAGCAAAAGAGGATTTAGCTGAGCTTGAGGCAGAAGTTAAAATTGCTGAAGAACAGTATGAAAGCTATATAAACGACCCTAATAAAACTGAGGAACAAAAGCAAAATGCAAAGGATTCTTTACTTTTAGCACAGGGTATGTATGAGCTTTCAGCAAAAACACTTGCATCAAAAGAAGAAGAACTAAACAAAGCAAAAGAAGAACTTGCTGACTTGGAATATGCTGTAGCAAACAAGCATCAACTTATAGCAGGTACTGAAGAACTTAAAAAAGCAAAAGAAGAGCTTGAGCGTGGACGTGAAAAGTTTGAAATTGCAAAGAAAGACGCTGAACAAGAGCTTAAAGATGCTGAAACACGTCTTATTGAAGCAGAGCGTGAAATTAATACAATGCAAATACCTGTATGGTATGTGCTTAATCGTGATGCGAACGAGTCTTATATGAGCTTTAAGAATGACACTCAAAGCATAGGTGCAATCGGTACAGTTTTCCCAATTATATTCTTCCTCGTTGCAGCTCTTGTTTCTCTTACAACTATGACTCGTATGGTTGAAGAGCAAAGAATACAAATAGGCACACTTAAAGCACTTGGTTATAGTAAATTTACAATTATCGGTAAATATCTTTTATATGCATTGTTAGCAACTTTAATCGGTAGCATTGTTGGTGTATTCCTTGGCGAATTTACAATTCCATATTTTATTGTAGGTGCATATAAAACATCATATTATAATCTCGGTAGCACAGTGGTAACACTTCAAATAGGTCACGCTCTTGTAGCGTCACTCGCTGCAATTCTTTGTACAGTAGGTGCAACTCTTTTTGCATGCTATAAAGAACTTCGTGCGGCGCCTGCACACCTTATGCGCCCTGAAGCACCAAAGGCAGGTAAGCGTATATTACTTGAAAATATTGACTTTATATGGGAACGTCTTAATTTCGGTCAAAAGGCGGCAATGCGAAATCTTTTCCGTTATAAAAAGCGTTTCTTTATGACACTTTTCGGTGTTGGTGGATGTATGGCATTGTTGCTTGTAGGTCTTGGTATTCGTGACTCCGTTTCAGCAATGGCAAACAATCAATATGGCGAAGTGTTTAAGTATGATGCAGTCGTAAGTGTAGATACAACTCTTACAAGAATGCAACGACGTGCAATGCTTTCAGATGTATCTGAAATTTCGGATATTACGGATTACCTTCAAGCAAATAGAACAATGGTGTATGCAACAGGCAAGAGTGCTGATAATTTTGCCGATGAAAAAAATGCATATATGATTATTCCACGTGATTTTGATAAGTTTGAAGAATATATTTCAATTCGTGAGCGTGGAAGCCTTACTGATGAACTTGAACTTTCTGATGAAGGTGTAATTATAACTGAAAAATATGCTAAGCTTCTTGGCATAGGGGTCGGTGACAGTATATTTATAAGACTTAATGAGTCTGATGCTTATTCAAAAGAAGTTAAGGTTGTAGGTATAACTGAAAACTATATTTTCAACTATATTTATATGACACCGGGTCTTTACCAGTCGCTTTATAATTTGTCAAGTGAAACTAATGTATTGTTGATTAAGATGGAAGCTGCTGCAAACACTGAAGATATCAGCTCACGACTCTTAAAAATTAACGGAATTAATTCAGTAACTATGAACGCTGACGAGTTAAAAGAACTTAATACCGTCATTAATAGTCTTTATTTCATTGTTATTCTTATGATTATTGCGGCGGCAATTCTTGCATTTGTTGTACTTTATAATCTTAATAACATTAACATTAGTGAAAGAAGACGAGAACTTGCAACTCTTAAGTTGTTAGGTTTCTATGATAAAGAGTTAAATGCTTACGTTTATCGTGAAAATATAGTGCTTACAATTCTTGGTACAATACTTGGTATTTTCCTCGGTATTATACTTCATAGATTTGTTATGATTACCGTTGAAACCGATGTTTATATGTTTGGTAGAGAGTTAGAACCGTTAAGCATTGTAATCGGTGCAGTGCTTACAATAATTTTTGCTCTTGCAACAAACCTTATAATGTACTATAAACTTAAAAAGATTGATATGATAGAATCACTTAAATCAGTAGAATAAAGGAGAAATAATATGTTTCATCAATTAAACAAACCAAGCGAGAACGATACAATCGCTATTTTTAAAACAAATATGGGCGAAATCAAGGTTAAGCTTTTCCCTGAATTTGCACCAAAAGCAGTTGAAAATTTTACAACTCACGCTAAAAATGGTTATTATGATGGTCTTATTTTCCACCGTGTAATTAATGAATTTATGATTCAAGGTGGAGACCCAACAGGCACAGGTGCAGGCGGAGAAAGCATTTGGGGACACGCTTTCCCTGATGAGTTCACAGGTGAGCTTCATAACCTTCGTGGTGCACTTTCAATGGCGAATGCAGGGCCAAATACAAACGGTAGCCAATTCTTTATTGTTCAGGCAAATAGTTGTCCTGAAGACTTTATCAGCCAAATGAAACAAATTGACGAAAGAGTATTCCCAACCGAATGTGTTGAGGCATACGAAGAAATTGGTGGTACACCTTGGCTTGATTTCCGTCACACAGTTTTTGGTCAGGTTTACGAAGGAATGGACGTTGTTGATGCTATTGCCAATGTGCCAACAAAAGCACAAGATAAGCCTATTGAAGATGTAGTTATTGAAACAATTATCATTGAATAAACCCATATAAATGAGGAATTTTTATGCTTTTTAAAAACATTTCGTTAATCAACGAAAGCCTTCATATTCAAAACAATATGTATGTGGGCATTAAAGATGATAAAATTGAATATATCGGCACCGAAAAGCCACAAGAAAATTATGGTGAAGAATATGATGGTAGCGGTAAAATTCTTTCATCAGGCTTTGTAAATCTTCATACCCATTCACCAATGACACTTCTTCGTGGCTATGCCGAAAATTTGCCACTTGACCGTTGGCTTAATGAAAAGGTTTTTCCTTTTGAAGATAGACTTAACTGTGACCGTGCATATTACGGTACAATGCTTTCAATAGCCGAAATGCTCAGTAGTGGTACAACATCATTTACTGATATGTATTTCTTTGGTGATGGTGTAATGAAAGCGGTAATTGACAGTAAGGCAAAAACTAATTTTGGTCGCTCAATCGTATCTTTCGTTGACGAAGATATTACTCAAAATGAAAGATTTCAAGAGGGGATTTATCTTGCCGAAAAATATCACAATACCCAAAATGGCAGAATTAAAATTGATATGAGCTTGCATGCTGAATACACAAACCGACTTTCAATTATTGAACAGTTTGGTGAATATACAAGTGGTAAGGATTATATAAATCATATCCATCTTTCCGAAACAAAAGCAGAGCACGAAAATTGTAAAGCAAAATATGGCAAAACTCCAGCTCGTCTTTTCTATGATGCAAAGGTGTTTGACAGTCCTACAATCCTTGCTCATTGTGTATGGGTAGAAGATGAAGATATGGACATTTTCAAAGAAATGGGCGTAACGGTTGCTCATTGTCCTGCAAGCAATATGAAGCTTGGTAGTGGATTTTGCAACACTTATAAAATGCTTAATAAAGGCGTAAATATTGGTATCGGTACTGATTCCGCCGCAAGTAATAACGGATTAGATATTATGCGTGAAATGTATTTGGCGGCACTATTGCCAAAGGGCGTTAACAATCAAGCGGATATCGTTACCCCTCAGGACGTCTATAAAATGGCAACTATAAACGGATATAAAGCGCAAGGCAGAAATGACTGTGGTGTAATTAAAGTAGGCAATAAAGCCGACTTAATCGTAATTGATATGACAACACCTAATATGTACCCTGATTTTGATGTGCTTAATAATATTGTTTATTCAGCAAATAAGAGTAATGTAGTGCTCACTATGGTAGATGGTGAAGTGCTTTATAAAAATGGTGAATTTACAACTATTGATGTTGAAAGAATGGGTTACGAAGTAAGTCGTCTTGTTCGTGAAGTTGTAAATGAGGTAAATGCACAATGATTGAAAAAGCAATTCAGTTTATAAAATCAAAAATTAATGATACTTACGAAATCGGTATAATTTTAGGTAGTGGTCTTGGCACTCTTGGTGAAAAAATTGAGAATCCTTATTATGTTGATTATGCCGATATTCCTAATTTTCCTGTATCAACCGCACCTGGTCATGTGGGTAGATTTATTTTTGGTACACTTAATGGTAAAAAAGTTGTGTGTATGCAAGGACGAATCCACTTGTATGAGGGCTACGAGGTGCAAAGCGTAGTTATGCCAATCCGTGTTATGAAGATGATGGGCGTAAAAACTCTTATTGTTACAAATGCGGCAGGTGGTATAAACGAAAACTTTGATGTTGGTGACATTATGGTTATCACTGACCACATAAATTTTACAGGTAAAAATTGTCTTATAGGCAAAAATGACGACCGTTTTGGTTGCCGTTTTCCTGATATGAGCTTTGGCTATTCACCTGAATTGTCCAAAATAGCGTATGATTGTGCCGAAAAACTTGGTATGAAACTTCAAAAAGGCGTGTATATTGGTTGCACAGGACCTTCTTATGAAACACCTGCTGAAATTCGTGCATTTAGAGTTCTTGGTGCTGATGCAGTTGGTATGTCAACTGTGCAAGAGGTAATCGCAGCAAACCATTGTGGTATAAATGTTTTAGGTTTTTCACTTATCTCAAATAAAGCCGCAGGACTTTCAGGTGAGCGTTTAACTGAAGAAGAAGTCCTTACAATCGGCAAACAAAAAAGTGAAGAAATGCAAACTCTTATTACAAAAATCGTAGGTGAAATATAATGTTCTTAAATGGCGCAACTGTGGGATTTGATACTGTCAATAATAAAGCAGTATTCATTGACCAAACACTTTTGCCAACTGAATATAAAGAGGTTTCAACTGACGATTTTAACGAGATTTTTGATGCAATTAAGTTCTTAAAAGTCCGTGGCGCACCTGCAATCGGCGTGTTTACCGCAATCTCATTGGCAGTGCTTATGAATAAAAGCAAAGCCGATACATATAAAGAACTTTTCGTGGAATTAAAAGACTACTGCGAAAAATTGATTTTATGTAGACCAACTGCTGTAAATCTTAAATGGGCAACTGATGAAATGCTCAAAATCGCAAAGAAAAGCAATGCTGAAAGTTTTAAAGAAACGCTTACAAAACAAGCACTTAAAATGATTGATGACGATATCTCAATATGTCGTAAAATTGGTGATTATGGTGCCGAAATTCTTAAAGATTGCAATTCAATCCTCACTCATTGTAATGCTGGACGACTAGCGACAGTAAAATATGGCACTGCACTTGCACCTGTATATGTTGCAAAAGAGAATGGGCACAATATTAAGGTGTTTGCTGATGAAACAAGACCACTTTTACAAGGTGCAAGACTTACCGCATTTGAACTTTGTGATGCAAATATCATTACAAC
>JAZLET010000048.1:0-6349 GCA_045615405.1 Candidatus Fimenecus sp.
CGTCAGCAAGACGATATGCTTTAAGTCCTTCAAAGCACTCTTGAGCATAATGGAAAACAAGTGCTGATGGGTCAAGTGAAAGTGGTTGATATGGTACCACTCTTGCATCATGCCAACCTTGTCCTTCATCATAATCCATAATAAACATATGGTCTGTGAAAATATGACCGAAACCAAGATTTTTCCAATCTGGTTTTGCTTTTGGTGTTGTTGTTTTTTCAATTCTGATTTGCATTTGTGACATCTCCAATATATGAATTAAATTATTTTGGTCTATAATTTGGAACAAGGCGTTTAAGATAAGTTCTTACCTCGTCAGGCTTTAAGTCAGCGATTGCTTTAATATCTCTTTCAAGCTGTTCATCATCAATAGCCAACGGTTTTGTAACGAAAATCTTGTCGTTACCAGTTTTTTGTCTTTCATCAAGTTCTTCTTCCATTGAAAGCTCTTCATAAAGCTTTTCACCTGGACGAAGACCTGTAAACTGAATTTCAATATCTTTATATGGTTCAAAACCTGAAAGTCTAATAAGATTTTCAGCAAGTGAAACGATTTTAACCGGCTCACCCATATCAAGAACAAAGATTTCGCCACCCTTTGCTAAACCACCTGCTTGTACAACAAGCTGGCTTGCTTCAGGAATAGTCATAAAGTAACGAGTAATATCAGGGTGTGTAACTGTAATTGGTCCGCCCTGTTCAAGCTGTTCTTTAAAGATTGGAATAACGCTACCATTTGAGCCAAGAACATTACCGAAACGAACTGCCGCAAATTTTGTACCTTTTGTAATCTTGCTAAAGTGTTGAACAACAAGCTCACAAACACGCTTTGTAGCACCCATAACATTTGTTGGGTTAACCGCTTTATCCGTTGAAAGAAGCACAAAGTTGCGTACACTGTATTCGTTTGCACAAAAAGCAGTATTGTATGTACCTAAAATATTATTCTTAACCGCCTCATAAGGACTATCTTCCATAAGAGGAACATGCTTATGTGCAGCAGCATGGAATACTGAAGATGGGTTAAACTCTTCAAAAATTTCACGAAGTCTATTCAAATCGCGGACTGAACCAATACGGATTTCAATTTGAGGAGCACCGCAATATTTTCTATCTAATGAATTTTTAAGAGTGAACGCATTGTTTTCGTAAATATCAAAAATAACAATTTTTTCAGGATTGTATTTTGCAATTTGACGACAAAGTTCACTACCAATTGAGCCGCCACCACCTGTTACAAGTACAGTTTCGCCTGTAACATATTTACAAACATCTGGGTCAAGCTTAACCTCAGGTCGTGACAACAAGTCAAGCACA
This sequence comes from Candidatus Fimenecus sp., assembly GCA_045615405.1. Lineage (GTDB taxonomy): Bacteria > Bacillota > Clostridia > Oscillospirales > Acutalibacteraceae > Fimenecus. The sequence continues at coordinate 1,318 of JAZLET010000048.1, forward strand.
TCAACCTTACGAATTTTATCGGTATATGACTTGTTAGGACCGCCAAGTTCATCAATATTAGGCGCAGTCTTAAGGTTACAACCAGTTGACATTGCAACTTCAAGAATTTCGCGTTTACGCTCAGCATTTGCTGATGGAATACAATAAATAATTTCATTTACATCATAAAGCTTTACAAGTGTTGGAATATCATCAATTCCACCTGCAACAGGAATACCACGAATTCTAAGCTTTTGTTTTTTATCGTCATCATCAACAATTACAACAGGTGAGCCGAACTTATAACCTGAAATGCTCATTTCATAAAGAACTGAGTTTGCCATATCACCTGCACCAATAATCATAATGCGTTTATTTGCAACACCGCGACGACGATTTTTGTCCGAACGCATTGCACGGTATGCTTTATATACAGTTCTTACACCTGCACAGAAGAAACAAATGAATAAAAACGCCTCAACATACACTGCAAAAGGAGGACAATTAATACCAAAAAGGTGACCTGACTTCATACACACATAGTCAATTATAAAGCATATTACTGTTGCCAACCCTGCACAAGTGACTGTATTTGTAAGTTCATAGAACCCCATATACTTCCATAAATTTTTATACAACTTTCTAATAAGGAAAAGTCCTATATAAACTACGGTTACATATGGCACTCTTACAAGAAGACGCATAAAGTTTTCGTGGGACATATAGAAAAAATTATGGAGATATAGTGAAAGGAAATACGAACCGTTTACTATTAAAATGTCAAACGCTATCATTAATAGTTGTTGTATTCTTGAACGGGTAAAGATTTTGCTCAAAAAACTCACCTCATAAAAAATTATTCTTAACTCAGTATTTTACTCTTTTTTGCAAACGTTGTCAACGAAAAGTGCCTTCTATTTTACATATATTTTATTCTTTTGCTTTACATTTTTATAGGTAAATGGTAAAATTATACTGAATAAGCATGGAGGTTTTGAATATGATTGGTTTAGGCAAGTGGACAGGCACTATTGAAACACCTATGATTAGCGGAAGTGCCGTTGTAGAAATCACTGACAATAATGGTGAATATGCTTTTTCGGTGGAAACTGAGTCCATAAAAACTATTCCAAATTTTACCGTTTATAACATTGTTGAAAAAGGCAACACATTAAGCGGTAAAGCAGATATTGAAATAATGGGAAAAGTTACTGTTCAAATCTTTGTAGAATTCACAAGTGATACAACCTTTAAAGGCCACATCAAAGTGCCTTTTTTTGGCAAGTTTGAAATTAAAAATGGTAGAAAAATAGGTTAATTATGAATAAATCAAAGCAAGTTTGTCCACACGCAAAAAAGTGTGGAGGATGTCAATTATTAAATCTTTCATATGATGAGCAATTAAAGCACAAGCAGGTTAAAGTCATTAAGCTTTTAGGCAAGTTTTGTCATGTAAACGAAATTATAGGAATGGAAAATCCGTATAATTATCGCAACAAGGCACAATATGCTTTTGGTCGTGGTAGAAATAATCAAATTATTGCGGGAGTTTATCAATCGTCCACTCACAAAATTGTAGACATTGAAAACTGTATGCTTACTGACCCAAAAGCCGATGAAATTGCAAACACAGTTAAAAAACTGATGAAAAGCTTTAAATTAAAACCTTACGACGAAGTTTCTCGTCAAGGATTTTTACGTCACGTACTTGTAAAAACCGCATTTCGTAGTGGTGAAGTTATGGTGGTGCTTGTTACTGCCACACCACAGTTCCCATCAAAGCGTTCATTTGTAAATGCTCTTGTTGGCAGACATCCTGAAATTACAACTATTGTGCAAAACATAAACAACAAATTTACAAGCATGGTATTGGGTGACAAAAGCGAAGTTCTTTTCGGTGATGGTAAAATTACAGAAGAATTATGCGGACTTAAATTCCGCATTTCACCAAAAGCGTTTTATCAAATCAACCCTGTGCAAACTGAAATTCTTTATAACAAAGCCCTTGAATATGCTGATTTTAAGGGTGGCGAGAGAATTATTGACGCTTACTGTGGTACAGGTACGATTGGACTTATTGCAAGTAAAAGTGTAAAAAGCGTTTTAGGTGTTGAAATCAATAAAGATGCTGTAAAGGACGCTAAAGAAAATGCCAAACTTAACGGCATTGAAAACATAAAATTCTTTACCGCTGACGCAGGTAAATTTATGGTTGACCTTGCAAATAACAACGAGCAAATTGACGCGGTTATTATGGACCCAGCAAGAGCTGGTAGTGATATTCCGTTTTTGTCTTCCCTTGTAAAGCTTAATCCCAAAAAAGTGGTTTATGTAAGCTGTAATCCTGAAACACTTGCAAGGGATTTGCTGTATCTTTCTAAAAACGGATACAAGGTAAGAAAAATACAACCAGTTGATATGTTTCCACATACTGACCATGTGGAGACAGTCTGTTTGCTGTCAAAGAAATAGATAACCGAAGTGCTTAGAGAGGAGATATAATATGTTTTCCATAAAACGTTGTAGGTTGAAGAAAATTGCTTTTATTGTGTGCCTTATGCTTCTATCATTAATGGTGACTTCTTGTAATGCACCAGAGGATAAAGTGATAACTTCTCTAGGGAAATATGAAAGTTACGATTTTTTCACTTCAGGAGAATTTCAGGACTACACCGATTATGCAAAATATTATTATGATTGTGCTAAAGTTAAAGAAAATCAGTATTTCAAGCAAATCCAGGAAACGGATATGCCTGAAATTAGTATGCATTTAGATGATTTTGAGAGATGGATTGAAACCATTAAGAGCAATGATCCTTCAAATGATGTTGCTGCAAATTATGATTTTGAGCGAAAAATCATAGACACGGAAGACTATATTTATATTGATTCTGAGAAGCATACATGGGAAGATGGGCAAACTTCGTTAACAAGATATAATATTTACTTGTATGATACACAAGGTCAAATTCTTTATTATTTTCACAATAACATATAGTGACCATCTGAGTTTGGCTTATTAAGCAGAATATATAGTTGATATGTTTCCACACACCGACCATGTGGAATGTGTATGTTTAATTGAAAGGAAATAAATTATGGGATTGTTTAATATTTTTAAGAAAAAAGAGCCAAAAACTGAAGAACAAATGAAATTAGAATATTTATGGGAAATGTGGAGTTTAGAAGAAGTGCCTGAGCCATATAACACATTAATGACATATTATAAAGAAATTAAAGATGGTGGTCATACTCGCTTCTTTATTAACATTGCATTTTGCGGTAAGGTTGAAAAGGCTGTTGAGAAAATCGGTAAGGAATTACCTGATATTCTTTGCGAAAATCTAAAAACTGCATATTCTCATTATCTTGTACTTATAAACGAAGAAAATGAAGAAACTGAAAGTAAAATTCGTGAGTGTGACAAGGTATTTTTTGACAACGAGCGGTTGCTTATAGACATGTTTCAAAATTACGCTAACGAATTTATAGAATCATAACCACGAGAGGTGAACAATATGTTTGAAATTAAAAACAAAGAGTTTTATATGGATGGCAAACCCATAAAAATTTATTCGGGTGCTATGCACTATTTCCGCACTGTGCCTGAATACTGGGAAGACCGTCTTACAAAATTAAAGTTGGCAGGATTTAATACTGTTGAAACATACACTTGTTGGAATCTTCACGAACCAAAACCAGGTGAATTTCATTTTGACGGTATGCTTGACATTGAGCGTTTTGTAAAAACTGCTCAAAAGGTTGGTCTTTACTGTATTGTAAGACCTGGCCCATACATTTGTGCTGAATGGGATTTTGGCGGACTTCCTGCTTGGTTACTTAAAGACAAGAATATGCAAATTCGTTGTATGTATCCTGACTTCCTAACTTGTATTGAGCGTTACTATAAAGAATTGCTTGGCAGATTAAAGCCACTTTTAGAAACAAATGGCGGCAATATTATTATGATGCAGGTTGAAAATGAGTACGGCTCATACGGTAACGACAAAGAATACCTTAAATTTGTTGAAGACTTAACAAGAAACTGTGGCATTGATGTTCCACTTTTCACATCTGACGGTAGCTGGAAAAATATGCTTTCAGGTGGCTCTTTGCCACACATTTATAAAGTTCTTAACTTCGGCTCACGTGCAAAAACAGCTTTCAATGTTTTCAAGGATTTCCCTAATGATGGTCCTAATATGTGCGGTGAATTTTGGTGTGGATGGTTTGACCACTGGCGCGACAAGCATCACACAAGAAAAGCGGATTCAGTTGTTAAAGAAGTACAGGAATTTTTAGATTGTGGTGCAAGTTTCAATTTCTATATGTTCCACGGTGGCACAAACTTTGGCTTTAATGCAGGTGCAAATCATAACCCTGGCAGTGCTTATGAGCCAACAATTACAAGTTATGACTACTGTGCACTTCTTAACGAATATGGTGATTATACCCCTGCTTATCATGCAGTACGCGAACTTTTACACAAGCATCAGGGCTTGGAAATGAAAGAGTTACCACCATCACCTGAACTTCAAACTATTGGTACAGTTGAACTTACCGAAAGTGCGGGACTTTTTGAAAATCTCGCAAATATTGGTGAAAAGCACCGTGTTCCTGTGCCTGAAAGTATGGAATATTTTGGTCAAAATTTTGGTATGATTTACTACGAAACAGTAATTCGCGGTCATTACGACCCTATTCCATTAATGATTAGAAATGTTCACGATTTCGGATTTGTTTATATTGATGGTAAATATAAGAAATTTATTGATAGAACAGTTTATACAAAACCTGGCAAGTTCTCACTTGGGGCAATTTTTAAGAAATTTACAAAGAGCGCACAGGACACAGAAGTTGTTATGGTTGGTGCAGTTGATGGTGAAAAGAAAATCGGTCTTCTTGTTGATACAATGGGACGAGTTAACTACGGCGAAAATATGATTGACCGAAAAGGATTTTCAGATATCTATATTGCAAACCAACGTCAAATGGGTTATGATGTTTGGACCTTGCCACTTGATAACCTTCACAAGCTTGAATACAAATCAGT
>JAZLET010000049.1:0-3949 GCA_045615405.1 Candidatus Fimenecus sp.
GTGTAAGTGGTGAAACTGAATGTGCGACATTCAAATGTAAATAAAGAAAATTTATATTTAAAATTTTTTTGAAAAATGCTTGACGTGGGAGGGATATTATGATAAGATAACGGAGTTGTTAAGGAAGCAGAGTATCCACTCTCACCCAAGCATACATAGATGACTTGGCGTTTAATATTGAATTTTATTGCCGGTAGGATGGCGATTTTGTTTGATGTGTGGATAGTTATGCTATTCACTTTTTTTATTATATTATTTGGAGGTGTACTACCATTAGCGAGTTAATGATTAACGAACAAATCAGAGATAAAGAAGTTCGTCTCATCGGTGAAGACGGTGAACAGCTTGGAATTATGTCTGCTAAAGATGCTTATAAAGAAGCAGAAAAACGCAGTCTTGACCTTGTAAAAATTGCCCCTAACGCTCAGCCACCAGTTTGTAAAATTATGGACTACGGCAAATATCGTTTTGACAAGGCAAAGAAAGAAAAGGAAGCAAAGAAAAATCAGAAGGTTATTGAAACAAAAGAAATTCGCCTTTCTGTTAACATTGATACTCATGACTTTGATACAAAGGTAAACCATGCTCTTAAGTTCTTAAAGTCAGGCAACAAAGTTAAGGTTTCAATCCGCTTTAGAGGTCGTGAAATGGCTCACGCTCATTTAGGTAACGGAATTATGGAACGTTTCGCAGTTGCTGTTGAAGAATTAGGCACTGTTGACAAACCTGCAAAGCTTGAAGGTCGTCAAATGCTTATGTTCTTATCACCTAAGGGCGCGAAATAAGGTAGTAAATCTAAATCAATTTAGGAGGATATTATTATGCCAAAGATTAAAACACATAGCGGAGCTAAGAAAAGATTTAAGCTTTCAAAGAATGGCAAGCCAATCAGAGCACACGCTAACAAGTCTCACATCTTAACAAAGAAGAGCACAAAGAGAAAAAGAGGACTTCGTCAGACAGCTGTTGCTGATAAGACAAATACAGCACAAATCAAGCGTCTTATTCCTTATAAATAAGAACCCGACTTGTTGAAACCTTGTTGTTTCACAATAATTAAAGCGTTAAAAACGCATAAATGAAAGTACACTATCGGAGGTAAAGAGAAATGGCACGTGTTAAAGGTGCGATGATGACTCGCAAAAGAAGAAATAAAGTATTAAAACTCGCTAAGGGTTACTATGGCTCAAAGAGCAAACTTTTTAGAACAGCAAAACAAGCAGTTATGAAGAGCGGTAACTACGCTTACATTGGTAGAAAGCAAAAGAAACGTGATTTTAGAAAGCTTTGGATTACAAGAATTTCAGCTGCTTGCAAAATGAATGGTATGAACTACTCAACATTCATTAACGGCCTTAAAAAAGCTGGTATTGACCTTAACAGAAAAATGCTTTCAGAAATTGCTATTGCAGACCCTGCAGCATTTACAGCTCTTACAGAAAAAGCAAAAGAAGCTCTTAAATAAGAAATTAACCACGCATGAGGATTTCCCTCGCGCGTGGTTTTTCCGTTTTTTGAATTATGAAAGATTTTATTATAACCGCAAAAAATAATCCCAAAATTAAAGAAATTAAGGGGCTTTTGACATCTTCAAAGGACCGTAAAAATAGTGGACTTTTCGTTGCTGAGGGTGTCCGCTTGTGTCTTGATGCCGTGAAAAGCAATTGTCAAATCGTATCAGTTTTTTGCACTGAAAACTGCCTAAATAAGAACAATGACAGTGTTTTAGAAATTAAAAATGCTTGTGAAGATTTTTATTTAGTAAGTGAAGATGTGCTTAAGAGCATAAGTGATACGGTAACCCCACAAGGTGTTGTTTGTACTGTAAAAATTCGTGAAAACGATTTTCAGTATGAACAAGGCAAAAAGTATATTGCTTTAGACACAATTCAAAATCCTGATAATTTAGGCGCAATTTCTCGCACGGCTGAGGCTTTTGGTATTGACGGATTAGTTATTTCAGGCGGTTGCGATATTTATAATCCCAAAGCACTTCGCGCATCAATGGGGGCATTATTCCGTTTGCCTATAAAGGTGTGTAAAAATCTTAAAGAAGAAATTACACTTTGTAAAAATATAGGTATTAGTAGCTTTGCAACAGTGCCTGACCGTGATGCTTGTGATATAACAAAAACTGATTTTAGCGCAGGTGCGCTTTGCATAATCGGTAATGAGGGCAACGGTGTGTCAAAAGAAATTATTGATGCTTGTGACTATAAAATCACAATAAAAATGCAGGGTAGGGCAGAATCTCTTAACGCTGCAGCCGCTGCATCAATAACAATGTGGGAATTGGTAAAATGAATTACGATTTATATTGGATTTGGTTGTCCTGTGGTTTAGGCGCAGGTGCATCTTGTTTAGATTTGGTTTCGCATTATGAGTGGAATCCTTACGAGATATACGGTACAACCTTTAATGAAATTTTTAGCCTTAATGTTTTAACAAAAAAGCAAGTCCAAAAGCTTAAAAGCTTTTCCATTGAAAAAGCGGAAGAAATTTTAAAAGTTTCAAAAGAAAATGGTTGGAAAATCGTAACCCCATCAAGTGAATATTACCCACCAAACTTATTAACTCTTCAAGATTTGCCACTCGTGTTGTTTGTTGATGGTGATGAAACGGCGCTTGTTAGTGAGTTATCAGTGTCAGTTGTTGGCGCAAGAAAAGCCTCTGACTATGGTGTTTCAGTTGCTCGTGCATTGTCTTCAGCAATGGCAAGTATTGGCTTTACTATTGTGTCAGGTGGTGCCTTTGGTATTGATAGTGCCGCACATAAAGGCGCACTTGATGAAAATGGCAAAACAATTTGTGTGCTGGGGTGTGGCCTCGGTACAAAATATCTTATGGAAAACGAAGACCTGCGTAAGCAAATCGCAAAGAATGGCGCAATTGTAACGGAATTTCCACCATTTGCACCTGCAAGTCGTACAACATTTCCTTTGCGAAATCGTATTATTTCAGGTCTTACATTAGGTACAGTTGTAGTAGAAGCTGGTGAGCGTAGTGGCTCACTTATTACCGCAAGATTAGCTGGTGAGCAGGGCAGAGATGTTTTTGCAGTCCCAGGCGATTTAGTAAGCTCCTCGTTTTTAGGTACAAATAATCTTATTCGTAATGGGGCAAGGGCAGTATTCTCACCTAACGATATTTTAGAGGAATATTGCTATCGTTTTTATGATAAACTGAATATTAAAGAAAGATTTCCTGATGATGAAATTATAAGAAGGACTCAAGGATATCTCTTGCAAAAACAGGCGGAGAAAACTACCCCTAAGCAAGAAACTCCAAAGGTGAAAAGCCCCACTAAAAAACCTGCACCATCATATTTAACACCTAATGCGTTAGTGGTGTATGAATTTATAGGGAGTGAGCCTGTCCATATAGATGAAATCACATTAGGGTGCAATCTTTCAACTGATAAAATTTTATCAGCAATTACTGAACTTGAAATTTATGGTCTTGTTACTCAAATGAGTGGCAGACGCTATAAAATAAATTAAATGAAATCTAACCTATAAGGATGATGATATATGTCAAAACTTGTTATTGTCGAATCTCCATCAAAAGCAAAAAGCATTCAGAAATATCTTGGAAATGATTATAAAGTTGTTTCTTCAAAAGGTCATGTACGCGATTTGCCAGCTGCAAAATTAAGTGTTGATGTTAAGAATGATTTTGCACCTAAATATATGGTAATCAAGGGCAAAGAAAAACTTGTAAAAGAATTAAAAGAACTTGCTGAAAAGTCAGAATCAGTTATTCTTGCAGCCGACCCTGACCGTGAGGGAGAGGCTATTTCATGGCATTTAGCAACGCTTTTAGACCTTGATATGAATGACCTTAACAGAGTAAAATTCAATGAGATTAATAAAAATAGCGTTACAAAAGGAATCCAGAATATTGAGAAAATCGATATTGACCTTGTAAATGCTCAACAAGCAAGAATAAC
>JAZLET010000050.1:0-5350 GCA_045615405.1 Candidatus Fimenecus sp.
ATAAGATAAAAAACGGGGAGACAACAAAGCTCTCCGATTAATTTTTTGAGCAATTTTTTTGCAAGGAAACATTGCGAAAAATCTGCCAAAAAGATGTTGACAGTTGACATTTGGTGTTGTATAATACACAATGTATCCCAATGTAAAGGGAGGGATTTTTAATGAGTCAGGTAAAAGTTAAAGAAAACGAGTCCTTAGAAAGCGCTCTCAGAAGATTTAAGAGACAAACTTCTCGTGACGGTGTCATTCAAGAAGTTCGTAAAAGAGAGCATTACGAAAAGCCTTCTGTAAAAAGAAAGAAGAAGTCTGAGGCTGCACGTAAGCGTAAGTTCAAATAAGCTTGGGCTTTGCGAAGCTATGTTTCAAAACGCAAGTGGGCGTCCATTGACGGATTGCCCACTATTTTTTTATTGAAATTAACGAGGAATAAACTATGGATTCAGCTATGCCAAAGTATCGTTTTAAAAGCGTACTTGATATAACAATTGAAGATTTACATAAAATGGGTGCAAAGGCAGTTGCCCTTGACATTGACAACACAATTTGTAATGATGGACGAGATAATTGTATTGACGGTATTGATGATTGGATTTCTACTGTTAAAAATGCAGGAATAAAAATTATGATTATCTCAAATGCAATAGGCAAGCGTCCTCGCAAGGTTGCCGAAAGTTTAGGACTTCCTCACCTTTCAGCTGCAAAAAAGCCGAAGCCCGACAAGCTTTTAATCGGTGCCGAAATGATGGGTGTTAAAATTCACGAAACGGCTATGATTGGTGACCAAATTTTTGCCGATGTTATGGCAGCCAATGCTTGTGGTGCCATTTCCGTGCTTGTTGACGCATTAAGTGGTAAAACTCGTTTCCCTATTTTCTATGCAATTCGCCGAAAGAAAGAAAAGCCTGTGCTTGAGGCTTTCCAAAAATTACACGGATATGGTGTTTATGATGAATAACTTAAAAAAATTATTATTAGATTACGGTGCAAATTGTTGCGCTTTAATCATTTCACCTGAAAATAGAAAATATTTTACAGGATTCACATCCTCTGATGGATTTTTACTTGTATCCGCTGACCGTGCAGTTTTTATTACTGATGGTCGTTATATTGAAGCGGCACAAAAGCAAATCACCAATTGTGAGGTTGTACTTTTAGGCAAAGCATACCCTCAAATTGCCCAAATCCTTAAGGAAATGAATTGTAATAGACTGCTTGTTGAATCAACAAGAATGACAGTTTCTACATACAATGCACTTAAGGGTGTGCTTAAGAAAATGCCAATTTCTACTGACACAACCCTTGACACACTTATCAATACACTTCGTTCAGTTAAGACCGAATACGAGGTTGAAAGCATTGTTAAAGCACAGCGAATTGCTGAAGACGCTTTTGAACATATTTTAAAATTTATAAAAGTTGGCGTTACCGAAAAAGAAATTGCATTAAATTTAGATTTCTATATGCTTCGTCACGGTGGTGAAGGTCTTTCTTTTGAAACAATCGCAATAAGTGGCAAAAACACTTCTATGCCACATGGTGTACCAAGCGAGAAAAAGATTGAAAACGGTGATTTTGTCACTATGGATTTTGGCACGATTATAAACGGATATCACAGTGATATGACTCGTACAGTTGCGGTAGGTTTTGCAACTGACGAAATGAAAAATGTTTACAATACCGTACTTAACGCACAACAAAACTGCCTTAACAATATTAAGGCAGGTGTTTCTTGCAAGGCTGGTGACGATTTTGCGCGTACAGTTATTAAAGATGCTGGTTATGGTCAATATTTTACACATTCAACAGGTCATGGCGTAGGTGTTGAAATCCACGAATTTCCTAACCTTTCACCTGCATCTGAAAGTGTTTTGCAAATCGGTAACATTGTAACTGTTGAACCTGGTATTTATATTCCTGAAAAATTTGGTGTAAGAATTGAAGATATGGCTCTCATTACCGAAAATGGTTGTCGCAATCTTACAAATGCACCAAAGGACTTAATCATTTTATAATTACCGCGGCGATTATTGCCCCTGCCCCTGCTGACAAAAGCAGTTCAACAAAAAGAAATGCTTTGCTTTTGATTTTTTGCTTGCGAGTTTTGGGTACTCTTGTTGAATTAGGCATACTATTTAGTGCTTTGCTTTTTAATTTGCTTTCACTTTCTTGTGAAAATTCAGGACGAACAAAAAACAATGCTTTTTCAAAATATTCGCACCCTGTTTCATGAATTTCAAGCACTTGTCGGTTTACTCCCTTAACCATATAAAAATCCTCACATTTCATTTTTATTACATTCACAAATATTGTTGGATTTTTAGTAATTTTTATACTAATCTTTGTGAACTTTTGCACATTAAAATTTGTCAATATGGGATTTTAAACAAAAATTATTACAGTAAAAATTATACAAATCGTATAATTGACTTTTCAACGAAATTGTTGAAAACTCTGTTGAAAATGTTTATAACTCCCCACAAAATCAATAGTTTTACGCAATTTTTTCCATTTTTCAACAAAATTCTAAAAGCCTTGTTAAAATTTTGTCAAATACAATTTGTTGTAATTGCTGTACTTTTTATACAAAATGGAGCACACCTGTGTTATAAAATATCTAAAATTTTTGTGCAATTTAACATTAGGGATTTTTAATAGAAATTTTATAAAATTTTGTCTATTTTGCAAAGGATTTTTCTTATGAAAAAAGATTTTAAAATTCCGTTGCCCGAAGCATTTAACCTTGCCCTGTGTCTTGACTGCGGTCAGGCGTTTCGTTGGCAAAACGACAACCAAAAGTGGCACGGCGTAGCTTTTGGAAAATACATTACAATTGAACAAACTAAAGACGAATTGATTTTCTATAATTGTAGCGAAGAAGATTACGAAAATATTTGGAAAAATTATTTTGACCTTAATTGCAACTATACCGAAATCTTGTCAAAATATGATGACGAATACTTACAAACTGCAATTAACGAATACAACGGCATTAGAATTTTACGCCAAGAACCTTGGGAAGCTCTTTGCTCTTTTATTATTTCTCAAAACAATAATATTCCACGAATTAAGGGTATCATAGCGCGTCTTTGTGAGGAATTTGGCGAAGGTGAAAGCGGTAAAAAATCCTTTCCAAGCGCCGAAACAATTTCAAAACTTACTATAAATGATTTAGCCCCTCTTCGCGCAGGATTTCGCGCTAAATACATTCTTGATGCGGCACAAAAGGTTGCAAGTGGTGAAATTGATTTCGCGAAAATCAAAACAGAGCCTATTGAATTTGGTCGTATAGAATTACAAAAAATAAAAGGAGTTGGCGCAAAGGTTGCGGAATGCACCCTGCTTTATGGATTTCATAAAATTAATGCCTTCCCTGTTGATGTGTGGGTAAAGCGCATTATGGCTGAAATGTACCCCAACGGATTACCCCAATGCACAAAAGGTACTGAAGGAATTGCCCAACAGTATTTATTCCATTGGCGTAGAAATCAAAATAAATAAGTTTTGTGCCCCTGCGCCCTTGACTTTAAGTCATATGTTTGATATTATTAAATAAACTTAATAAGGTTATATCTCGTCTTTTGACGAGTGAAAAAGGGAACCCCCACCGCATTTGCGATGGGGGTTTAGGTTTTATTAAACTATTTTAAGGCATCGTAAGTGCCCATAATCATACATTCTTGTTTGCTTTCTTCAAGGCGTTTTAGTGCTTTTTCTCTTGCCTTTTTTGCTCTTTTTATTTTCTTCACAACAGAACCTGCAAGAAAAACACTTATTGTAGGCAAAGCAACAATCGCGCCCGCCCAAACGCCAGCGCCAAGTCGTATTGTGGGTTCTAAACCAATTAATCCACAAGCGGTAGTAAATGCAAGAACACCAAAAAAAGTAATTCCTACGCCTATAACATATATAGGTATATACTTTTTTGCCTCTTTAATTTCTGCCTTTGTGTTTTCTTCAATTTTCATAACACTTTTATTATACATTGAACGAGTCATAACAATATGGTCGGTGTTAGGCTTTAACTTTCCGTTGTGAACAGCATCAAAATATTCGCGACCTAAAGGCTTTTCTTCTTCATGCACAACATTCTCGTCAAATATTCTATTTGCAAGATGAGAAATATCTTCTTTTTCTTCAGTTGTAGTTAAAGTGTTTACTCTTGAATTTTCATCCATTCCACTCACCTACCTGCATCATAAAGACCTAAAAGCATTTTCTCGCGCTTGTTTTCCTCAAGATTTTGAAGTGCTCTTTCTTTTTTCTTTTTGTATTGTCTTATATTCTTGATAGTGCTATACACAAACGCACCAAAAAGCGAAACACTTACAACCAAAACAATCCAGCCTATTCCAAAGAATAGACCTCCCTGTGCCCAATATGCACGAGCAACCGATTTATCTACATACTCATAAAAAGATAGATTATGTATCTCGTGATATACATCAAAGCTATCAGCCGAAACGCAAAAAGAAACAATTGAAAATAATATAAGCGCCACAAAAATTATGGACAAAATAAGCATTTTCTTCTTTTCATACTGTATGTTTTCTAAAAATGTTTTTTCTATCTCTTCGCACATTTCATAATACTTTGTTCGTGTAAGACGGACTTCTTTGTTAAGGAAATCCATTTCTTCACCATAAATTCTATGAAGATAATCACGATTCATAGTTTCGCCTTCGGTAAAGCTATTTACATTTTGGTCAAACATTCTATTTGCAAGATGAGAAATATCTTCTTTTTCTTCACTTGTTTCAAGAGTATTTACTCTTAACTTTTCATCCATTCCACTCACCTACCCGCATCATAAGTGCCGTTTGCCATACATTCTTTTTTCCGTTCTTCTAAGGTTTCTAACGCTTCTATTCTTGCTTTTTTTGCTCTTACTATTCTTTTAATAGTTGAAAATGTAAGACAAGAAGATGTAACTAAAAAACCAATTACCGAACCACAAATTAAGATTGCGAGAAAATCAACACTTAGATTGTTAACAATAAAAAATGGTATAAGTTTGACTGATACTACCGCTAAAACAACAAAAGAAAAACAATATAACGCATTAATTGGAATGTATTTAATTATGTATTTTATCTCTTTTTCAGTATCATTTTCAATGTCCGCAATATCATTAAGATACCCTGACCGCGTCATTACAATTTGGTCAGTTAATGGCTTTAACTCTCCGTCGTAAAGCACCTCAAAGTAATCCCTATTAACAATTTCTTGAGGCGGTAAATTCTGGTCAAACAAAGAATTTGGAAGATGAGAGATGTCCTCTTTTTCTTCAGTTGTTTTAGGTGTATCAGTTCCTATTTTTTCTTCCATAATCTACCTACTTTTCAACATCATA
>JAZLET010000051.1:0-6829 GCA_045615405.1 Candidatus Fimenecus sp.
TGACCTGATGCTAAATCATCTGATGCGCCAACACGGGTGAAGATACTATCAACAATACCGATATCGGCTGACTTTGCAGGAACAAAACAACCCATTTGAGCCATAATTGTTATAATTGCAATTTGTCGCATATATGTTGATTTACCTGCCATATTAGGACCTGTAATTACTGCCATACGATTTTGGTTACAATCAAGAATTGTATCATTAGGCACAAACATTGTGTGCTTTTGTAACGCTTCAACCACAGGGTGTCTTCCCTCATAAATACGGATTACACCTTTATCGTTAATATCAGGACGAATGTAGTTATTTTTAAGTGAAACTGTTGCGAATGAACAAAGAACATCTAAAAGTGCAACTACATGTGCAGTGCGTTGAGTTCTTAAATACTCCCCTGCAATTTTTTTACGAATTGAATTGAAAATCTCATATTCAAGGCCTACAATTCGCTCTTGTGCGCCAAGAACTTTAGTTTCAAGTTCTTTGAGTTCTTCTGTAATATAACGCTCACAATTTGAAAGAGTTTGTTTTCTTATGTATGTATCAGGAACAAGTTCTTTATATGAATTGAGAACTTCAAAATAGTAGCCAAACACTTTGTTATAGCCGATTTTGAGTTTCTTAATACCTGTTTTTTCTTGCTCGTCGGCTTCAAGCTTTGCAAGAACTGATTTACCACCATTTACGATATCACGTAATTCATCAAGTTCTTTATTAAAGCCGTCTTTAATCATTCCGCCTTCACGGACTGAGAATGGAGCATCTTCTTTAATAGCAACTTCTATAAGTGAGCAAACATCTGCTAAAACATCTATCTCACTATAAATATATTTAAGAAGATTACTATTTGCATTTTTAAGATTTTCTTTAATTTCAGGTAAATTCTTAAGCGTTGTGCAAAGCGAAAGCAACTCTTTTGCGTTTGCAGTGTTATAAACGATACGAGTCATAAGACGCTCCATATCGTAAACATTTATCATAAGCTCAGTTTCACGCTCACGAAGTTCGGTATTTGCATAAAGTTCGTCAACTGCATTAAGACGCTTTGAGATTTCGGCACAATCGTAAAGTGGGCGCTCAATAAATGAACGAAGCATACGCTTACCCATTGCGGTTTTGGTTTTATCTAACACCCAAAGAAGCGAGCCCTTACGGTCACGGTCGCGCATTGTTTCTAAAAGTTCAAGGTTACGGATTGCGGAAATACCAAGATTCATAAATTTAGCATCAGTATAGAAATTAATATTCTTGATATTCTCTAAATCACGCTTTTGTGTTGACTTTAAATATGCAAGTGCTGCACCCAAAGCACAAACTGCTGTATCTCTTTGGTTAAGTGAGATTGTTGCTAAATCGTTAGTATTAAAATGTTCTTTACAAACGTTTCGGGCACTTGTGAATTCAAATTCTTCAATTAATAGCTCAACAGACGCTTCAAGTTTTTTTGAAATGAAATCCTTAAGAGATGAGAATGACACAACCTCTTTATTAAGAATAATTTCAGTTGGATTATAGCGACCCATTTCATTGATAACGCGCTGTTCAACATTTTCTGAAAATTCAGTTAAATTGACCTCGCCTGTTGAAATATCAATAAAGCACATACCAACGCTACCGTTAGATGCACAAACTGATGCGAGATAATTGTTCTTTGACTCGTCAAGCATTGAGCTTTCAATAACTGTGCCAGGTGTAATAACGCGAATAACGTCACGCTTTACGATTCCTTTTGCGGTTGCAGGGTCTTCCATTTGCTCACAAATTGCAACTTTATAGCCCTTAGATACGAGTTTTGCAATATAGCCGTCAGCACTATGGAATGGTACGCCACACATTGGGGCGCGTTCTTCTTGTCCGCAATCGCGACCTGTAAGTACAAGTTCAAGCTCTTTTGACGCAGTTTTAGCGTCATCAAAGAACATCTCATAAAAGTCACCAAGACGGAACATCAATATGGTGTCTTCATAATTCTTTTTTATTTGAAAATATTGTTGCATCATAGGTGAAAGTGCCATATTAAAATTCCTTCTTAATTAATAGATTTTTGTTGTGGGCGGGCACGGAGACCCGCCCCTACACTTTGTTTAATTAGTGATTGCAGCCTTCGTCGCCACAGTCACAATGACATCCTGAGCAATCTCCACCACATGAGTGTGCAGTTGGGTCACATGTATCAGGGTCATCACCGTTTACGCACATAGCAAGAATACCTGTAATGTAGTTCATAAGGTCATCAATATCTTTTCTTGCAATTTCGTAGTTGCGCATATTTTCATTCATCATAATTTCAGCATATACGCTACGGAATTCTTCGTCGTATGCCTGCATCTTGCCTTCATCAGGTTCTTCTTTTGATGCTTCGTGTTGATAAGATACTTGAATGAGTTGAATTTTACTCATAAGCTCATTAAGAGCAGTATCTTTTTCATTTGCTGCGATTGCTTTTTGCATTGCAAGATATCTTTCATCTTGTTGAATTGCTTTACCAAGCTCTCTTGTAAGTTTTTCAAGTGACATTGTTTTGTTCTCCTTTATATTAAATAAAATTTTGACTAATTTATTGTATTTCGCCACGCACAAGCCAATTAAGTGGCTCAGTTACTTTTACGTGACAAAATTTACCAATTAAGGTTTCGTCATCCGATGGAAATTCAATAATAACATTACCATCAGTACGACCTGCTAAATAACCGTTTAAGGTTTTGCTTTTACCCTCACAAAGCACACGGTAAGTTTTGCCTTTCATCTCAGCGCTGTGTGTACTTGCAATCTCCTCTTGCAAATCACAAAGTTCTTTAAACCATTTATTCTTTTCTTCATAAGATACAGGATCATCCATTAGTGATGCTTTTGTGCCTTTTCTTGATGAAAAAATAAATGTAAAAAGTGATGTATAGCCAACTTCTTTTACAAGTGATAATGTATCACAAAATTCTTCATAAGTTTCACCGGGGAAACCGACGATTATATCACTTGTAATGGAAAGTCCTTCTATTTTTTCTTTAGCGTAATTGATAAGTTCAAGGTACTTTTCACGAGTGTATCTACGATTCATCTCACTAAGAATTCTATTGTTACCTGACTGCACAGGAAGATGAATATGCTTTGATGCTTTCTCACATTCTGCAATAGTATCAATGAGTTCTTTTGTACAATCTTTTGGGTGAGATGTCATAAAGCGGATTGTGAAGTCACCCGGAATGTCGTTCAACTGACGAATAAGTTTTGAGAAATTAATATCTTCTTCCAAACCTTTTCCGTATGAGTTAACATTTTGACCTAAAAGAGTGATATCCTTATAGCCCTCGCTAACTATCTGCTTAAACTCTGCAATAATATCAGCTGACTTTCGGCTACGCTCACGACCGCGCACATAAGGAACTACGCAGTATGTGCAAAAATTGTCGCAACCATACATAATCGGCAGCCACGCTTTTGCTGAGTTATCACGAAAGGCAGGAATTCCTTCAGCCACCTCATTAGTTTCGGTCATATCAGCAAAAAATCGCTTGCCACGTGTAAGATATGATTTAAAAATTTCGGGCACTTTATATTGATTATGGGTGCCAAAAATTATATCAACAAACGGATAACTCTTTTGGATTTTTTCACGAATGTGAGCTTGCTGCATCATACAACCACAAAGTGCAATAATAAGATTAGGATTTGACTTCTTTAATCTTTTAATTGCACCCACATTACCAAAAACTCTATCTTCGGCATGTTCACGGATTGCACATGTGTTATAAAGAATTAAATCGGCCTCGTGTTTTTCTTCGGTCATTATATAACCCATTAATGCAAGTTGACCTTTAATACGCTCACTATCAGCAACATTACCCTGACAACCGTATGTGTGCACAAAAGCTTTAGGGCTTGTCCCATGACGAGTAAGAAGAAGTTCACTCACTTCATCGGCAATATTCTTTTGTAAAATGATTTGTTCTTCGCTTACAAAATTTGTCAAGATTATGCTTCCTTTGTATAGAGTGATAATAAAAATTTAAGTACATCGTTAAATACAACATCGTTGTCAGTCTCGTTAAGAATTTCGTGGCGCATTCCTGGGTAAAGAATTGTTGTTGGGTCAATTCCCACACCTGCAAGACTATCAGCCACTGCTAATACGCCTTTACCATTCATACCAACAGGGTCGTTTGCACCTGAAATAATCATAACTGGTAAATCCTTAGGCATTCTATAAGCCCATGCTGAATCACATGCTTCACGCATAATGTTGTAAATATCACGATACCCTGCAAGAGTGTATGTAAATCCGCAAAGTTCATCATTTGAATATGCTAAACGATTGTCTGCATTTTCTGAAAGCCATGCAAGTGCGCTTTCTTCTTTCTTTGGAGACATTGCTGAGAATCCTTTATTCATAATTTCAGCAACCTTGTCAACCCTTCTCATAGCACCATATTTGCTTACTAGCATATCAATAAGGTCAACACCTGCGTTAATAAGGTCAGGCATATCACCTGTACCACAAAGAATTACACCGTTAAGCTCATCACCAAAATGTGTTGCATAAATTCGTGCACAAAAGGAGCCCATTGAATGACCGAAAAGAAAATATGGAATATCAGGATTTCTCTTTTTCATGATTTTTGTGAGGATGTGCATATCATCAACAAGACGCTTATCACCATTTTCTTCACCCATAAATCCGATTTCGGCACGACTATCAATACTCTTGCCGAGACCTAAAAGGTCGTTACCGCAAACTACAAATCCGTTTGATGCAAGAAAGCGTGCAAAGGCATCATAACGAGCAATATGCTCAGCCATTCCATGAGTAAGTTGAACAATACCAATAGGTGTTAATTCGTCATCTTCCCATATAAGAGTTCTAATTTTATTTACTCCATTTGATGAGTTAAAATATGCTTCTTTTTTTACCAATGCCATATATTTTTCCCTCCAAAAAGTATATTTACGCACAATAACGCATAATATCAATTTATTATACTACAAAACACTATTTTTGTCATTAAAAATATTAAAATTTTCAAAAAATTTTTATTTTGTAAAGTTGACCATCACTCATATAATTTATTCGTTATTTTTTATATAATTTAGTTATAAAAAATAGCAAATATGACCAATTATCAAGGTTTTTGAGCATTTTATTACTTGATTTTAAGTAGGTAACAAATTTGCATTGGTTTTTGCTTTATGATAAAATTATTAAAAATATGATAAGGAGTGAAATACAATGACATACGAACAAGTTGTAGCTAAGGTTAAGGCGAAATTTCAAGATGCTGACGCATCAGCTATTGACGGAGTGATTGCTTTACAAATTAACCTTAATGGTAAGAATGTAAATGGTATTTTCTACATTGAAGTTAAAGACCACAACGTTAATGTTGAGCCATATGAGTACTATGACAGACACGCCATTGTTACCGTTAACCCAACAAATCTTTTAAAGCTTGTTGAAGGTAAGCTTGACCCAATTGAGGCATATACAAAGGGTAAAGTTATAATTGATGGCGACGCAGGTGCAGTACTTACAGTAATTAACTTGGTTAAGTAAAATTTTAACGGCGGGGTCAAGACCCCGCCCTACTTTTTTTAAATTGCTCTTTCTCATATGAGAAGGGCTTTTTATTTTATTTTCTTCTTTACTTTTTATGTAGGTGTGGTATAATTCATTTGATAAAAAATACATTTTTTAGCGAGATGATATTATGTCAAAACCTATTACTGCTATTATTGTTGGTGCAGGTCATAGAGCTTTAATTTATGCCGAACTTGCGATTACAAATCCTGAACTCTTACAGATTGTGGGCGTTGCTGACCCTAATCCTGTAAGACGCGAAATGTGTATGAAAAAGTTTGGTTTCAGCGAAGATATGTGTTTCCAAACAGCGCAAGATTTAGCAAAGCACGGTAAACTTGCTGACACAATTATCAATGGGACAATGGACCATCAGCATTTGGAAACTTCCATTCCCCTCTTAAACGCTGGTTATGATATGCTTTTGGAAAAACCATTTGCGCCTAATGAAGAAGAAATGCGCGAAATAGTTAACTGTGCAAAAAAGAATAACTCAAAAGTTATGATTTGCCATGTACTTCGTTATACTCCGTTTTATTACGGAATCAAAGAACGTGTTGTTAGTGGTGAAATTGGTGATATTATTAATATTCAAATGCTTGAACATGTTAGTTACCATCACCTTTCAACATCATATATTCGTGGTAAATGGGCAAACAGTAAAGAATGTCATACTTCTATGCTTCTTGCAAAATGCTGTCACGACATTGACATTATGATGTGGCTTATGAGCGAAACAAAGCCAACACAAATTGCAAGTTTTGGTGGTAAATATCAATTTAAGCCTGAAAATGCACCTGAGAATGCAGGAACAAGATGTCTTGTTGACTGTCCACTTGTTGATGATTGTAGATACTCTGCAAAACGTCTTTATATTGACCAACCTGAAAGATGGGCATTTTATGTATGGGACAAGTTAGAGCACATTGAAAATCCAACCATTGAAGATAAAATCAATCTTCTTAAAGGTGACTCACCTTATGGCAAGTGCATTTACAAGTGTGACAATGATGTTGTTGACCATCAATCAGTGCTTGTAAACTTTGCAAGTGGGGCGACTGGCACACACAACCTTGTTGGTGGTAACTCAATGTCACTTCGTAGAATACATATTACAGGCACTAAAGGTGAAATTTACGGCAACTTTGAAGAATCAAAGTTCTATGTTTCAAAAATTCATCCCACAACTACTGATGAAAAGATTGTTGAAGAAGTGGACTTAAATGTGACTGGAGATATGGTCGGTGCATACGGTGG
>JAZLET010000052.1:0-14188 GCA_045615405.1 Candidatus Fimenecus sp.
CATGTAGTGTAAGTGGTATTAAAGATGCGACTTGTAAATATTGTGGTGACACAATTCAGGAAACAATTCCTGCAACAGGAAAATGTGAACCTAGTGAATGGATTGTATCAAAAGAACCAACAACTACAGCAGAAGGTGAGAGAATAAGAAAATGCAAATTCTGTGGAACGATAACTGATACAGCTATAATTCCAAAACTTGAAACTCCTGCTGTTAATGAATTTACTTTTAACATCAAAACACCATCTAAAACAACAATTAATCATAAAGATGGTATTGTTCTTCATGCAAATATTGAAGGTGAGATTCCTGAAGGTGCTTATGTTGAATGGACTTCAAATAACAACAACTTTAAAATAATGGAAACAAGTAATGATTCAATTACAATCATTTCCGAAAATAATGGTAAAACAACATTTACTGCAACACTTTATGATGCAGACGGAAAAGTCCTTGCACAGGATACAGTTGTAATGACATCAAAAGCAGGTTTCTTTGATAAATTTGGCAGTTTCTTCCGTTCACTTTTTGGTGGAACAAAAATTTACGAAAACTAAATGAAAAAGCAGAACTGTTTTCAGTTCTGCTTTTTTATGGCTTTTTACTTTGCCTTAATTTGTGTTGTAACAATATGTGCAATTGCTTTTACACCTTTTGTAACATATTTTCCAAGATTACCTGAAAGTCCCGTCAAAACAGGATTTTTCAGGTCTTTTTCATTTATACCGTCTGCGTTGCCATCTCTTACTGTAATGTTGTCACATGTAAATGGCTGAGTTGCAGATTTTTCATTTGTTGTAATCAATGCGCCGTCAGCAAAAGCACAGATTTCCTCTTTTTCAACTTGAGAAAGTCCATGTCTATCCATTGGATAAAGACCGAAAAGTGCAGTTTCTTCACTTCCGTTATAGGATGGAGCAATACTCTTTCCTTGTGCTGCAACAAGGTTGTATGTATCAAGAATCTGATCCTTTGACCTGCTGAAATGATGTCTTTGATTTCCGTAATAAGTGCCAAAAGGATTCATTCTAACGGTTTTGTCCTTTTCAAGTCGCATAGGACAATGTGCCATTGAAGAAAGCACTTGTCGCGCATTGGCGATAACAATACCACCTTTTTCGTCATAGAGTCCCACGAAACCGCCTGTCAACTGATGGTTAAACGATGCAAGATAATTATTTTTCTCATCACATTCAGGGAAAGATTGTGTTCTAAATGAAGAGACATCATCCATAAAATTTCTCTTAATTACTGAAATATCGCCATCTAATTCAGGAGTAATTTGAAATGGCACAGTTTCGGTCCATTTCATATCTGTATATCTACCCAAAGATGAATTTTCAGTTGAAATTGAAACCGTTTCTGCGGTATATGGGTAATCAACTGTAGTGCGAACAAAGATTCCGTCCAAAAAACCTGTCTTAAAGAAATCATAGGTGAAACTACCTGACTTTATTTCTTTTGGTAAGTGTATTTCACCCTCAATTCTTATACCTTCACCATCACCTGCGACTGTAAGTGCGGAAACCTTTGTGTTTTTAAAATCATATTTTTTATTGTTGTATGTGATAAATGATTGCAAGAAGTCATAATCACCGATTTTTCTTCCGTCAATTTGTGCAAACGCGATATTTCCACTAGGAGAAAACATAATAGCAACTCTATCAGTTGCAAGGAGATTTTTGAGGGTTGCCTCCTCTTTTTCTCCATCAAAACCGATTTCAATTTTATATTTCTTTTGCAAGGTTTTAAATTTCATCATCAAATAAACTGAAGAATTGTCATTAGCAGTTGGTACTGCTACAAAGCTTTCAAGTTCATCTGATTTTACAGTAAGCTTTGAAATGCTAAAAATCTTTTCTTTTAATTCAACTTGAACGCATTGTAAAAGTGAGTTTGTTGTGTTGTAGAGAGTGATTTCTTCAACTTTCTTCAATGCGGAAATTTCGTTGTCAATAACCTTTTCACTAAGCTCAATTGCAGTTTTTTCGCGTTGAATATTAAGCACAGGAGTTGCAAGACCAAAATGGGTTGTTGAGAGCAAAAGAACTCTATTGTTAAATGACGGCGACAGTTTATCACTCTCACTTGTAACCTTTGCCATAGCCCTTGCTCGTTCAAGACGAGTCCAAATCTTACGATTAAAAGGTTTTTCCGACCAAGAAGCATATCCTGTGAAATTACCATCAGCAGTATCGTGAGTAAAGTCTATTTTACCAACAGGTTCATGATTTTTGATGTATCCACCAGGAGTATCAAAAACAACATATGGCAAATCTGCAACTTCTTCTACAAGTCCGTGAATACCATCCGTATTAGCAACTTTTCCCGTAAACTTGCCGAAGTCAATAGTTTCCCAAAAAATTGCATCAGCATCCATATTTATAAAAAGGAAAAGGTCACGATTGATTTCGCCACTTTCCTGTTTTTTACGTAAATCCTTAACCCATGCACGAAGACAACCAGCATCACAAACATCAGAGTTTGAATATGTAGGAATAATTGTCATACTTTCACCTTTATAGGTGTATGTGAGAGGATTAAATGCCTCTTCATCAGTAAGTCTTGGCACGATTGTTCTAAATGCATCAAAAGGTACACAACTATAATAAAGACAAAGTGCCTTAACACCAAGTTTGTTATATAAAGAAACTTGTGACGGAGTAAACATAACTTCTTGTGGTCGGACAATTTTTTCACAAGTACCGAAAATATCATTAAGACCACTGCCATCAGGATTAGTAACAGCAAGATTAATGCTTTCACAAAATTCATCTTCAGTCATAGCAGACAAAGCACCGTTATTATACCCCATAATGATGTTTTCATCACCGTATTTAATAACTCGTTCTTTCATCTTTTCAATGATGTCAGGAGCATATTCGGGTAAAATCTTTTGTAATGAGAAAAAGTTTTCTGTGTCCCATGTGCCCTTAACAGGAATCCCTTTTTCATTGAATTCTGTAAGTGTATTAAGGATTTTTCTAATTATTCTAATATCCGAGCCAAACCCTAAATTATCATTGGTATCTCCACGATATGAATGATAGCAGTTAACATGAAAACCATAGGCTATATGTATTTTATTTTCAATCATTATCTCACACCTCTATATTTCTTATTTCAAGAAGTTCTTCTTGAAGTGTATTAAGTCTTCTCTTTGATAATTTGTAAGCAAAAGTTAAAAGGAAAAACATAATTATAAGTACTATAGCTGGAACAAGAGTTGCAATATCATAAAGTTTTGCAACAACTTCGTCACTTTGTCCTATATCGGTAGAGTTTACATTGTAACCAATAAAACCAAGCATTGCTGAAGAACCTGCACCTGCTAATGTATGACCTAATTTTCTTGCAAATGAAACGAAAGCGTAAGCTGTACCTTCTTCTCTTCTATGAGAAAGATATTCGTGATAGTCAATAACATCAGTTACCAACGCCCAAATTTCAAGAACCAAAAACGTTAATCCAGCACCACTGAAGAATACAAGAGTAAGGAAAACATAGGGATTAAAAACAAGTGGAGTGAATTTCAATAAATACATTAAAATATTAACTATTGCGGAGAAGCCGACTCCCACAGAGCAAATTTCTTTTTTGCCGAATTTTCTTACAAGTTTTGCAAGAAACGGAATAAAAATAGCCATAGGAAGATATGTGCAAATTGTAACAACAGAATAGAGTCCAGGTTTTCCGTAATAATTCTTTAGAAGATAATTATATGTAGTTTGTGTGTACATCTGAAAAGTAATAAGTAACAGTGAAATTAAACAAAGTACCATAAATGGTTTGTTTTTCAATAACATTTTTATTGTGTTAAACACATTGTATTTCTCTTGCTTTTTAACAGGAATAACAATATTCTCTTTTGTAAACTTAAAGTGAATAATATATACAACAATAGAAATCGCAGAAAGAATTGCCACAGCGAATGTAAACTTATTGCTGTCAAGAATTTTTTCTCCTGTACCCTCAACGGTTGTATAAACAAGCAAAGGAAGAATAATGGTTGCAGGAAGACCACCAAGTCCCGAACCTATTGAACGCCACATTGAAAGTGATGAACGTTCAACTGCATCGCTAGTAATAACCGAAGCCAAGGAACCATAAGGTATGTTAACACCCGTGTATAACATTCCGTAAGCGATATATGTAATATAGGCAAAAACAAGATATTGATTTGTTGTAAGTCCTGGGATTTTTGTAAACATAAGGACTGCAACAAAAGCCATAGGAATTGAACACAATAGAATATATGGCCTGAATTTGCCGTGTTTTGTAGGCTTTCTTGAATCAATAAAAGCACCCCACATAGGGTCATTAACTGCGTCCCATATTCTTGAAATAATCATTAAAACCGTAATTTGTGCCAATGGAATGTGCAAAACATCCGTATAAAACATTTGTTGAAATGATGATAATAATGAGAAAGTAAGCACTCCGCCCACATCACCTAATGCGTAGCCTAATTTTTCTTTAAAACTAATGTTCACCGAATTGATATTACTCATAGTTAAGGCCTCCCTATGAAGATATAATATCACATAACAAACCATAACACAACATTATGTATTGACATTTAGATTACTATAAAGACATAATTGACGCATAGGGTGTATTTTCAAAAATAAATAAAAATTTCTCGTAACCTATTGAACTGATTTTTAATTGTTATATAACAGGAAGAGTAAGGTAACTAATAAGATAGACAATTTTCTTTATCTTAAAAAATGAGAAACAAATGCTCAAAAAAGAGAATCTATACAACTGAAACAAAAAAGTTGCAAAATGAAAATTGAATTAAAACTTACCGATAGAAACACTTATTGCTGTTGCCTTTATCAGTTTGTTTGGTTTCATTTCAGTTGTATTTTATAGAAAAAAAGAAAACACTTAATTATTAAAGCGAGGCGGTAAGTTTTTACTTACCGCCTTTTAATATTGTTTTTGCTGGTTATTTATGGTATTATAATTACCAAAAGGAGTTGACTTTATATGAAAAAGAAAGTTTTAATTATTGCATTAACAATCATTTTAGTTGGCGCAATTATTGCTACTGCCATTTTGTTTCCTAAGTTAGAATATGCAAAAGATTCAAATGATACTGAAGAATTATTCTTAAAAAATATAGCTTCGGTTGGGTATGAAAACACTATAGAAACTGCTATTCCACAAACTGAACTTTACAACATAGTTAAAGAACATTTCGCAAGTGAATTACCAAAAGGCAAAGCTGAAAAGAAAGCAATTATTATAGGCTACGACGGTTGTCGTGCTGATATTCTTGTGGAAATGCGCGACGAAAAGAGTGCAATTTCTTCTATGCTTCACGATGGCGCGTCTTTAAATCTTTCTTATTGCGGTGGTGTGAACTACCCTACCACTAACACACAAGATACTTCTACTGCACCAGGTTGGTGCTCAATTCTTACAGGTGTATGGGCTGACAAGCACGGCGTTACTGCAAATGACATTACAAAATCACTTGACCACAAAACACTTCTCACCACTCTTGTTGAAGAAAATGTAATTGACAGTTCAACATTTATTACAAAGTGGAAAGGTCATTTTGATAGAAAGAATGCAACTTATCTTGAAGAAAAAGCATACTGTGAAAAGAACAATCTTAATGTTTCTTTTAATAGATTAAAAAATGACGATGTATCACACGAATACACATTAAATGAGGTTAGCAAAAAAGATTGTGCGGATTTCATTTTTGTAATTTATGAACCAACTGATAGTGCAGGTCATAATTACGGTTTTACAATTAATAATCCAAGATATAAAGAGGCTTTTTGTACCGCCGACCAATATGGTCTTGAAGCAATTGATGCAATTAAAGCAAGAGCAACTTATGATACTGAAGATTGGCTTATTATCATAACTTCTGACCACGGTGGATTCGGTACAGGACACGGTGATGCAAGCATTCAGGAAAGAATGACATTTATTGTTATGAATAAGGATTTTAATACTGATGACTCTGAAACTCCAAACAAAGAGGAGGATTCTGAAACACCTAAGGAAACACAAAAAGAAAATCCTAAAGAAACACAAACTTTCGTTGTTAATGAGCAAGTGACAAGCCAATCCTTTGGTAACTCTGCAAGACCTACTGAAACAACTACTGTTGATTCACGAGTTTATGTAAAAGAAATCAAAATTACAAAGTTACCTGACAAGACAACATATTATACTGGTGAAGAATTTTCGCCAGATGGTGCAGTTGTTACTGGATATTTTTCAAATGGTACAACTGCTGACGTTACCTATGCAGTGACTTTTTCTAACGTTAACACGCTATCAGCAGGCAAAAAGCGAGTAACTGTAGAATATGTTGATGATGAGTTGAATCTTGTTGTTGCACAGTTTTATGTAAATGTTATTGAGTCTGAAACAACAGAAACTGAAACAGAAACTACAATTCCTGATATTACTGAAGAGAATACAACTGAATGAAGGTTATATAAACTATGATGAACATTACTTTTGAACAATTTAACAACGCTGAGTTTTCACTTTTTGAGGGTAATCCTATAATCAAAAATCCGCTTAACAGTTTTGTTATTGCAGACCCTAGTGTATTGACTCCTGACATTTCTCACGACGGAAAATGGCATTTATTTTGTCACACATTCTTTGGTGTTTATCATTACGAAAGTGATGATGGTATAAACTTCAAAAACAAGGGCAAAATTGTTAATCGTGCAATGCGACCAAACATCAACTATATTAATGGAAAATACTTTCTTTTTTATGAGAGAACAAGACCTGTATTTTTTAATCTTTTAAGTCTTATAGGCGCAAAGTGGAAATCCGAGATTTACTGCGTGGAGTCTAATAATCTTATTGATTGGTGCGAACCATATCTTGTAATAGGCAAAACTCGTGATTATGAAGAATGTAAACAAGGTATAGCAATTTCAAATCCGTTTTTGATGAGTATTGAAAATGGTTATAGAATGTATTATTCTTGCGGTCAAACCTTTATTAAGGACTGTGGATTTTGTGAGCCTACACACATAAGTTTTGCCGAAAGCGAAAACATTACAAGTGATTATATATCAAGGGAAACGCCTATAATTAGTCCCGATAAAAATATTGAGTATCTTAACCTTTGTTCAGGATGCTTGAAGGTTTACAAACTGGCTGATTGCTATATTGGATTACAAAATGGTCTTTTTGAAGAAGATGGTAAAAGCCATTCGGCAATTATGCTTTTAAAATCTCAAGACGGTATTAATTTTGAGTTTGTAAAACCATTTTTAGTGCCACAAAAACAAGGTGAAAGTGATTGGATGGCGCAATACGTTTATGCTTGTTGTCTTACATATCACGAAAACAAATTAAGGCTTTATTTCAATGCACGAAACGTGTCTAATAATCTTACTGGCAGAGAGTGTATAGGAATTTATGAAGCAAACATATAAAAAAGTGGGGCTTGTTAATCAAGTCCCCTATTTTTTTATTGAAATTATAATTGATTTGTTATATAATAACTTTGACAAAAAATTCACAACTTGAAAAGAGGATGTTTTATGGCAAGATATGCAATTTATGGTGCAGGCTCTTTAGGCACTGTACTTGGTGCGTTCATTACTCAAAATGGTGGCGAGGTTGACCTTATCAACCGTAACAAAGCACATGTTGAAGCGCTTAACACAAAAGGTGCTAAAATCATTGGTACAGTTGATATGTTAGTACCTGTAAAAGCAATTACACCTGACCAAATGGAAGGCAAATATGATGTTATTGTTCTTCTTACAAAACAGTTATTTAACAAAGAAGTTGTAACAATGCTTAAGGATTATCTTACTGAAAATGGTGTTGTTGTTACACTTCAAAATGGTATTCCTGAACCAGGCATTGCTGAAATCATTGGTACTGAGCACACAATGGGTTGTGCAGTTGAATGGGGCGCAGCATTAGTTGAACCAGGTGTTTGCGAACTTACAAGCGATAAGGACAGTCTTTCATTCCACATGGGCAAAATGGAGGGCATTACTGACGAGCAATTCAATATGGTTAAGGAATTACTCCAAATGATGTGTCCTGTACAAGAAGAAGAAAATCTTATGGGTGCTCGTTGGTCAAAACTACTTATTAACTCTACTTTCTCAGGTCTTGGCACTGTTGTTGGCGGAGTTTTCGGTGATGTTACTGAGGACAAAGCTGGACAAAAGGTTGCTATTCGTTGCATGAAGGAAATTATTGATGTTGGTCATGCTTCAGGCATTGAATTTGCACCTGTACAAGGCAAAAATATCGTTAGTCTTTTCTATTGGAAAGGTGCCTTAAAACGCGCATTCGGTTGTTTCTTACTCCCTATTGCACTTAAAAAGCACCGTGATATTGAACCTTCAATGTTACAAGACCTTAAAAAAGGTAAACCTTGCGAGGTTGATGCTATTAATGGTGTTGTTTGTGACTTTGGTAAAAAGTACGGTGTAGCAACTCCTATTAACGATAGAATTGTTGAAATCATTAAGAAAATTCAAAACGGTGAGCTTACAGCAACTAAAGAAAACTTTAAGTTGTTTGATGATGTTTTATAATTAAAAATTCAATTAACTTAAGGCAGTCCAAAAGGGCTGCCTTTTTTGTGATTTTTTCATAAATTTTAGATGGTTTTTTTTGCATACTAAACTATAGATAATCCTTGAAATATAAAGCGTTATAGTATATAATGTTAAGTAGTATGGGTTTCTATAGAAATTTGTAGCAAAAGGATGAAAAATATGGATTTAGGAAAGAAAAATATTAAAATAATTCTTGGAATAATCACATTTGGAATTGTGCTTTTTACAATTTCACAAAACTTAACTGCGGTTGCAGGATTTTTTGCAGGTTTTATTAAAATTTTAGCACCTATAATTGTAGGCTTTTGTCTTGCATTCATCCTTAATATTCTTATGAATTTCTTTGAAAAAAAGGTTTTTAAAAAACTTAATAAAAGCAAAAAGAAGTTTGCTAAATCACTACTTCGTCCAATAAGTCTTGCTTCAACTATTATTGCAACACTCGGCTTTATCGTGCTTTTAATGTTTATAATCATTCCTCAGCTTGAAAAATCAATAATGCTTATTATTGAAAAAGTTCCTATTTATTATGGTGAATTCGTTACTTGGATTGATGGTCTTGTTGAAAGATTTGGACTTGAATTTAACACAGCAGCACTTCATAATCCTCAAGTAAAAATTGAAGATATTATGGCTATGGCTGAAAAACTTTTCACCTTTGAAACAACTGGTAATATTCTTAATACTACAATGGGTGTTACATCTTCAGTTGTTTCAGGTTTTATAAATCTTTTATTAGGATTTGTAATTGCAATTTATATTCTTGCTGAAAAAGAAAAAATTGGCGCTTTCCTTTGTAAGATTTTTAATGCAGCCTTATCCGAAAAGGCAAACAAGACAATTCACAATGTGGCGTCAATCGCATCTAACTCGTTTGCAAGTTTTATTACTGGTCAATTCACTGATGCTCTTATTTTAGCAATTCTTACTTTTATTGGAATGCTTATATTCGGTTTCCCTAACGCTGCAGTTGTATCAGTTATAATTGGTATTTCAGCACTTGTACCTGTTGTTGGTCCTATTGTTGGCGAAGTTATCGGTTGTCTTTTAATATTTATGGAAAGTCCACTTAAAGCTTTGCTTTTCTTAATATTTGTGCTTATTTTACAAGCTATAGATAACAATTTTATTTATCCAAAAATCGTTGGAAAATCAGTAGGACTTCCTGGTATGCTTGTGCTTATTGCTGTAATACTTGGTGGTAATATTGGCGGAATACTTGGTGTGTTACTTGGAGTGCCTACTGCATCTGTTATATATGCACTTGTAATTGAATGGCTTAACAATAAAAAGAAAAATGATAAAGACGAAAACAGTAAAATTATAGAAACTGAAGAATCAAAAGAAAATCAAGAGGAGTATAAAAATGCGTAAATTAGGTTTTGACAATGATAAATATCTTCGTATGCAATCTGAGCATATTAAAGAGAGAATAAGCAAATTCGGTGGTAAGTTGTATCTTGAATTTGGTGGCAAAATCTTTGACGATTACCATGCCGCAAGAGTACTCCCCGGCTTTAAGCCTGACAGTAAAATGAAAATGCTTCTTCAGCTTAAGGATGATGCTGAAATCATTATTACTATTTGTGCTAAAGATATTGAAAAGAATAAAATTCGTAGTGACTTAGGTATCACTTATGACCTTGACGTGCTTCGTCTTATTGACATTTATCACGGCTTTGGTCTTTATGTTGGTGGCGTTGTGCTTACTCAATACTCAGAGCAACCATCAGTTATTGCCTTTGAGCAAAAATTACAAAGCCTTGGCATAAAGGTTTATCGCCACTACCCTATTGAAAATTATCCTCTTGATGTTCAATTAATCGTTAGTGACGAGGGTTATGGCAAAAACGATTATATTGAGTCTAACCATTCACTTATTGTTATTACTGCACCTGGTCCTGGTAGCGGTAAAATGGCAGTATGTCTTTCACAGCTTTACCATGAGCACAAACGTGGAATTAAAGCTGGTTATGCAAAGTTTGAAACATTCCCTATTTGGAATTTACCTCTTAAGCATCCTGTTAACCTTGCTTATGAGGCAGCAACTGCTGACCTTAATGATGTTAATATGATTGACCCATTCCACCTTGAAGCATATGGCGAAACCACTGTTAACTATAATCGCGATGTTGAAAACTTCCCTGTACTTAATACAATTTTTGAAGAGATTTATGGTGAATCACCATACAAATCACCTACTGATATGGGTGTTAATATGGCAGGTAACTGCATAATTGACAATGATGTTGTTATTACTGCTTCTAAAAAAGAAATTTTACGCCGTCACTGTAACTATCTTGTTCAACAAAAAAATGACAAGAAAAAGTCTAGTGAACTTTATAAGATTGAGCTTATTATGAGACAACTCGGCATTACAAGTGATGACCGTCCTGTTGTTGCAAAGGCACTTAATCTTTCAAAGGCAACAAATACACCTGTTACCGCTATTGAGCTTCACGACGGTAGAATCATTACAGGTAAGGCGAGTGAATTACTTAGTTCATCATCAGCTATGCTTTTAAACGCCCTTAAGGCACTTTCTAATATTGATGATGAGGTTTTACTTATTTCCCCTACTGTATTTGAGCCTATTAAAGAATTAAAAATTAAAATGCACGAAAGAGATACAAGCTTACATCCTGATGAAATCTTAATTGCTCTTTCAATTTGCGCCACTATGAATCCACTTGCAAAACAAGCTCTTGATGCTATTAAGGGCTTAAAGGGTTGTGACGTTCACGCTACTGTTGTGCTTTCTGACACCGACAAGGAAACACTTCGCAAACTCGGTACAAACGCTACATACGAGCCTTACAAGAAAAACGACAACTTATATTACAACTAATTTAAAGCGGATGCTTTGCTTTGGCATCCGCTTTTGTAATAATTTCATTGATGTTGGGGATTGCTGATATGAATATTAATTTAAAAAACACTAAAAAACTTCAAACATTAAAGGGTTTTGGCACTTCGGCTTGTTGGTGGAGTCACTATTTAAAAGACGAAAAGACGCAAGATGAAATTGCTGAGCTTTTATATGGCGATACTGGTCTTAAGCTCAACATTTACCGTTACAATATTGGCGGTGGCACTGATATGGAAAACTATCGTGTACAAAACCCTTGGCGTCGCACGGAAAGCATGTATGTTTATGACCGTGAAAAGCAAGAGGGCTATTGGGATTACTCGCTTGACAAAACTGCAAAGGATGTTATGCGAAAGTGTATTGATTTAGGTAATATTGACACACTCATTGTGTTTGCAAACTCACCTCACTGGTCGCAAACATCAACCGGTCAGGCGTCAGGTAGTTTAATGATGCACACCTGTAATTTACCAAAAGCCAATTATAGAAAATTTGCTGATTACTTTTTAACCGCTACTCAAAGGCTTATTGATGAGGGATTTCCAGTTAAATATGTTAGTCCTATTAACGAGCCACAATGGAAATGGGGTGGCAGTTATGTATGGCAAGAGGGTTGCCATTATGAGCCTGAAGAAATGGCGGAAGTTATGCACATTTTTGCGGAAGAAATTATAAATCGTAAAATGGATGTTAAACTTTATGGTCCTGAAAGTGGCGAAATGATGGGACTTACACCACAATATCTTGATTTACTTTTAAAGGACGAATTAGTTATGAGTGTTATGCCAATTTTTGCATATCATTCATATCACGATGATAATAATCCACAAATCCGTGTTGACTTTAAAAATCAGTTGGTTACCCCCCACCCTGAGCTTCGTTTTGATATGAGTGAATGGTGCGAGTTGCCAAACAAGAGTCATACAAAAAACTTTAAAGGTGCTCTTATCACCGCACGCATTATAGGTCAAGACTTAATCTATGCAGGTGCTGAAAGTTGGACAAGCTGGGTTGCAATTAATCAATATTCTATTAAAGAAGATGGATTTGACTACTCTGATGCTACTCTTACAGCGACTAATAATTACGAAGAATGGTATATTGCGGAGCGTTATTACGGATTTGCACATTTTTCAAAATACATACCTGTAAATTCTATTTGTCTTGATAATGGATTCTTCCCTAACGACAATAATGACTTTAATGTATTTTCATTTTTAACACCTGAAAACAAAACTGTTACAGTAATTGTAAATGAAAGTAAAACAAGAGAAATCGCACTTAATGGTGATTTTGCAAAAATGAAAATCATTGAGTCTATACAAGAATATAAATTAAAAACTATTTATGATGGTGAATATAAAAATACTTTAACCATTAATGAAAACAGTATTTTAACTGTTATTTGCGAGGATTAAACTATGAAAATTGCAGTAACTTATGAAAACGAAATGGTATTTCAGCATTTTGGACATACTGAAAAATTCAAAATTTATGAAATAGAAAACGACAATATTGTTGGTATGAAAATTATTGATACTAACGGTAAAGGTCACGGTGCATTGGCAACTTTCTTAAAAGAAAACGGTGTTAATATTGTCATTTGTGGCGGTATTGGTGGCGGTGCTCAAAACGCACTTACTGAAGCGGGCATCAAATGGTATGGTGGCGTTAAAGGTGACTGTAATCAAGCAGTAATTTCATTACTTGTTGGCAAGTTAGAATATAATCCTGACGCTAAATGTGACCATCACGACCACGATGAACATCATGATTGTGGTGGAAATTGCAACCACTAATAAAGGAGATTTATATGGAATTTACAGTATCAAAACACCCTAATCCACAATTTGAGAGAAAAAACATTGAAATTCTTAACGGCGAATGGGATTTTGGTTTTCAAAAAGCAAAAGTAGGATTTAAGTTTTCAACTGATGAAAAAAGAGCAGTTGAAATGAGAAATAAAAAACAATATACACATAAAATCAATGTACCATTTTGTATTGAAAGTGAGCTTTCAGGCATACAGTACAAGAATTTTATAAATATGGTTTGGTATAAGAAAACAATTAATATCAAAAAGAATGATAATCGCGTTTTCTTATGCTTTGGTGCTGCTGACCACCTTACAACTGTGCTTGTAAATGGCAAACTTGCAGGTAGACATAAAGGCGGTTACACATCATTTTGTTTTGATATTACCGACCTTGCAAATGACGGAGAAAATGAAATTTTTGTACTTTGTGAGGATGATGTTAAAAATCCTTATGTAATCCGTGGTAAGCAAAGTGAGTGGAAAAAGAGTCACGCTTGTGACTACACACGCACCACCGGTATTTGGCAAACAGTATATCTTGAATATGTACCTGAAACTCGTGTTGAAAACTTTAAAATTTATCCTGACCACAAAAACGGTATGGTTACTGTAAATTTTGCACTTAAAGGCAAAGCAGAACTTACTTGTGAAGCATTTTATGATGGCAAGAGTGTCGGTAAATCAACATTCACAAATGCTTGTGGCAACGAAGTTATGCAAATTAAACTCAGCGAAACTCACCTTTGGGAAGTTGGTAATGGTCAACTTTATGATTTAGAAATTACATTTGGTGAAGACAAGGTTTATTCATATTTTGGTCTTCGTAATGTACGCCTTGACGGCTACAAATTCTTAATCAACGAAAAGAGCGTATTCCAACGCCTTGTGCTTGACCAAGGATTTTATAAAAAAGGTATTTAC
>JAZLET010000053.1:0-7682 GCA_045615405.1 Candidatus Fimenecus sp.
TGAGCAACCAGAAGAAAACGTAGCACCTGAAACTCCATCCGCTCCGTTTTACGGTGTAGCAAGTAATCCTCTTGCACAGTTTCCTACTGAGATAACCCCTGAGGTAACAACTCAAGAGGTAGCGGATTTTGTTCAAAGCAAGGCTAATAAATATATTCAAAATTTCATTTGTGTTAAATCTAACAAAAAAGCATTTAACTGGGCGGCATTTTTCTTTACACCATATTGGTTTTTTTACCGTAAAATGCACAAGCTTGGTGTGATTTTTCTTGCTATAACACTTTTGCTTTCTATGGGAATTACTTTTATTCCTTCTGCTCAAAAGTTTTACAACGATATGACTCAATGGACTGAAAAATATCAAGATGTTAGCCAGTTTAGTGAAGAAGAATTAATTGAAGCCTATGAAGAACAAGCTTCTCTTATTAACGAAAACAAGACAGGCGTAGTAATTGTATCGGTTCACGGTGCAATCTCACTTGCTCTTCAAATTTTTGTTGGACTTAAAGCAAACAAATGGTATTATGACCACACCATTAAAAATATAAAAGAAGTTAAAAGCAAAACCGCTGATGCTAACGAACAAAGGTTTCTCTTTTTCAAATTGGGCGGTGTATCAATAGCCGCAGTATTCATTGCAGTTCTTGCGAACAATGTGATTGTTATGGCAATTGAAACCATATTGGCACTTATAAAATAATTCTTCATAAGGAGATTGGTATTATGAAAATTACAAAGGCGATTATCCCTGCGGCAGGTCTTGGTACAAGAGTTTTACCTGCATCAAAGGCAGTTCCTAAGGAAATGCTTAACATTGTTGATAAACCTGCAATTCAATATCTTGTTGAAGAGGCCGTAAAATCA
Source organism: Candidatus Fimenecus sp. (assembly GCA_045615405.1). Lineage (GTDB taxonomy): Bacteria > Bacillota > Clostridia > Oscillospirales > Acutalibacteraceae > Fimenecus. Next base: position 865 of record JAZLET010000053.1, read on the forward strand.
GGTATTACTGATATTCTTATTATCACAAATCGTGGCAAGGGCGTTATTGAAGACCATTTTGACCACGCTTATGAGTTAGAAGATAAGTTAAGCAAAAATCCTGATAAGAAAGAGCTTTATGACTCAGTTTTAGAATGCTCACAATTTTGCAACACATATTTTATTCGTCAAAAAGAAACAAAGGGACTTGGTCACGCGGTGCTTTGTGCAAAGAACTTTGTAGGCAACGAGCCTTTTGCAATTCTTTATGGTGATGATGTTTTCATTTCGGATAAAGAGCCTGTTACAAAGCAGCTTATTGACGCTTATGAAAAATACGGTAAGGGCGTTGTTGGTGTAAAAGAAGTACCTACAAAGGATGTTTCAAAATACTGTTCACTTAAGGTCAAAAAAATTGAAGATAAGGTTTTTGATTGTACTGATATGATTGAAAAGCCAAAACCTGAAGAAATTTTCTCAAACTATTCAATTCTTGGTCGTGTAGTAATGCCACCTGAAATTTTCCAAATTCTTGAAAATACACCAAAGGGTGCAGGTAACGAGCTTCAATTAACTGACGCTATGAAAACTCTTGCGCAAACTAAAGGCGTTATTGCTCTTGATTACTACGGCACACGCTATGATATGGGCAATAAGATGGGTATTATGAGAGCAAACTGTGAAGTGGCTCTTACCCACCCTGAAATCGGTGAAGATTTTAAAGCGTATATTAAAGAATTGGCAAAGACATTATAATTACACAAAAAATTAAGGCGGTCATTTGACCGCCTTTTTTATTTTCTTATTTGCAAAAGTAGTTTTTAATTCTTTCTACTGCCTTAATTGTGTTTTCGGTTGAGCCGAATGCTGTGAGTCTAAAATAACCTTCACCGCTTGGTCCAAAGCCCTCACCAGGAGTACCAACAACCTGAATGTTTTCAAGAAGGGTGTCAAAGAATTCCCAGCTACTCATTCCGTCAGGAGTTTTGAGCCATACATAAGGTGAGTTAACTGCACCATAAACTGTAAAGCCACACTCTTTAAGTCCGTTATAAATAATCTTTGCATTGTTTTGATAATATGCAATAATCTCACGGATTTGCTTTTTGCCTTCTTCACTATAGCAAGCCTCAGCAGCTCTTTGTGTGATGTAAGAAACACCGTTAAACTTAGTTGCTTGGCGTCTTGCCCAAAGTGCATTAAGCTCAACACCATTTACCTTAATGTCGTGTGGGACTACTGTGTAACCGCAACGAACACCTGTAAAACCTGCAGTTTTTGAGAAGCTTCTAAATTCAATAGCACAAGATTTTGCACCTGGGATTTCATAAATTGAGTGAGGTACATTATCTTCAGTAATAAATGCTTCATAAGCTGAATCGTAAAGGATTACTGCGTCATTTTCATTTGCATAGTCAACCCATTTTTTAAGCTCGTCTTTTGTAATTGCCATACCTGTTGGGTTGTTAGGGAAGCAAAGATAAATAATGTCAACCTTTTCTTTTGGTAATTCAGGTAAAAAATTATTTTCAGCAAGACAAGGCATATAATAAATATTTGTCCAACCGTTTTCAGTTTTATCGCCTGAGCGTCCGCTCATAACGTTTGTGTCAACATAAACAGGGTAAACAGGGTCACAAACTGCAACTTTATTGTCAGTTGAAAAAATGTCACCAATATTACCGCAGTCACTTTTTGCACCGTCTGATACAAAAATTTCGCTATTTTGAAGCTCAACACCACGAGCCTTGTAGTCGTTATCATTAATTGCATTTAAAAGCCACTCGTGACCATATTCAGGTGGATAACCCATAAATGTTTTTTCGTCAGCCATTTCGTCAACTGCCTTGTGCATTGCATCAATACAAGCGTCAGCAAGTGGGCGTGTAACGTCACCAATACCAAGACGAATAATTGCTTTGTCAGGGTTTGCAGCGGTATATGCCTTTACCTTTTTTGCAATGTTTGAGAAAAGGTATGAGCTTTGGATTTTTAAAAAGTTTTCATTTATTTTCATTATTATTCCTCCAATAATGGATTTTTATATTTCACCTGTAAAAACACTAACGGCGTTTCCACTTAAATACACATTTCCGTTTTTATGCCATTTAACTGTTAAAATTCCGCCTTTTGCGTGAATTGCAATTTCTTCGTCTTGTTTGCAAATCCCATTAATTACTGATGCTACCACCACAGCACAAGCACCAGTGCCACAAGCTAAGGTTTCACCACTTCCGCGCTCCCAAACTCGCATTTTTAGATTGTTTTTATCTAAAACCTCTGCAAATTCCGTATTTATTCTTTCAGGAAACATTTCGTGGTTTTCAAAAAGCGGTCCAATTTTTTTAAGATTTAATGTATGTATATTGTTATGAAAAACTACACAATGGGGGTTGCCCATACTTACACAAGTTATTTCATAATCCTTATTGTCAATGTTTAAAATTTTGTTTTTAACTATACTGTCACCGTAACGAGTGGGAATTTGGCGACCATTAAGTATGGGTTTGCCCATATTCACCTTGCCACCTGTTGCGATTCCATCTTTTGTAAAAACCTGAATCAACTTTAATCCGCTGAGAGTTTCAATTTTTATTACCGGCTTTTTACACCTATTGTCGTATATGTATTTTGCGGTACACCGCACCGCATTTCCGCACATTTTTGCACGAGAGCCGTCCGCATTATAGATATCCATAAAGCAATCGGCATTTTTTGACGGCTTTATAAGTACAATTCCATCAGCGCCTACTGAAAAATGCTTTTCACTTAATTTTTTTGACAAATCCTTTGGATTTCCCACATCTTGAGTTATGCAGTCAATGTAAATGTAGTCATTTCCTGCGCCGTGCATTTTAGTAAATCTCATTATAATCCCCCACTACAGTTTATGTAGTAGGGAATTATTTTTATGAATTATTCGTAAAGTGGATATTTTTTACAAATTTCCGCTACACCGTTTTTGATATATTCTTTCTTATTCTCAAAATCAGTAGCGCAAAGATAAATGAACTCTGCAATCTTGTCCATATCTTCAGCACCAAGACCTCTTGTTGTAACCGCAGGTGTGCCAAGACGAACACCGCTTGTTACAAATGGCTTTTCAGGGTCATTTGGAATTGCGTTTTTGTTTGCTGTAATATGAACTTCGTCTAAACGATGCTCAAGCTCTTTACCTGTAATGCCAACTGAACGAAGGTCAACAAGCATAAGATGATTATCTGTACCGCCTGAAACAAGGTTAATTCCACGCTTTGTAAGACCTTCAGCCAATGCTTTTGCATTAGCGATAACTCTTTGTTGGTATGCCTTAAAATCGTCACTTAATGCTTCGCCAAAGCAAACCGCCTTACCCGCAATAATATGCATTAATGGGCCACCCTGTGTGCCTGGGAAAATAGCCTTGTTAAACTGCATACCAAATTCTTCATCTTTACAAAGAATTATACCGCCACGAGGACCGCGAAGTGTTTTATGAGTTGTTGATGTAACAACATCTGCATAAGGTACTGGTGATGGGTGAAGTCCTGCCGCAACAAGACCAGCAATATGAGCCATATCAACCATAAAGTATGCGCCAACACTATGTGCAATGTTTGCCATACGCTCAAAATCAATTGTTCTTGGGTATGCTGATGCACCTGCTACAATAAGCTTTGGTTTGCACTCTTTTGCCTTTGCTTCAAAAGCATCATAGTCAAGGAAACCGTTTTCATCAACACCATAAGGTACAAAGTTGTAGTATTTACCTGACATATTTACTGGTGAGCCGTGTGTTAAGTGACCACCCTCAGCAAGATTCATACCCATAACTGTGTCGCCAGGATTAATAAGCGCAAAGTAAACTGCCATATTTGCTTGAGCGCCTGAGTGTGGCTGAACATTTGCATAATTTGCGCCAAAAAGCTTCTTAAGGCGGTCACGAGCAATATCTTCTACAATGTCAACGTGTTGACAACCGCCATAATAACGTTTGCCTGGGTAACCTTCGGCATACTTGTTTGTAAGAACGCTACCCATTGCTGCCATAACTGCAGGAGAAACAATATTTTCACTTGCAATAAGTTCAATATTTTCGCGCTGTCTTTTAAGCTCTAAGCCCATAGCAGCAGCTACTTCAGGGTCAGTGTTATTTATAAATCCTATAGAATCAATTAAATCTCTAAACATCTTTTTACTCCCTTTAATTACATATTTCCTGAATAGTTAGGAGCTTCTTTTGTAATGTAAACGTCATGAGGATGGCTTTCTTTAAGACCTGCGTTTGTAATTCTAATGAATTTTGTCTTTGTCTTAAGCTCTTCAATAGTTGCGCAACCGCAGTAACCCATACCTGCTTTAAGACCACCCATAAGCTGATAAATTGTGTCTGAAAGAACTCCCTTGTAAGGCACACGACCTTCAACGCCTTCTGGAACAAGTTTCTTGTTGTTTGCTTGGAAGTATCTATCTTTTGAACCATTGTTCATAGCAGCAATACTACCCATACCACGGTAAACTTTAAACTGACGACCTTGGTAAATTTCGCTTTCACCTGGTGACTCCTCACAACCTGCAACAAGTGAGCCCACCATAATAGCAGATGCACCTGCAGCGATTGCCTTAACAATTTCACCTGAATACTTAATACCACCGTCAGCAATAACTGTAATGCCGTGTTTTGCTGCCTCATTTGCTGAGTCATAAACTGCAGTAATTTGTGGTACACCAATACCTGCAACAACACGAGTTGTACAAATTGAACCAGGGCCAATACCAACCTTAACACAGTCAGCACCTGCATCAATAAGAGCCTTTGTAGCTTCAGCTGTTGCAACGTTACCTGCAATAAGTGAAAGGTTTGGATATGCTGCCTTAACCTTTGCAACTGAATTTATAATGCCTTGGCTATGGCCGTGTGCTGAGTCAAGTGTGATAATGTCAACACCTGCTTCAATAAGAGCAGCTACACGGTCAAGAACATCCGCAGTAGCGCCAACTGCAGCACCGCAAAGAAGACGACCCATTGAGTCACGAGCTGAGTTTGGATATTTAACTGCTTTTTCAATATCTTTAATTGTGATAAGACCTTTAAGGAAGCCTTTCTCATCAACTAAAGGAAGTTTTTCAATTTTATGTTTCATAAGAATTTTCTTTGCTTCGTCGTGGCTTGTACCAACAGGAGCAGTAACAAGACCTTCGCTTGTCATATAATCCTTGATTTTACCACTATAGTCAGCAATAAATCTCATATCACGGTTTGTGAGAATACCAACGAGTTTGCCATTTTCATCACAAACTGGAACACCTGAAATCTTATAGCGGTGCATAAGATTATCAGCTTCTTGAACTGTATTTTCAGGAGATAAGAAGAATGGGTTATTGATAACGCCGTTTTCACTTCTCTTAACCTTGTCAACCTGTGCTTTTTGAGCATCAATTGACATATTCTTATGAATAATACCTACACCGCCTTCACGAGCAATAGCAATAGCCATATTACTTTCAGTAACAGTATCCATAGCCGCTGTGAGCACTGGTGTGTTTAACTTAATTGTTTTTGTAAGCTGAGTTGAAATATCAACATCGCTTGGAAGAACGTTACTTTCTGCAGGAATGAGAAGCACGTCATCAAAGGTAAGACCTTCTTTTGCAAACTTGTCTGTCATAATTTATATCTCCTTCACTTTAAATTCTTTATAAAATAGAGAGAAACTTAATTGTTTCTCTCTAAAAATAGTCATAATTATTCCTCAGGGAAGAAAGCCTTATGGATTGCGCCAACTGCACGGTCAGCATCCTCAAGACCGATAAGAACTGAAATTTTAATTTCGCTTGTTGCAATCATATCAATGTTGATGTCGCGCTCATAAAGAGCCTCAAACATTTTTGAAGCTGTACCTGGGTGAGATTCCATACCTGCACCAACTATTGAAATTTTAGCGACTGATGTGTCACAAATAATGTCTTTATCTTCAATATCAAACACACTCTTTACACATTCAATTGTTTCTTCTGCGTTGCCCTTTGCAACTGTGAAAGTAATATCTTTTGTGCTTTCGCGACCAATTGATTGTAAAATGATGTCAACATTAATTTTGCGCTTTGCAAGAGCGTCAAAAAGTTTGAAAGCAACACCTGGTGTGTTAGGAATTTTTGTAACTGAAATACGTGCTACATCAGTATCTTTTGTAACACCTCTAATAAGCATTTTCTCCATTTTGGTAACCTCCTTAACGATTGTACCTGGAACTCTCTTAAGACTTGAGAGAACTTCTAACTCAACATTGTATTTTTTAGCCATTTCTACTGAACGATTATTAAGCACCTGAGCGCCAAGAGTTGCAAGCTCAAGCATTTCATCATAAGTGATTTCTTGAAGTTTCTTTGCATTAGCAACCTTTCTTGGGTCAGCTGTGTAAACACCTTCAACGTCCGTGAAAATTTGGCAACGGTCAGCACGAAGAGCTGCTGCAATAGCAACTGCACTTGTATCAGAACCACCGCGACCAAGAGTTGTTAAATCGTCATATTTATTAATACCTTGGAAACCTGCCACAATAACAATATTATGGCGGTCAATTTCTGAACGAAGACGGTCAGTTTTAACATTTTTAATTCTTGCTACACCATAAGCTGAACTTGTGTTAAAGCCCGCCTGCCAGCCGAGAAGTGAAACAGCAGGACAACCTAACTTTTCACATGCCATAGCAAGGAGTGCGATTGAAATTTGCTCACCTGATGCCATAAGCATATCCATTTCTCTTTTAGATGGCTTAGAGTTGATTTCATACGCTTTTTCAATTAATTCATCTGTTGTGTCACCTTGTGCTGATACTACAACTACAACATCATTACCT
>JAZLET010000054.1:0-8252 GCA_045615405.1 Candidatus Fimenecus sp.
CTCCAATTTCTTCATACTGTTGATGAGAAACCTCATAAACCTCTTTAATTGATGAGCCAGGAATAATATCATGGAATTGATTAAGAAGAATAATTTCCCAAGCGTTCATCATATCTTCTTTACGATATTTATAGCCGTTAAGATGCTCAGCAATAAGTGAAAGAGTTTCGGCACGTTGGAACATAAATTCACTCTTACGGTTATATCTCTTATTCTTTGCCTGAGAAGTATATGTACCACGATGGAATTCAAGATAGAGTTCACCATTCCAATGTGGAATTCTTGGGTTGTTTTCAGTCTTTGATTTAATGTCATCAAAGAATTCGCCTGAAAATGCCATAATTGGTGTAGATGTGCCAGGAATACCATGCTTTAATCTTTGGAAGTATTCTAAGTCTTTAGCGTAAGGTCCGCCACCGCCATCACCAAAACCGAATGTGATAAGAACATTGTCATACAAATCTTTTTGTTGGTATCTATCATAAGCACCACGAAGTTGATTCGCATTAAGCTTTGCATTATATGTAACATTTGTTGCAGGTTCTTGACCCTTAACTTTATCTTGTGCTGTCATAAAGTGAGTGAACATTGGTGTATTGTCAATACCATGCCAAATAAATGTGTCATAAGGCATTTTGTTCATTTCATTCCAACCGATTTTTGATGTTACGAATTTATCTACACCGCATTTGTTAAGAATTTGCGGAAGTGCTGCTGAATAGCCGAAAACGTCAGGCAACCAAAGAATTTTACTGTCAACGCCGAATTCATCTTTCATAAAGCGTTTGCCATAAACAAATTGACGGACTAAACTTTCACCACTACAAAGGTTACAGTCAGCTTCTACCCACATACCACCTTCAACTTCCCAACGGCCAAGGCGCACCATTTCTTTAACCTCTTCATAAAGCTCTGGCGCATCCATTTTAAGATACTTGTAAAGTTGTGGTTGGCTTGACATAAACTTGTACTCAGGGTACTTTTTCATAAGTGCCAAAACAGTACTGAATGAGCGTAAAATCTTTTCACGAGTTTGTGCAAGAGTCCATTCCCAAGCAACGTCAATATGAGTGTGTCCAATACAAAATGCAAAGACATCACCAGTGTGACAGTATTTGCCATAAAATTCAGTTTTAAGATAATCAATAGCCTTTTGAAGAGATTCATAATACTCTTTTGAATAAGGACTTCTCATATCAATGAAATTAAGAGCATTGTTAAGATGCTTTTTGATTTCAAAGTAATTTTTTGAATTTTCGTCTTCGTATGCGAGAATTTCAAAAGGTACTTTTATATCATAATAAAGTTGCTTTGTTTTAGCATCAATAAGTTGAAGGTTTGTAACAAAGTCAACATATTCATCGTGAATACTACCTGAATAGGCATAAAGATAAACTTCGTGTGTGCCTTTAGTTAAGAATACTTCACGGTGGTTTTTATCAATACCCTGTTGAAGCTTACCATCAACATAAGCTATAAACTGTGGGTTAATATCACACCAACCAAGACGAGCGTCACTTGCTACTGCAAGTTGAATTTCACCGTCCCAATTTTCAGGCACTTGTATTTTATTATAAAACCAAGCGTGCTTATCTTTTTTGCCACCCCAACGATTAATATATGGAGTGAAAAGAGTAAATGTGTCGTCAATTTTAGGAAGAGTGTTATCGCTCTTATAATCACACTCTTTATAGAGAAAATTTGTAATTGGAATATTCTCTTTAATTACAAGCTTTTGGAATTCTTCAAGAAACACATTAATTCTGTCTTCAATAAAATCTTTGTACATAAGTTTCTCCTATTCCCCAAAAATGTCACTCATCATGTAAAATGAGCCACAAATTAAAACGGTTTCATCTTTTTTGGTGTTTGAAAGAATATATTTGTAACCCTCTTTTGGGTTGTTTATGGATTTTGTATTTTTGCAGTATTTTTCTGCAATTTCTTTTAGTTTTTCACTTTTTAATGCTCTTGGATTACTTGGTGTTACTGTTACAACTGATTTGCACAGTGGCGCGATTTTTTGCACATAACCCTCGCAATCTTTGTCAGCCATAAGACCTATTAGCATATTAATATTTTGCACATCGTATTTTGTAAGAAAGTCATAAAGTGCATTCGCACAACCTTCGTTATGACCACCATCACGAATAACCAATGGATTTTCCCCTATTACTTCCATTCGTGCAAGCATTCTTGTACTTTCAATACCTTCGGCTATTGCTATTTCACTAATCCCTAACACTCTTGCGCATTCTATGGCATTTACAGTGTTTTCTATTTGATGGTTACCAGTAAGACGTGTTTTGTAAACATTTTTGTTATATACAAAAACTGTGCCGAGTATTGAGTCGTCAAGAATTTCTACCGCTTTGGGATTTGTAATAATCAAAGCACTTGCTCTATCTTCACAAGTTTTACGTATTACTTGCAAAGCATCGTTTTTTTGATTAAATGATGTTACAACTGTTGTGTTGTTTTTAATAACTCCACATTTTTCAAAAGCAATTTTTTGGATTGTATCACCTAAAATTGCAATATGGTCAAGTGAAATTGATGTTATAACAACTGCTTTTGGATTTTTAATAACATTAGTTGCATCAAAACGGCCACCAAGTCCAACCTCTAAAACAACATATTCACATTTTGCCTTTTGAAAGCAAAGAAATGCGGAAGCTGTTATAGCTTCAAACTCAGTTATTATAATATCTTTTTTATTTAGTTCTTCTATTTTTTCACGAACTTCACTAACACATTGGGCAAACAAAGCCTTAGGTACGTTTTCACCATTTACTTGAATTCTTTCACAAAAATCAATTACATAAGGAGATGTAAAAAGTCCTGTTTTGTGTCCGTTTGCTATAAGCATATTGGAAAGCATAGTAGAGGTTGAACCTTTACCATTTGTACCTGCAATATGTACTGCTTTAAGTTTATCTTGTGGATTATTAAGCATTTCTAAAAGCATAGAAATACGCTCAAGCCCCGGTTTTATTCCAAATGCCAAAAGTGAATGTATGTATTCTACTGATTCATTAAAATTCATAAAATTATCTCATTTTCATTGAAATGTCAAATGCTTTAACTGAATGAGTGAGAGCACCAAGTGAAATAATATCAACACCTGTTTTTGCAACTTCTGCAATATTCGTGAGTGTAATGTTACCTGATGCCTCTGTTTTTGCACGACCACCAATATAGTCTACACATTCTTTCATTTGCTCATTTGTCATATTATCAAGCATAATAATATCGGCACCAGCATTTACTGCTTCTTTAACTTCGTCAAAGTTTCTTGTTTCTACTTCAATTTTTACCATATGACCAAGTTTAGAACGTAAAGTTGCTACTGCATTTGTAATTCCGCCACCTGCATCAATATGGTTATCTTTAAGCATTGCACCATCAGATAAGTTGTAACGATGATTTTTACCGCCACCACAAACTACTGCATATTTTTGTAATGCACGAAGTCCTGGTAATGTTTTACGAGTATCGGTAACCTGTGCTTTTGTGCCCTCGCAAAGCTTTACCGCTTTATTTGTAGCAGTTGCAATACCTGACATATGTTGAATAATGTTAAGCGCTGTTCTTTCGCCTTTCAAAAGACACGCTGTTTTACCGTTAAATTCAACGATTAAATCACCTGATTTTACTTCATCACCATCTTTTTTGTGTGCTGTAAAAGTAAAAGTATCGTCAAGGAGTGTGAATACGCGCATTGCAATATCTAAACCACAAAGCACACCATCTGCCTTTGCAACAAAGTATGAATCGTTTCTTTGATTTTCAGGAATTAAGTAATCCGCTGACACATCAATATAGTTAATATCTTCACTAATTGCCTCTTTAATAAGGCTATCTACATAAAATTGATTTAATTTCATTGGTCGTTGACCTCCTTGAGAATTATATAAGCAACTGTTGCAAGGGCTAACGCCTCACAATATTCGTTTGTGATTTTAAACTTACCATTTTTAAGTCTTGTTAAAATTTCACGGACACGCTTATATCCGTTTCGCACTGCATCTTCATTTGCGGGCATTACGAAATATGAGCGTTGCATAATATTGCGAATTTCAGTACATACACCCTTAAGAAGTGGCGCACCGTCAAGGTCTTGCTTTTCTACTTCACAAACCTTAACCTCAGGGTATTTTAACTCAATACAACGAACAATATCATCTGCACATCGTTTACCGAATACAAGTGCTTCTAAAAGTGAGTTACTTGCAAGTCGGTTTTTACCGTGAACCCCTGTGTTTGAGCACTCGCCTACCGCATAAAGTCGTGATACTGTTGTACGAGAATTCAAATCTACTTCAATACCGCCCATAAGATAATGCTGACATGGGAAAATTGGGATTAAATCCTTTGTAATATCAACATTGTACTTTAAACAACCTTGATAAATACCTGGAAAACGATTTAAAAGATACTCTTTATCACGATGGGTGATATCAAGATAAAAATTGTTACTACCAGTACGACGCGACTCAATAATAATTGACTTTGAAACTACATCACGAGGTGCCAATTCTAATCTTTCATCATAACGATGCATAAAACGTTCTTTATTGCAGTTAAGCAAATACGCACCCTCACCACGAACCGCCTCGCTTATAAGGAATTGCTCATTATCGTCTGAATTAAATGCAGTTGGATGGAATTGCACATAGCTTAAATCTTTTATTCTTGCACCAAGCTCAAATGCAAGGCGAATTCCATCGCCCGTTGCAACCTTTGGATTAGTTGTATATTTATAAACACGACCTATACCACCCGTTGCAAGTACACAATAACTTGAAAAAATCTCATCTTGACCATCATCAGTTAAAATATGAGCACAAATGCCACTTTTAACTCTTGTCAATTTAAAAACAGGTGTATTTTCAATAATTGTAATATTACTTCTTGATTGTGCCTCTTTAACCATTGCACGAACCATTTCGGCACCGGTTGTATCTTTATGATGGACAATTCTTCTGCGACAATGACCACCTTCAAGAGTCATATTAAGCTCACCATCAGGGCGTTTATCAAACTCAACACCATAATCAATAATCTTGCGTACCTCAGCAGGACCTTCTTGGACAAGCACGGTAACTGCATCAATATCATTCGCGTGTTTACCTGCAATCATAGTGTCGTTAATATGCAAATCATAACTATCATTCTCTAAATCAAGAACCGCAGCTACGCCACCTTGAGCAAGAGAAGAGTTTGAGTCAGTATTACTCTTTTTTGCAAGAATTATTATATTCAAATTTTCGGGTAATGAAAGTGCTGTATTTAGTCCTGCAACACCGCAACCGACTATTAGCACATCACATTTTTTTGACATTTAACTTCATCTTCTTTCAAAAATGAATATACATAGTTACACATTTTATATCATATCATATATTTTGTAAAAATAACAGTTATTTTTTCAAAAAATATGGCGGAGTTTTTTACTCCGCCAAAACTTTTAATGATTTGTTACGAATGGTGTTTTGCGACCTTTATAAAGACTTACCTTACCCGACAATGCATAACTGATTATTGATGCAACCGCAAAGTAGCCTACACCATCAATACCAAACATTGCACAAGCCAATATAATTGTTGATACAGGACAATTTGTTGCACCTGAGAAAAGCGTAACAATTCCTATTGCCGCACCAAATGCAGGGTCAAGTCCTAACAGTGATGCCGCTGCACCACCAAAACTACCGCCCACAAACAAGGTTGGTACAATTTCACCGCCACGATAACAAGCACCTACTGAAATTGCAGTAAAAATAATCTTTAATAAAAACGCTTCATAATGGACTGTACCATCAGTAAAAATATGGTGGATTACATTCATTCCCCCACCGTTATAATCATTTGTTCCTACTAATTTTGTAAGGACTATTAAAATTACACCGCCTACTATTACACGGACATATTCGTTTTTAAACAGTTTTTTAAATCCCTTTTCAGAATAGTGTAATGCAAAAACGAAAAGTTGACTTACATAAGCACCTACTACTGCAATAAGAATAAATTTCCACAACACATTAAGCGAAAAATTAGGAATAGAAGAAAGTGGAAATTGCTCAGGTTCTACACCTAATTTATTTGAAATAAGAAAAGCTACTCCACCTGACACGAAAGCAGGTACCATTGCGACAAAACAACGCTCACCGACGCGCACAACCTCTAAAACAAAAACAAAGGCTGCCATTGGTGTACCAAAAAGTGCAGCGAAACAAGCACTCATACCGCTCATAACAAGAATACGACGAAAACCTTCAGGAATTTTAAACTTTTCCGCTAAAAATTCACCAATGCTACCACCAAGCTGTAAAGCCGCGCCCTCACGACCTACTGATGCACCACCAAAATGTGAAAGTATTGTGCCTAAAAAAACTGCAACACCTAAAAGTGGTGAAACACGCTTATTTGTACGGACACTTTTTATTATATGATTTGTACCTGTACCTTCAATTTTGAATTCCTTATAAAGCACTGCCACAATGAGTCCAAAAAGTGGTAACAAGTATAAAATCCAACTATTGTTTTCACGAAGGCTTGTAACGAATGCGATTGATTTAACAAATACCGCACCTACCAATCCGCAAACGACACCTATAAGCAAACTAATTAGTACAACACGCAAAAAGACTGGCATATTCTTTCTTATATTCTCTTTTGTGAACATACACATACCTCCTACGTGCAAAAAAATCCTTATAAAATATAGCACTTTGATAGGTCTATGTCAATTAAAAAAGTGTAATTTTCAAACTGTTTTTGCACCTATATCTACAAAATAATTCTCTTGACAGTGAATACACCTTGTGATATACTTTTTTTGTAAATATTTGAATTATTCAGATAGGAGATTTATTATGGAAAGAATTAAGACTATTGAAACAAGAGACCTTAAAGAAAGTGCAGTTAAAGGCGGTTGTGGCGAATGCCAAACATCTTGCCAATCAGCTTGCAAGACATCATGTGGTGTTGCTAACCAACAATGTGAAAACAGCGAAAGCAAATAAGAATTAAAATCTATTACTAAAAGCAGGTAATGCATTTGTATTACCTGTTTTTTGTTGAGAAGGATAAATATGGTACATCAATATAAATTAAATGGATACAATATTATACTTGACACTTGCAGTGGCGCTGTACACGTAGTTGATGAAGTTGCTTACGACATTATTGCTATGTATAAAGAAAAAACCGCTGATGAGATTGTTGAGTACATACTTAATACATACAAAGCGGAAGAAATCACAAGGCAAGATGTTCTTGATTGTATAAAAGATGTTAAAACTCTTGAAGAAAACGGCAAGCTCTATACTCCTGACACTTATGAGGGTATGGCTTTTGATTTTAAAAATAGAAACACTGTAATTAAGGCACTTTGTCTTCACGTTGCACATACTTGCAACTTAAATTGTGAATACTGCTTTGCAAGTCAGGGTAAATATCACGGTGAGCGTGCATTAATGAGCTTTGAGGTTGGTAAACGTGCACTTGATTTTCTTATTGAAAATTCAGGTACAAGAAGAAATCTTGAAGTTGACTTTTTCGGTGGCGAGCCACTTATGAACTGGAATGTTGTTAAAGAGTTAGTGGCTTACGCAAGAGTGCAAGAGAAAATACACAACAAGAACTTCCGTTTTACTCTTACTACAAACGGAATACTCATTGATGATGATGTTATTGAGTTTGCGAACCGTGAAATGAGCAACGTAGTATTAAGTCTTGACGGTAGACCTGAAGTACACGACAGACTTCGTGTTGACTATATGGGACGCGGTAGTTATGATATAATTGTTCCAAAATTCCAAGAATTTGTTAAGCGTCGTGGTGGCAAAAACTACTATATGCGCGGTACTTTTACTCATAAAAACACTGATTTCACAAACGATATTTTCCATATGGCTGACCTGGGCTTTACTGAACTTAGTATGGAGCCAGTTGTTTGTGCACCTGAAGATGCAAGTGCTTTAACAGAAGAAGATTTGCCAATTCTTTTTGACCAATATGAAATTCTTGCCAAAGAGATGATTAAGCGTAAAAAAGAAGGCAACGGTTTTACCTTTTACCACTATATGCTTGATTTAACACACGGACCTTGCATTTACAAGAGAATTTCAGGTTGTGGCTCAGGTACTGAATATATGGCAGTAACACCTACAGGCGAACTTTACCCTTGTCATCAATTTGTTGGTGATACAAAATACCTTCTTGGTAACATTTGGGACGGAGTTACA
>JAZLET010000055.1:0-10707 GCA_045615405.1 Candidatus Fimenecus sp.
AAGCATTTTATGAGGATAACAGCGTTGGTAAAACAGTAATTGAAAACGCTTGTGGCAACGAGGTTTTACAGATTAAGCTTAGTGAAACTCACCTTTGGGAAGTTGGCAACGGTCGTCTTTATGACCTTAACATTACCTTTGGTGAGGATGAAGTAAAATCATATTTCGGACTTCGTAATGTACGACTTGACGGATACAAATTCTTAATCAATGAGAAGAGTGTATTTCAGCGCCTTGTGCTTGACCAAGGCTTTTACAAAAAAGGTATTTACACAGCACCAAGTGATGAGGATTTAATGAAGGATATTGAACTTTCAATGGCTTTAGGTTTTAATGGTGCACGACTTCATCAAAAGGTATTTGACCCACGATTCCTTTATTTTTGCGACAAGATGGGTTACATAGTTTGGGGTGAATACGCTAACTGGGGACTTGATTATTCAAATCCAAAGAGTGTTGATGTATTCCTTAACGAATGGAAAGAAGCAATAAATCGCGACTTTAACCATCCATCAATTATTGGTTGGTGTCCGTTTAACGAAACTTGGAATTATAAGGGCAGACCACAGTATGACCCATTACTTGCAACTGTTTATGACTACACAAAAGCAGTTGACAGCACTCGTCCTTGTATTGATACAAGTGGTAATTTCCATGTTAAAACTGACATTTTTGACTTGCACGATTACAGTTATGATGTTGAATTCTTCAAGAAAAACTATGACCGTTTTATGACTGAAGATTATCTTTATCAACATGTGCTTGTTGAAAACAAAGGCAGACAAGAATACAAAGGTGAGCCTGTTTTCATTAGCGAATACGGTGGAATCAAGTGGGTTAGTGACGAATCAATCAAGTCTTGGGGATACGGCGAAGATGTTAAAACTCCTGAAGAGTTTGCAGACCGTTATGTAGGTCTTACTGATGTAATTCTTTCAAACTATAAAATGTTTGGTTTTTGCTATACTCAGCTTTATGATATTGAGCAAGAGCAAAATGGTCTTTACACTTATGACCGTGAAAAGAAGTTCAGTGATGAAATCTACCAAAGAATTATTGATATAAACACAAAGGTTGCAGAGATTGAAAAATAAAATGAAAAAAGAAATAATTAAAGATTTTTTTGACGAATTTGCATCTCATTGGGATGACGAGCCCATAGCTGACAAAGAAATACTTAATATTATTTTAGATAATGCAGGAATTACTGATGGTGTAAATGTGCTTGATGTTGCTTGTGGCACAGGGGTACTGTTCCCCTACTACCTTGAGCGTAATGCAAATGTTACCGCAGTAGATTTGTCACCTAAAATGGTTAAGGTGGCAAAGACAAAATTCCCACGAGTCAATATTGTTTGCGGTGATGCGGAAGAAACATCATTTGATGGCACCTTTGACTGCATTATGATTTACAATGCATTTCCACATTTTCCTAATCCACAAGCACTTATTGAAAATCTTTCAAAAGCGTTAAAATCAGGTGGCAAATTTACGATTGCACACGGTATGAGTAAAAAAGAGCTTGATAAAGTTCATAAAAAATCGGCAGGAAAGGTTTCTAACATACTGCCCGAATGTGATGAATTAGCAAATATGCTTACTCCATATTTTAATATTGATATTACAATTTCAAATGATAAAATGTATTTAGTAACAGGTACTAAAAGGTGATTTTATGAGTTATTTTCCTGAAGTAAAAAAGAATTTTGGTTTTGGTTGTATGCGACTTCCTCGCAAGGGTCCACTTATTGACTATGAACAATCAAAGCAAATGATTGACACATTTATAGAGGCAGGGTTTAACTATTTTGACACTGCACACGGATATATGGAAATGAGAAACGAGGCAACTCTTAAGAAGTGCCTTACCTCTCGTTACCCAAGAGAAAGTTATATTCTTGCTGATAAGCTTTCAGAGGGATTTTTCAAAAAAGAAAGTCAAATTAGACCTCTTTTTGAAAAGCAATTAAAAAACTGTGGTGTTGAATACTTTGACTTTTATTTAATGCACGCACAAAATGCTACAAACTTTGAAAAATACAAGAAATGTCGTGCTTATGAAACTGCATTTGAATTAAAGGCTGAAGGTAAAATCCGTCACGTTGGACTTTCTTTCCACGATAAAGCAGATGTACTTGACCGTATTTTAACTGAATATCCTGAAATAGAGTTTGTGCAAATTCAATTCAACTACCTTGACTATAATGATGAGTCAGTTGAGGGTAGAAAATGCTATGAGGTTTGCCGTAAACACGATAAGCCAATTATCGTTATGGAACCTGTTAAGGGCGGTAGTTTGGTAAAACTCCCCGACGAAGCAAAGAAAGTGCTTGACGGCTTAAAGGGTGGTACTCCTGCAAGTTATGCAATTCGTTTTGCTGCAGGATTTGAAGGTATTTTTATGGTGCTTTCAGGCATGAGTGATATGGTTCAAATGAACGACAATATTAGCTTTATGAAGGATTTTGAGCCACTTAACGACACTGAAATGGATGCGATTCGCAAAGTATGTGAAATTATGAATAAACAAAATCTTATTCCTTGCACCGCTTGTCGTTATTGTGTTGATGGGTGTCCTAAAAACATTCCCATTCCTGAACTTTTTGCTTGTATGAATGATAAAAAGCAATTTAAGAATTGGAATGCAGATTACTACTACAAAGAAGTACATACAAAAGACAAAGGCAAAGCATCCGACTGCATTGGATGTGGACTTTGTGAAAAGGCGTGTCCACAACATCTTGAAATTCGCGAATTACTTAAAGATGTAGCAAAGGAATTTGGGAAATGAGCAACGATAACAACAAAAAACTTTTAAATTTGGTGCTCTCAGCAATGTTTTTAGCAATAGCACTTGTTCTTCCATTCTTAACAGGACAAATTAAAGAATTTGGCAATATGCTTTTACCTATGCATATTCCAGTTATGCTTTGCGGACTCATTTGCAGTTGGCAATACGGACTTGTTATAGGATTAATCGCACCTATTATGAGATCGGCACTATTTGGCATGCCCGTTATGTTTCCATCAGCAATAAGTATGGCGTTAGAACTTGCAACTTACGGTTTTGTAATTGGTTTCCTTTTCAGCAAAGCAAAATTGAAATGTATTAAATCACTTTTCCGTTGCCTTATAATTTCAATGGTTGCTGGACGCATTGTATGGGGAATTTCACAATTCATTCTTTTAGGCTTAGGTGACAATAGTTTCACCTTTTCAATGTTTTTAAGTGGTGCAGTAATTAAAGCAACGCCTGGAATAATTCTTCAACTTATGTTAATTCCTACCATTATGCTTGTGCTTGGAAAAACACATTTAATACATATTGAAAAGTGAATAAATCAATATAAAAAGAGAAGTCACAAAAAGACTTCTCTTTTTATATGTAAATTGGGTTCAAGCCCCCTATTGTAATCAAACATAAAAATAGAGAAATCACAAAAGTAATTTCTCTATTTTTGGTGCGGACGATGGGACTTGAACCCACAAGGAAGCAATATCCACAGGAGTCTGAGACCTGCGCGTCTGCCAATTCCGCCACGTCCGCATATTGATTTTTGTGCTCGTTTATAATAACATTTAAGCCTAAAAAAGTCAATGTTATAACAATATAACCCCACAAGTTTTAGGCTTGTGGGGTGTTTTTTTATTCTTCAGTTGTTTCAGTTTCTATTATTTCATTTTCTGCTACCACAGGAACAGTTTGAAGCTCCTTTTGTTTCTTATTCTTTCTCTCTTTTGTTATAAGCTTATCGCAAACCGCAATACAGCCTGGAAGCACAAACAAGATAAGAATAATTGCTGAAAGTGCACCAATTGAAATAATACGACAAATTTGACCGATTGTTGGGTCAACTGGACTAAATCCAATAGCACCTGTTACGATTACCATAATAAGTCCTGATGTAAGAATTGTATGGATTGAGCCGTTATATGCACTTAAGAGTGCGCCTTGAATATCCATTGTCTTACGGTTATCACGATAATAGTTTGTAAAGAGAATAGCGTAGTCAATAGTTGCACCCATCAAGATACATTGAACAATAAGCACTGCCAAATAGTACATACTATAACCTGCAAGTCCGTTTACCATCATTGTTACATAAACACCGCATTGTACAAGGAAAACAAGAAGTGTAGGAATAAGGAATGATTTAAAGGTAATAAGCACAACTATGAAGATTGCAACCGCTGTAAGAATTGTTATAAACAAGAATTCTTTGTCAAAACTTTGCTCCATTTCATAACTCATTGGTGTATTACCGATAAGATAAACCTTATTATTTAAGTTTTTATCAAAGGTATCAGTAAGTTTTGCCATAAAAGCACTTGTATCTTCCGACTCAGTTGGAAGTGATGTTTCAACCATCATAAGTGAATAATTCTTGCCTAGAAGCTGATTTATACCGTCATCAAGCTGGGTTTTCATTCCTCTAATATCACTCTTCATACCTTCGTCAAGGAAAGCTGAAAATCTTGGGTCGTTAAGCATATCCTCCGACACATAACGGAACATTTCTTCTATAGTAAGTGTCCAATTTGGATTGCTATTTTGAAGTCCTGATTTATAAAGATAAATCATTTCAACTGCACTTGAATTTAGCTCATCTGAAAGTCCATTAAGAATTCCTGCCATTTCACTTGCAGTATATTTTTTACCCGATACAACTGCATTTACAATTGATTTTGCACTCTTTAATTTAGCTTTAGTATCAACATCAAAGAAACTTGCATAATCTTTATTTGTAAGTACATTACTATCAACAAAGTTTATAAATCCTTGTATTGAAATTTTCCAACTACTTGTATCACCATAATTGCAAATATATAAAAGATAAAGTTGCTTGATTTGTGTTGCATCAAATCCTACAATATTTGCCATTTGTGTTGGCGAATAAGCCTTACCTGAAACTGTTGCATCAACAATCTTTTTACCTGTTTCAAGGTCTTTAAGCTGACCTTCTTCCATCATTGAGCCGAATGTTTCTTTATTTTCAATTACAAAATCTACAAGTTGCTTAATTGACATTGTGTGTGTACACTCAACGATTTTCCATGCAAGGTAATCGGCAATAACATCATCATAAACAACATTACCATTAGTTTCTATATATTCATAATGATAAGCATAAAGCAAAAGCACATCATCTTCTGCAATACCTAACGCCTGAGCCATTGATGCAGGGCTACGCTTTTCAGTAACGGCTTGCTTATTTGTAAATGTTGCAAGTTGTGTAAGCTGTGCTTTTGTTTCTTCATTAAACATACTTGCATACTGCTCATTTGTAGCAACATCATTTACAATAAAATTACCAAACTGTGACATTGTCATTGTACCGTAATCAGCACCACCATTTTTACTGTAATAAAGTACAAATACTTGTTTTAAATCATCAGCAGGCATACCGAATACTTCGGCAAGTTCTTGAGAATTCTTTTGACTTGTAAGCTCTTTTGAATTTGAGAATACTTTAAGCAAGTCAACGCTTTCTTTCATATCTCCGCTTATGAAACTTGAAAACATTGGATTTGGTACAATGTCATTTGAAATAAAATTCATAAGCTCAGATGCGCTCATAGGCAATAACTTACCGTCATAATAAGCGTAATAAATCACATCCAAAAGAGATGAATCAATGCTCATTGGAATACCCATAGAGTCAATCATATCAACCATACCCTGAGATGTAAACTCGCGACCAAGGGTTGTTGAATAGCTCATAACGCTTTTAACATTTTCATCTTTTTCAAGCTGAACTGCAAGTTCTGAAGCCTTCTTTTCGTCTTCATTGTTGTAAAGCACAACAATAGGATTTGACGGTGTAAAGACCTCAGCAATTGGGTCTTCTGGAGAAAGTGAATAAACTGTTTTTGAAAGATATTGTCCAAAGAAAGACACTACAAACAAAATTACAAAGAAAATTGCAATTGGCTTTCTTGCTTTGTATTGGAAACGTGAAAGGAATCCCATTGGTATATGGACTTCTTTTTTCTCAGTATCTTCTATTTTTTCATCAAAAATAAGAATGAGTGCTGGAAGGACTGTGAGTACGCAAACCATACTGAAAAATACGCCTTTTGCAAGTACAACACCTAAGTCCATACCGATTTTAAAGCTCATAAATACAAGCATAATAAGACCGATAACTGTTGTCATACCGCTACTTGTAACTGATGAGAATGCGTCACACCAAGCAACCTTCATTGCATCTTCACTATCTTCATAATTAACTTTTTCTTGACGATAACGATTCATTAAGATAATTGAGTAATCCATTGAAAGAACTAGCTGAAGAATTGCGGAAATAGACATTGTGATTTGTGAAACGCTACCAAGTACAATATTTGTACCCATATTAATTACAACTGCAAGTCCAATTGTAATAAGGAAAAGTATTGGCTCAAACCAAGAACCACTCATTATAAAGAGAATTGCAAGAAGAAGTGCCAATGCAACACCAATAACTACCCATGGTAATTCCATTGTGCTTGTATTGTCATTCATAAGTTCCATATCATATGATGCAAATGCTTTTTTTATGGTGTCTTCAATAGCCAACTCTTCAGGTGAACCATAATTAAACGAAGTACTTACTACAAATTTTGTGTAACCGTCTTTATTGTAGTCTTCACTATTTGCAACATAAGAAACACTATCAACATTTTCTATGTTCTCAAGATAATCTTTTACCGATGCAATTTGTTCTTCGTTTAAGTCTTTGAACATTACACGAATTGTTTGTGATACTGACATATTCTCAAAATTCTCCTTCATAAGCTCAACACCCTGAGCCATTGAAGAATCGTCAGGTAAGTATTTTGTCATATCAGTATTTATTACGACCTTTGGTATAAGCAAACCACAAAGCACTGTGATTACAAGCATAAACACAAGTAAAAATTTATGTCCACCTACAATAAATCCTGCTATCTTTTTCAATTTATAACACCTCAATTTCCTGAGAATTATTCGCTAAACTATAGTATAACATAAAAACTATAGAATTGAAAGATACATTTTTTTAATATCTTCATATGAAAGCTTAACCATATTTTTATGAAGTAACGGAGTCATACTCATTTCGGTAAGCTTTTCAATTTCAGCATCAGTTTTAACACCGATTTCAGTTAAAGTACACACCATACCCATCTTCTTTTTAAGGTCAGTTATCGCATCTGCCATTTGATGTGCATCTGCAAATCCACAATTTTGCGCGAATTTATTAAGGCGACCATTTTCAGCATCCGCATTAAAGTGACAAAAGTAATCTAATGTCATAGCACAAGCCTCGCCGTGTGGTACTCCATAAAGATTTGTAAGTGGAAATGAGCAAGCATGGCTACCTGCTGTACGAGGATTACTAAACGCTACACCTGCAATAATTGATGCCTCCGCCATTTTTTTACGAGCTTCTAGATTATCAGGCTCTGAATACGCTTTATAAAGCCACTCAAACACTAATTTTGCCGCAGTAACTGAGCAACTTTCACAAATTGGTTGGTGAAGAATTGTCCATACACTTTCTAACGCGTGGGCAAGTACATCAAGACCGGTAGACGCGGTAACCTTTGGTGGCACACTTAATGTAAGGCGTGGGTCAATAATTGCTGCTTTTGGGTACATAAGCGGGTCATTCATTGGTGCTTTAACGCCTTTTTCTAAATCGGTAAGCACTGAAATATTAGTAACCTCACTACCAGTACCACTTGTTGTGGCAACCGCAATCATAGGAATTACTTCATCTTTATTAATTGGTTTTCCACCTGTATGGTAGCTTTCAATTTTGTCGTTGCCCTTTGCAATAGCACAAGCCGCTTTACAACAGTCCATTGGAGAGCCACCACCAAGAGCAACTGCAAAATCCGCATTTGCTTCACGCAAAAGTTTTACACAAGCATTTACATTGTCAGTTGTTGGATTTGGTCTTATATCACTAAATACTGTAACTAATGTGCCATCTGAATTATTTACAACTTCATAAGCAACGCCATTTTTTTTAAGAGTATTTGAGCAAACAAGCACTCCCCTTTTATAACCAAACTCTTTAATAATCTCAGGTAACTCATTGATTTTATCGGTGCCAAAATAGATTTTTGTAGGTAAACTAAAATTCCAACTCATAAAACAAACCTTCCTTGCATAATATCTCTTT
The DNA here is from genome assembly GCA_045615405.1 of Candidatus Fimenecus sp. Lineage (GTDB taxonomy): Bacteria > Bacillota > Clostridia > Oscillospirales > Acutalibacteraceae > Fimenecus. Next base: position 8,154 of record JAZLET010000055.1, read on the forward strand.
TTTCTAATTCCTTATTTATTGTATTAAGCACTTTTTTCTTGTCAGCACTCCACTGTGGCTCAACAAGATATTTTTTAGGGGCGTCCCCTGTAATTCTATGTATTACAACTTTTTTTGGTATTCTTTCAATACAACCAAAAAGAATATCTATATAGTTTGGGAGTGATAATATTTCTACTTTACCTTGCTTGTAATCCTCATATAAATCGGTGTCTTTTAAAATGTGCAAAAGTTGAAGTTTCACTCCGTTTGTGCCACACCCAACTGCAAAGTTCACGGTATTAAATACATCTTCTTTTGATTCATTAGGAAGTCCAATAATAATATGAGTAACTACTGTTATGCCTCTATTTTGTAACTCCTTAACCGCATTTTTATACACGGAATTGGGATAGCAACGACGAATATATTTTATAGATTTTTCATTAGTGGTTTGAAGTCCTAACTCTACCCACACAGGCTTAATTTTATTTAAATTTTCAAGCATATTGAGGATTTCGCTTGGTAAACAATCAGGACGAGTACCGATTGATAACGCTACAATATCATCACGCATTATTGCTGTTGTAAACACTTTCTTAAGGTAATTTATATCACCGTAGGTATTTGTAAAGCTTTGAAAATACGCTATATATTTATTAGATTTGGTTTTTGATTTTACACGATTTTTTGCATTTTCAATTTGTGTATTTATGTCAATTCCCATCTCAGCAAAATGTGATGAGCCATTATGACAAAAAATGCAACCTCGTGTATCTAAGGTGCCATCACGATTTGGGCAAGTGCAACCAATGTCCAAAGCAAGTTTATATACTTTTTGCCCAAAACACTGTTGCAAATATTCATTTAATGAATAATATCCACCCAATTTAATCACCTTAATAATTTTACAATACTATGGTAAAAATTGCAACAACGTGATTTTGCTTTTTGCTTGACATTTTTCGCTTTTTTATTTATCATATTTGTGTATGTACACCCATGAAGGATGATAAAAAATGACATTTAAAACTAAATTAAAAACATTTATAAATAAATCAAGCGTTAACGTTGTAAGATTCTTTGGTTTTTGGATTGTGCTTCTTATTGCACACGCTAAGGTTAAAAAATATATTCCGCAAAACAAGAATTTTATTGTAATTGCAAATCACTCAGACGCTTTAGACCCAATTTATATTTTATGCTCATTAAGACGCTATATAAGATATATTATGGGTGACCATGTTATTCTAAATCCAACTGTTAGTTTCTTATTAAAAACTATGTGTGGTTGGATTGTAAAGGGTCGCGATAATCCCCCATCGGTGCTAATTGATGAGATGATGGCAAGTGCTAAAGAGGGCGTACCTCTTGGACTTTTTGCCGAAGGTGCTATTACACCAAATGGTGAAACTGGATTCTTTTCACCTCGCACTGGTCAGCTAGTTAAGGATTTAGGTGTTGCTCTTATTACATTCCGTATTAAAGGCGGATTCTTCCATACACCTCGTTGGGGCACCGGACTTCGTCATGGTCCAATTTGGGCTGGTGTTGTGCACGAGTATTCACCTGAAGAGTTAGAGGGAATGACTGCAGAAGAGATTAACGCAATAATTAAGCGCGATATTTATGTTAACGCTTTTGAAGAGCAACGTAAACGCCCAAGAATTTACAAAGGCAAAAATCTTGCTGAGCATATTGAAAGAATTCTTTATATTTGTCCTCACTGTCAACAAGTAGGCACATTACACTCCAAAGGTGATTTTCTCACCTGCGAATGTGGATACAAGGTTGAATTTGGTAGAGATGGATTTTTCCACGAATGTGAGAAAGCACTTGTATTTGACAATGTTCTTGATTGGGATAAATGGCAAAAAGGAGTTTGGAAGGACAAGGTTCTTAACACCCCTGATGGTGAATTAATTTTTGAAGAAAAAGAACAACCTGTTTATACACTTGTTAAACGTAAAAAAGTTGAACTTTCAAATGATGCTATTCTTCGTCTTTACAAAGACCGTTTTGAAATTGTATTAAATGAAAACGAAACAATAACATTCCCTATTGAAAAATTAAAGCTTGTGCTTAATGTTTCAGTTGAGTCAGTAATGTTCTTTGATGGTGAACATTTCTTATATGTTAAAAGTAAAAATCCAAGAGCAGCGGCTAAATATGTAGCTGCTTGGAGATATTTAACTGGAAAAGATTATAAATAAAAAAAACGAGGTTTTTAACCTCGGTTTTTTTGTTATTTATTGCCTTGATTATTATTTTTCATATCTGGCTCGTTTTTTTGATTTGAGAATTGATTGTTTGTTGTGTTTTTCTTGTTGTTATTGTTTTGTTGATTGTTTTTGTTGTTTTGATTATTCATTATTATCACCTCGCACAAATATTTTGCCCTAAAATAAAATTTAAATGTATTCAAATTTTACAAAAAATGTGATAAAATAGTAAAAATAGATTTTTGGAGAACACTATGATTGACTATATTCGTGCAAAGGATTTGTTTTTAAAAATATATCCTGATGAAAATTTGCAAATTAAAATTGAAGAATACATAAAAAAGAACGAAAAG
>JAZLET010000056.1:0-14838 GCA_045615405.1 Candidatus Fimenecus sp.
TAAACCACCAAGAGAAATTCCTAAAATAGAAGAACGACTTAAAAATAGATTTGAAAGTGGTATTATTTGTGATGTTCAACCACCTGATTTTGAAACAAGAGTTGCAATTATAAAAAATAAGTCAGATGCTCTTCGTTTTGAATTACCTATTGATGTTTGCGAATTTATTGCAGAAAACATAAAAAGTAATGTTCGTCAAATGGGTGCGGCAGTTAAAAATATTTATGCATACTGTTCATTTAATGAAGTTATACCAACAATTGAAATTGCAAAAGATATTCTTAAAGATATTATTGTTACAAATCAACCAATAAGTGTTGTAATTGATAATATTATTGAAAAAGTTTCATTTACCTTTGGCGTTACAGCTGAACAAGTTAAAAGTGAACGTCGTGATGCAAGTATTAATAATGCACGACAAGCTGCAATGTACATAATAAGAGAAATTACTGGTCTTTCTCAAGATGAGGTTGGTAAGGTTTTTGGTAGAAACCATTCAACTGTTAATAATTCTCTTAAAAACGTTCAGCAAAAAATGACTTCTGATTCAAAATATAAAAATCTTATTAATGAAATTATCAAAAATATAAATGATTAAAAATAACTAAGATATTGACAGTTTTTAACTTTTCAACAGTTATTTTTTAAACAAGTTAATTTTTATCATTTATTTAAACTTAATTTCAAAAGGTTTTCAAAATCAAAAAAAGTGGTCTAAAGTATTGAAAAATAACAATAAAATAAAGTTTTCAACAATTTAGGCAACCTCTATTAATACTACTATACTTTTATATTTATTTTTTATTAAAGGAGAATGTTTTTATGAAATTTATTTGTTCCTCACAAGTTCTTTGCGAAGCTTGTATGAATGTTCAAAGAGCAACTGCATCAAAATCAACAACTATTCCAACAGTTGAAGGTATTTTTATTAAAGCAGAAAATAATAGAATTATGCTTACTGGTTATGACCTTGAAATGGGTATTATCACTGCAGTTGAAGGTAAAGTTGAACAAACTGGTAGTGTTGTTCTTAATGCAAAAATACTTTGTGATATTTTAAGAAATGTTCCTGATGAATTTGTTTCTATTGAAAGTGATGAAAGATTAATTTGTAAAATAAAGAGCGGTGACTCTGAATTTTCAATTACAGGTTTTTCAGAAGCAGATTATCCTGAGCTTCCAACAGTTTCAGGCGGTTTTCCAATTGTTATTAACGGTGAAATCTTAAAAGATATGGTTAGAAAAACAATTTTTGCTACTGCTGAAAATGGTACAAAGATTGTACATACAGGTGTTCGTTTTGAAGTAACAAAAGGAAATATTCGTCTTGTTGCCGTTGACGGTTATAAACTTGCTATTAGAAATGAAAAAATTGATTATGAAGGTGAAGAAAAAACTTTCATTATTCCAAAGAAAACTCTTAATGAGGTTGTAAAACTTGCAGGTGATGGTGATGATACTGTTGCTATAGTTGTTGCATCTCGTTATATTATGTTTGAATGTGGTAGCTATATAATTGTCTCACGTCTTTTAGAGGGTGAATTTTTAAGTTATAAAGCTGCAATTCCAACAACTGCAAAAACTGAAGTTAAAGTTAATACAAGAAACTTTATTAGTGGTATTGAAAGAACATCTTTGATTATTACTGAAAGAATTAAGAGTTTTATTAGATGTATTTTTGATAATGAATCAATTAAGATTTCAAGTACAACTGCTCTTGGTACTGCAAATGATAGAATTCTTGCTGATATTCAAGGTGAAAGAGTTGAAATTGGCTTTAATAACAAATATTTACTTGATGCACTTAAGGTTTGTGATATAGACGAAATCACATTAAGACTTAATGGTGCAACATCACCAATTATAATTGTACCTGAAGATGATGGTTCATTAATTTATGAAAGAAACTTCTTATTTATGGTACTTCCTGTAAGGATGAACTAAAATGAAAAAAATCGTTGCACGTGTTGCTAAAAAAGAACATAAACAAATAAATATTGATAGTGATTTTATACGTCTTGATGCACTTTTAAAGCTTGTTAATGCAGTTATGACTGGTGGACATGCTAAAATTGTGATTCAAGAGGGTGAAGTTAAGGTTAACGGTGAAATTTGTACGGCTCGTGGTAAAAAAATCCGTGCAGGTGACATTGTTGAATTTGATAGAGTTGTTTATGAGGTAAACTAATGTTTATTAACAAAATTAAAATTGAAAATTTTCGTAATATTGATTTTATGGAAATTACCCCTCATAAAGAGATAAATGTTATTTATGGTCAAAATGGACAAGGTAAAACAAATCTTTTAGAATCAATATGGCTTTTTACAGGTTGTAAAAGTTTTAGAGGTTCAAAAGATACTGAACTTGTTCAGTTTGATAATGAAAATTCAAAAATATCAATTAATTTTGAAACTTCAGTTCGTGAAAATAACGCATCAATTTTTATTGATAAAAAAAGAACTGCTGCACTTAACGGAATAAATCTTACATCTCCTCGTGAATTAATTGGTAAATATTATGCAGTTGTGTTTTCACCAATTCATTTATCGCTTATTAAAGATGGACCTTTAAATAGAAGAAAATTTATTGATACTGCAATAAGTCAAATTGATAATATGTATGCTAAAAAGCTTATGTATTTTAATCATCTTATTCAACAAAAAAACGCACTTTTAAAAAATGCGGCAGAAAATCCATCTTTACTTGATACTCTTGATATTTGGGATGAAAAAATTGCTCTTGCAGGTGCTGATATTATTTGCGATAGAATTGATTACATAAAAAAATTGCAAGAAAAAGCAACTGATATTTACAGAGGAATTTCAGGTGAAAAAGAAGAACTTTCAATAAAATATTTAAGTAATGTTGCTTATCAAAGTGAAGATATGGAAAGCATTGCAAAAATATATTTTGAAAAGATGAAAAAGAATAGACCTAATGATTTGTATTTAAAAAGTACAACAAGTGGTCCTCATCGTGATGATATTGAAATTTTAATAAACAATATATCGGCACGAAAATTTGGTTCACAAGGTCAACAAAGAAGTGCATCACTTAGTCTTAAACTTGGTGAGGCAGAAATTATTAAGGATTTAAAGGGTGAACATCCTATAATTTTATTAGATGATGTAATGAGTGAGCTTGATAGTACACGCCAAAATTATATTCTTAATAAAATGACCGGTAAACAAGTATTTATTACTTGTTGTGAAAAAGAAACAGTTTCACGACTTAGTGCTGGTAAGGTATTTAAAATAGAAAATGGAAAAGTGGTGGACTAATGTATTTAAACATTGGGCAAGACACAATTATTACTGATAAAGATATTTTAGGTATTTTTGATTTAGACAATACAACAGTTAAACAAGCAACAAAAGATTATATAAAGAAATCAGCAGAAAATGGTGAGTGTATTTATGTTTCAATTGAGGAATTACCAAAATCCTTTATTGTGACAACAAAAAAAAATAAAAAAGAAATTTACATTTCACCACTTAATACATCAACAATTTTCAAAAGAATAAAATAAGTCAATTTTTGACGGAGGAAAAAAATGAGCGACGAAATTAAAAATGTAATTGAAGAAGAGGTTATGGATACGGTTGTTACCGAAACCTATGACGCCTCAGCAATTCAAGTTCTTGAAGGACTTGAAGCGGTAAGAAATCGTCCTGGTATGTATATTGGTTCAACTGGACCTAAGGGACTTCATCACTTAGTTTATGAAATCGTTGATAACTCTATTGACGAAGCACTTGCAGGTTATTGTACTCATATTGAGGTAGAAATTTTACCTGATGATATTATTACAGTACGCGACAATGGTCGTGGTATTCCTGTTGGTATTAACGAACAACAAGGACTTCCTGCAGTTACAGTTGTTTTAACTGTGCTTCACGCAGGTGGTAAATTTGGTGGTAGTGGTTATAAGGTTTCAGGTGGTTTGCATGGTGTTGGTTCATCAGTTGTAAACGCTCTTTCAGAATGGTTTGAAGTTGAGGTTAGCCAAAACGGACATATTCACCATCAAAGATTTGAAAGAGGTAACATTGTAACTGACCTTAAAGTAATCGGTGATACTGAAGAAACTGGTACATTTATTAAATTTAAGGCTGACCCTGAAATTTTTACTGAAACAACAGTTTATGAATATGAGGTTTTACAGCGTAGACTTCGTGAACAAGCATTCCCTAATGCAGGTCTTTCAATTACACTTACTGATAAACGCGACCCTGATAATATTGTAGAAGAAAACTTCTGCTACGAGGGTGGTATTAAATCTTTCGTTGATTATATTAATACAAGCCGTGGTCTTACACCTGTTGTTGATGATATTATGCACTTCACAACAGTAAGCGGTGATAGAAGTGCTGAGGTTTCAATTTCATATAATGATGGTTATAATGAAATAATTCTTAGCTTTGCTAACGGTGTTCGTACTATTGATGGTGGTACTCACGAAAATGGTTTTAAAACTGCACTTACTCGTGTATTTAATGAATATGGTAGAAAATTTAAACTTTTAAAAGATAACGACAAAAACCTTTCAGGTGATGATGTTCGTGAAGGTCTTACAGCAGTTATCAGTGTAAAACTTACTGAAGCAGAATTTGAAGGACAAACAAAAGGTAAGCTTGGTAATACAGAAATGCAGACTATTGTGTCAAAGATGATGTATGAAAAGCTTATGACATATTTTGAAGAAAATCCACAGGCTGCAAAAGCAATTTTCAATAAAGCACTTGATGCATCTCGTGCTCGTGAAGCTGCAAGAAAAGCAAGAGACAGCGCAAGAAGAAAATCAGCCCTTGAAGGTAACTCACTTCCTGGTAAACTTGCTGACTGTATTGATAAAAACCCTGAAAATACTGAAATTTTTATCGTAGAGGGCGACTCTGCGGGTGGTTCAGCTAAAGAGGGTAGAGATAATAGAATTCAAGCAATTCTTCCTCTTTGGGGTAAAATGCTTAACGTTGAAAAAGCAAGAATTGACAAGGTTATTGGTAATGATAAGTTAACACCAGTTGTTACTGCTCTTGGTACTGGTATTGGTGAAGAATTTAATATTGAAAAGCTTCGTTACCACAAAATTGTTATTATGGCCGATGCCGACGTTGACGGTCAACACATTAGAACACTTCTTCTCACATTCTTCTTTAGATATATGAGAGAGCTAATTGATGGTGGATTTATTTATATCGCTCAACCACCACTTTTTAAAGTGAGCAAGGGTAAACGTCACGAATATGCTTTCTCTGATGAACAAAGAGATGCTTTCCTTGAAGAAATGGGCGGAAACTGTGACGTTCAACGCTATAAGGGTCTTGGTGAAATGGACCCTGACCAATTATGGGAAACAACAATGGACCCTGCAACTCGCACAATGCTTCGTGTAACACTTGAAGATGCAATGGAAGCAGATGAAACATTCTCAATTCTTATGGGCGACAAAGTTGAGCCTCGTCGTGAATTTATTGAGAAAAACGCTAAGTATGTACAAAATCTTGACATTTAAGATAGAGGTAATAAAATGAGTAAAGCTAACAATCCTAATCTTGGTGGATATGTTCCACTTGAAGAACAAAATATAATAAATGTTGAGATTAACAAGGAAATGAGAAAATCCTTCCTTGACTACTCAATGTCTGTTATTACTGCACGTGCTCTTCCTGATGTACGTGATGGTTTAAAACCTGTTCATAGAAGAATTCTTTATACAATGTATGAAAATTCACTTTATCCTGACAAGCCACACCGTAAGTGTGCTGATACAGTTGGTTCAGTGCTTGGTCGTTACCATCCACACGGTGACGCTTCAGTTTATGATGCTATGGTTCGTCTTGCACAGGATTTCTCAATGAGATATGTTCTTGTTGATGGTCATGGTAACTTCGGTTCAATTGACGGTGACCCACCAGCTGCATATCGTTATACTGAGTCAAGAATGAGTAAAATCGCTCTTGAAATGCTTACAAATATTGATAAAGACACAGTTGATTTTACAACTAACTACGACGACCGTCTTAAAGAGCCAACCGTTTTGCCATCAAGATATCCAAATCTTCTTGCTAATGGTTCAACTGGTATTGCTGTTGGTATGGCTACTAATATTCCACCACATAATCTTGGTGAATTGGTTGACGGTATTTGCTGTGTAATTGATAATCCCGAAGCAGAGCTTGATGAAATTATGCAACACATTCAAGGTCCTGACTTCCCAACAAGTGGTATTATTATGGGTCGTGCAGGTATTCGTGCTGCTTATGCTACTGGTCGTGGCAAGATTGCTCTTCGTGGTCGTGCTGAAATTGTTGAAAACGAAAAAAATGGTCGTTTCCAAATTATTATTACTGAACTTCCATATCAGGTAAACAAGGCTCGTCTTATTGAATCAATTGCTGACTTACATAAGGATAAGAGAATTGAAGGTCTTTCTGATATTAACGACTATTCATCAAAACGCGGTGGCGGTATGAGAATAGTTATTGACTTAAAGCGTGATGCTAACCCACAGGTTATTCTTAATCAGCTTTATCAAATGACTCAACTTCAAATTTCTTATGGTATTATTCAGTTGGCTCTTGTAAATGGTGAGCCAAAGGTTCTTACCTTAAAGCAAATCATTGAAGAATATATTAAATTCCAATGTGAAATTATTACAAGAAGAACGCAATATGATTTAAATAAGGCTCAAGCAAGAGAGCATATTCTTGAAGGTCTTGCTCGTGCTATTGATATTGTTGATGAAATTATTGCAACAATCCGTGCTTGTAAGGGCGGTCAAGCGGAAGCAAAAGTTGCTATTATGGAAAAGTTTGACTTTGATGACCCACAAGCAACTGCTATCGTAGCATTCCGTCTTGGTCAACTTGCAGGTCTTGAAATCCAAAAGATTATTGCTGAGCGTGACGAATTAAAAATTAAGATTGCTGAATACCTTGAAATTCTTGGCTCAGAAGCAAAAGTTAAAGAAATACTTAAGGATGAGCTTTCAGTTATCGGTAAGAAATTTGGTGACGAAAGAAAAACTGAAATTTCTAATGTTCTTGGTGAGGTTGATATTGAAGACCTTATTGCTGAAGAGGATTGCGTATTTACTCTTACAAAGATGGGTTACATTAAACGTCAACCAGTTGAAACTTATCAAGTACAACGCCGTGGCGGTAAGGGTATTAAGGGTATGAGTCGTCGTGAACAGGACTATGCCGAAAGTATGTTTATCTGCTCATCTCACGATTATATTCTTTTCTTCACATCTGAAGGAAAAATGTATCGTCTTAAGGGTTATGAAATTCCTGAGGGAACAAGAACCAGCAAGGGTATGAATATTGTTAATATTCTTCCTATTACTGCTGACGAAAAGGTTACTGCAATGCTTCGTGTTCCTGATTTTGGTGAAGATAAATACTATCTTTGTATGGCTACAAAGAATGGTGTTATCAAGAGAACCGAGCTTGATGCATATAAGAATATCCGTAAGAGCGGTATTATCGCAATTAATCTTGACGAGGGCGACGAGCTTCGTTGGGTTAAGCTTACTGATGGTGAACAAAATCTTATGGTTGCTACTCGTAAGGGTATGAGCATTTGCTTTAAAGAAAATGACGCTCGTGCTATCGGTAGAACTGCTCGTGGTGTTCGTGCAATCACATTGGGCGAAGGTGACGAGGTTGTAGGTATGGTTATTTTCGGTGATGAGGGTAAAATTCTTACAATCAGTGAAAAAGGATACGGCAGAAGAAGTGATGTTTCTAACTACCGCGTTCAAAACCGTGGCGGTAAAGGTCTTACAAACTATCATACTGAACAATATGGTGAGGTTTGTGCTATTGAAATGGTAGATGAAACTCAAGATATTATTATGATTTCTTCTGATGGTATTATTATTCGTCTTCCTGCTGAGCAGGTAAGAGAGTGCAACCGTCCATCAAAGGGTGTTATTCTTATGAAAACTAAGGATGGCGAAAAGGTTGTTACAATTTCTCTTGCTGAGCACGAGGAAGAAACAGAAGATGCTGTGAATGCTGAAACACCTGAAAATGCTTCAGTAGATGAGGGTGCTAACGAGGAATAATTTTCTTATTGTGAAAGGAAAGATAAACTATGAGCGATAACGAAAAAACATTAAATACAAATGAAGATATGCCCGAAGAAAACAAAAAGAAGAAAAATGCATTAAAGATTTTGCTTCCATTTCTTGTAATATTTCTTTCGGTCATCATTTCGGTGGCGGCTTTTGTCGGTCACAAATTTAGTCTTATAGATTTTGATGACAATGAAAGCACAACAATAAATCCTACACAAGAATTTGTTGATGATGATAATATTGATTTTGGTGAAATGGATGACGCTACAGGAAATGATTTTAAGGAAATCCTTAAAAATTGGGCAACAAATGGTGGCGAAAAAATGAGCAACCAAAAAATTATTAATGTTTTGCTTATTGGTAGTGATGCATCTGCTGAAATGCCAGGCAGAGTCAATATTACTGAAAAAGGTAATACTGATGTTATGATGCTTGTTTCAATCAATCAAATTGACGATACAATTAAATTGGTTTCATTTATGCGTGACAGTTATACATATATGGACCAGTTTGACCGTTATGCAAAGCTTAATGCGGCTTGTGCAAATGGTGGACCTGCATATCTTGTTGAAACAATTGAAAATGATTATAAAATTGAAATTGACGGTTATGCTATGGTTGACTTTGACTCATTTATACAGGTTATTGATGTGCTTGGCGGTGTAAATGTTGATGTGCCTGAATATGTTGCAAATCATCTTAATAGAGGCGTTTTGAGTAAAAATAAAATTTCAAGTGGCAAAAATGTTCTTCTTGACGGTGAACAAGCACTTCATTTTAGCCGTGTAAGAAAAACCGATTCTAATGGTGATATTAGTCGTGTTGCTCGTCAACGTCAGGTTGTAAATGCTCTTATTCAAAAAGCAAAAGGTGCAACACTTTCGGAAATTAATGAGGTAGCTGATGTAATGCTTGCAAATGTGCGTACAAATGTTAGCAAAAAATCAATTATCGGCTATGCTTCTAAAGCAATTACTGAGGGTTGGGCAGGTTATGAGATTACTGAAATCACAATGCCTACTCCCGATACTCGTTACGGATATAGCTCAAAAGCAACTGCTTGGATTTGGGTTGTTGATTATCCACTTGCTGCACAAAAGCTTCAGCTTGAGCTTTATGGTGAAACAAATATAAATCTTCCTGAAGGCGAGAGAAAAACTGCGGTTACAGTTATTGGCGGCTATGTATCTAAGAAAACAACAGACAACTAATCTTTAACTGACAAGGAGTTTAAAATGGAAAATTATCAAAATCCTAATAGTCAGTCTAACGGACAAGCACAACCATTTGTGCCTTATGGAACAAGTTTCCCACAAGGTAGTAATGGAATTCCTACTACTGATGAAAACTTTTTAAAACAACAAGAAAAAGAAAATGATAAGAAAACTCTTAAAAAAATGGGTAAGAGTTTTGGTATTGCTATAATTCTTTATGTAGTGCTTTCTTTTGCAATTTCTTTTTTAGTTATGGCTGTTTCACAGGTTGTTCCAGCAGTAGGCTTACTTTATGAAAATGAATATGCAACTCTTGCTTACAGTGTGGTAGGGTCTGTGCTTTATATTGCTATACCTTTTGCTCTTGTGTATTTTTCATTGAAAAAGAAACAGTTTACAGGCGTTTTACCTTTTGGTACTCCTTATAATACTAAAGCGGCAATATATTTAACAATGCTTACTGCACCATTAATGATTGTTTCATCAATGATAGTAAATGCAATTTCACTTATAATTCAGTCACTTCTTGGAATTGAATTTACAAGTGGACTTGAAGACTTATCTATGACTGGTATTGGCGGATTTATAATAGGTTCAATTTCAATGGCTATTGTACCTGCAATTATTGAAGAATTTGCAATCCGTGGTGTTGTATTACAACCATTACGTCGTTATGGTGACGGTTTTGCCATTGTGACAAGTGCACTTATATTTTCAATTATGCACGGAAATATGGCACAAATCCCATATACAGTTGTTGGCGGAATTTATCTTGGTTACCTTGCAGTTGCAACAGGTAGCATATGGCCGTCAATAATTGTGCATTGTGTAAACAATATGTATTCAGTTGTTATTATGAGTGTAGACAGTAATTTTGGTGAAAGTGCATCAGGCGTTGCTGCTATGATGTTGCTCGGTGGCCTTATTGTTGTAGGTATTATCGGTGCAATTAAATTCTTCTCAATGAATTATAAAACAAACCTTGAAAAGGGCATAAAAACTCTTAAAACAACCGAAAAGTCATTGGTATTGTTTACAAATGTGCCAATGATTATAGCAATTATATTAATGCTTATTATTACTTATACAAGTATAGAAAAATAATTTATGAATAAATTTGATTTTATGAAATATGCACTTTCCTTGGCAAAAGAATCTGCTGATGAGGGTGAGGTGCCTGTTGGTGCCATTGTGGTTTGCGATGGCAAAATAGTTGGTGTTGGTAGAAATCGTAGAGAGATTGTAAAAAATGCTTTACACCATGCCGAAATTGAAGCAATTGATAATGCTTGTAAAAATCTTGGCGGATGGCGACTTTGGAAATGCGATTTGTATGTAACTCTTGAGCCATGCCCAATGTGTGCAGGTGCAATTATAAATTCAAGAATTAAAAATGTGTACTTCGGTGCAAAGGACGAAAAGAATGGTGCTGTCGTTTCGGCGGCACAACTTTTTGATATGAATTTTACTCATAAACCTCAGTATGAAGGTGGCGTTATGGGTGACGAGTGTGCGCAAATCCTTACGGATTTCTTTAAGGAGCTGCGAAAAAAGAAGGCGGGTGAAGAAAAATGAGTACCGTAGCGGCAATTTCAACAGGTCGTGCACCTGGTGGAATAGGAATAGTACGAATTTCAGGTGAAAATGCTATAAGTATTGCGGACAAGGTTTTTTCTTCATTTAACGACAAAAAGCTTTGTGAAATACCAGGATATTCGGCACTTTATGGCAAGGCGTTTGACGAAAACGGAAGCATTGACAATGTTGTTGCACTTGTTTTTAGAGCACCAAAAAGTTATACAGGTGAAGATGTTGTTGAGATTTCTTGCCATGGTGGTCTTTTTGTAACCGATAAAGTGCTTAAAGCGGTTTTAGATGCTGGTGCTATTCCTGCTCAGGCGGGTGAATTTACAAAACGAGCATTCTTAAACGGAAAAATGGACTTAACAAGTGCAGAATCTGTTATGAATATTATTTCGGCACAAGGTGACCAAGCGGAAAAAATTGCTCTTGGTGTTTTAGAGGGTCGTCTTTTTAAAGAAATTAAGAAAATTAACGACAAGCTTGTTTATGATTTAGCACTTCTTTCGGCTTGGGTTGATTACCCTTATGAAGAAATTGAAGATTTAAGTGAGAATAACCTGAAAGAGCATATTGATGAGAGTATTAAAAAGTTAGAAAAACTTATAAACGACTTTGGGAAAGGGCAAATTATAATTGAGGGTGTTGATACCGCTATTGTTGGTTGTCCAAATGTTGGTAAATCAACACTTATGAATTTGCTTTCAGGCACGGAAAAATCTATTGTTACTGAAATTGCAGGTACAACTCGTGATATTGTTGAAGATACAGTAAACATAGGCGGAATTACACTTCGTCTTGCCGATACGGCAGGTGTGCGAGATACTGAGGATGTTGTTGAAAGCATTGGCGTTGACCGTGCAGTAAAACGCTTAGAAAATGCCGAGTTAGTTTTGGCGGTTTTTGATGCAAGTCGTCCGTTAACAAATGAAGACCGAAAACTTTTTGACCTTTGTAAAGGCAAAAAAGCAATAGGAATTATTAATAAAACCGATTTAGATAAAAATTATCTAAACGGTGAAATTGACGAAAATTTTGCACAGACAGTTTTTATCTCAGCTAAAACGGGAGCTGGTAAACAAGAACTTGCATCAGCCATAGAAGCGCTTTTAGGTACTGCGGATTTTGACACTTCAGCAACCGCGATAGTTAATGAGCGTCAAGAAAACTGCTGCAAGAAAGCATTAAGTGCACTTAAAGATGCCGACAATGCACTTATGCTTGGTCTTACTATGGATGCAGTTACAGTTTGCTTAGACTCGGCCATTGAAAATCTTATGATTTTGACCGGTGAAAAGGCAACTGAGTTAGTTGTTAATGAAATTTTTGCACAGTTTTGTGTAGGAAAATAAATATAAATAATTGGGGCGTCAAGATGCTGACCCCTACTGAAAAGAGGTTATATATAATGAGTGGATGTAGCGGAAATTGTAGCAGTTGTTCATCAAACTGTGATAGCAAAAAACAAGATTTACGCATTCCTGGAAATCCTTTAAGTGATGTTAAAAAGGTTATTGGTGTTGTAAGTGGTAAAGGTGGCGTTGGTAAAAGTTTTGTCACATCATCACTTGCAGTAACTGCACAAACAATGGGCTATCAAGCGGCAATTCTTGATGCGGATATTACAGGACCATCAATTCCAAAGGCTTTTGGTGTGCACGGTAATCCTGAAGGCACTGCGGAGGGTATGTATCCATTAGAATCAAAATTGGGTACAAGAATTATGAGCGTTAACCTTCTTCTTCCACAAGAAGACCAGCCTGTTATTTGGCGTGGACCAGTTATTTCAGGTCTTATTCACCAGTTTTGGCAAGAGGTTGTTTGGGGTGATGTTGACTTTATGTTTGTTGATATGCCTCCAGGAACAGGTGATGTTCCACTTACAGTTTTTCAATCACTTCCAGTTGATGGAATTGTTATTGTTACAACTCCTCAAGATTTAGTTACACTTATTGTTAAAAAAGCAGTTAATATGGCTAAGATGATGAATGTTCCAATTATTGGTATTGTTGAAAATATGAGTTACTTTGAGTGCCCTGACTGTAACAAAAAGCATTATATTTATGGTGAAAGTAAGATTGATGAGGTTGCAAAGGAACTTGGTATTCCAGTACTTGCAAAGCTTCCTATTAACCCTGCAAATGCAGCACTTGTTGACAAAGGTGCAATTGAACTTAGCGAAGAAAAGCAATTTATTGATTTAATCAAAAACCTTGCAAAATAAGACAAAAAATTAAGGACTACCAAATCGGTAGTCCTTTTTTATTTAATTTTTAAAGCTTTAAGATATTCTTTTTGCTTGTTTGTTATTCTATAGCTTTCAATGGATTTTTGAATTGCTTTATTATGAACCCATTTGTTGAATTTTTGTTTTTCAATATATGGAATTACCAAATCCCAACGATTTGCAAGTGCAGTTGCAAGATACCAAGCAACAGCCATATTGATGTAATATTCATTGGTCTTAATGGTTAAAAGCAAGTTTAGATGTTTTTTGTCTAAACACTCATCCATAAAGAATTTTATTAAAGTGACAATGGCAAATCTTACAGTGTATGTATGTTTTGATTTTACCCATTCTTCTATTTTTTCGTAAAGTTTTTCGGGATTTGTTCCTAAAACTTTAGGTGTCATCATATCACAGGTTGCCCAGTTGTTAACGAATAGTAGAAAATTATCTAAAGCCAAAACACATTCATTAAAGTCTTTAATTTGTTCAATTAAAAAAGCGTGTAGATTATCTTCTTCATAGTATTTATGGGGCAGGGTATTGAGAAAATTTATCTTTAAATCTGATTTATTTATCTCTTTTGCAAATTTTCGTAGTTGTGGTGTTCTTACGCCAATTATTTTGTCTTTGCAAATGGTAGGCATAAGCTTTGAATGAAAATCCCTATACTTTAAGTCTTGTAGTTCAAAAAGTCTTTCTTGAATAGGTGTCATATTAATATAATGTTTTTGAAAGAACAAAACAAGTCCAAAGTGCAATTACAAATAAGCCTTCTGCTGGAATTGCAAGTTTTGTGTATGGACATTTCCACCCTTTGTCAACAAAAAGAAAAATTGTTCTTGTTACAAAAACTGTTGTTGCAAAGAAAAGTCCACCAATCATTGAATAGTATGGAGTTTTAAGTGCTAACATAAGGAAGAGTAAAAATCCACCTAATGCACCTGAAATTCCACCGTAGTAGACACGAATTTCAGTTTTACCTGCATTGTCAACAGGCTTAATTGAAAAGCTTTCGGCATTTTTAAGTGGACTTATAATAAATACGATTGCCATACCGAAGAAATAAAGTACAAGTCCAATAGTTGCAACTGCGGCTGGAATGTTTGACATTAAAATTTCTTTCATAATATTACTCCTTTATTGCTTTCTTATCAAAGAAAGTAGTGAAATTAATTACAAATAAAAGTATATATGCTACCCACATAGGAAGGTTTTCAATAAATGCGCTCTTGCCAACTGTTACCAAAAGCACAAGCATAAGAGCTAGAATAACAATAAAAATAATAGTTGAGATTATGTATTTCTTGTCTTTTTCTCGGCACTTGTGGAAAAGGAAAATAATCACACCAGCTGCACCGAAGAATGCGAAAATGAGGGCAGATGCCCAATGCCCTAAGCAACGAGCAGTCATAATAAGGTTAAGACCTGCTGATGGCACATTAATTGTTACAAACAATGCGGCACAACCAAGAGATGTGATTATAATTCCTGCCTTGTTGTAATAATTGTTTTTGCGATACATATAAAGAACATTAGTGAAAATTGAAATAGATGAAAGCACACCCCAAATTTTATATTCTAAAGGGTATTTAAGTCCAAGCATACTTGCGGTAACATCAGTTAAAATGTTGCCGAATTGCTTTGGAAAATCTAAAAATCCGTACCAAGTAATGAAGATAAATCCTGCAATAAGATTTATAATGCAAAAAATAGTTGTTGCTTTTGT
>JAZLET010000057.1:0-7124 GCA_045615405.1 Candidatus Fimenecus sp.
GTAAGACCCCATATGGACTATATGGTTGATAGGCTGGAGGTGTACGCATGGTGACATGTTTAGCTTGCCAGTACTAATAGGTCGAGGGCTTGACCATTATGCTTGGTTCAAAAAAGTACAATTTCTCTTTAGACATAATACATCATCTAATCTTTGTTCAGTTTTCAGGGTACATAGTGTTCAGAACTTCTCAATTCATTTGAGAAGTTCTTTTTTTATTGACAAAATTCAACAAATACAATTATATTTATCTAAAGGAGAATTTGTTATGAAATTTTATTTAGTTGATTATGAAAATGTTCATGAATCTGGTCTTGCAGGGTTAAATAAGCTTGATGCTAATGCAGAGGTGTATATTTTTTATTCAAAAAATGCTGATAAACTTAATTTTGATTTATTGAATAAAATTATTGAATCAAAAGCAACTGTTATTACAAAAAAAGTTGAAGCAAATACAAAGAATGCTTTGGATTTTCAGTTATCTTTCTTTGCAGGGAAGTTAGCGTCAAACAATCCTAATTGCGAGATTAACATTGTAAGCATTGATAAAGGTTATGATTGTTTAAGTGCTTTTGCAACAAAAGATGAACCAACTGTAACTTTGAATAGAGTGCTGAACTTATCAGGGTATAATTCTACAAACCAAAAACAAGAATTACAGCAAAAAGTTTCAAGTGCATTAAAAGAAGTTAAACTTAACGGAGTTACTAAAGGTGAGTTAATTAATTTTATTGTGGATTTAATCTTAAATTATAAGACTAAATCAGCAATAAACAATAATATATACAAGTACCTTAAAGATGGTGCTGCTACTAAAATTGTTTGTAAAGCAATAAAACCATTATTAAAAGACAAAACCTAATTATAAAGTTCAAGACCTTCAATTGAAGGTCTTATTTTTTTATAGCTATTATTGCAATTTTACAAGTTTTTCCTATAATTTTACAAGATTTGTTGACGCTTGCGAATTGATATTGTATATTATCAGTAATAGATATATTTTGGAGATGTATTATGAAGTTGGATTTTTCAAAATTGAATTTTAAAAAACTTAATTCATATATGTTTCTTTTTGGTGCTGGATTAAGTTTGATAGCATCGTCAGTAACATCTTTGTGCTTTGATTGGGGTTTTTGGACACTATTTCTTGTGTCATTGGGTTTAGTGACTGTATTTTTTTATCGCTTTAACAATGGATTGATTGCATTAATTTTTGGTGAGTTTGGCATTTCAATGTTTAAAAAGCAAAAAAACCTATTTAGGCATCAGTTAACTGAAAGTAAAACAAATGAGTTATTGAAAACTGTACAATATGGAGAGAAATCCATAATTGTACGAAGAAAAAATACAAAATCTTATTATCAAATAGTTAAAAGAAAAAACAGCTTTTTCATTAAAAAGTGTTCTTCAATTGCTCTTAATACTATGATTACTGATTTTGAAAGTTCAAAACAATTCAAAGGTAAGAAAAATTTTGAGTTAATGTTTCACGCAATTAAAGAAATTTGGTATACAGTTGATACGGACAACGAAATTGTGATTTATATGACAAACGGTAAACGGAAGTTTCCAATGGTGCCTGAATTTCCAATTGATTTCTCAACATTAGAAGAATTTTTAACATTTGAAGATTATAACGGAATACTTTTTAACGAAACACCTACATCGGAGTTTGAACGGGTTCAAAATGAAAATAAAAACAAACTGATATTTAATATTGTAACAGTATTTTCATCGGTTTTTACTGTTCAATGCTTTGCATCATCTGTTCCAAGCATAAATTTATGGTGTGCAATATGTAAACTTGTTTTACTAGGCAGTTTGTGGTATTTCGCAGTATTGAGCTTCTTAAAACCAGAAAAATATTTTTATTATAACTTGTTTACAAATGAAAAAAGCAGTAGAGAAGGTTATGAAGTTCGTCAGGTTTTATTACTTTTTCTTGCAATATTTACAACATTCTTTGTTTCAATATTGAATTTTAAGAGAATTATTTCAATTTCAGCTGTTGTATTTATGATTGCATTTGTAATTCTTTTCCCAAAACTTTTAAGAAAGAAAAAGAAAAATACAAAGTCAGCAAATGTTCAAATTTTAGTAGCCACTGTATTCCTTGCACTTGTAAGCTTTGTAACGGTTTTCTTTGCAAACAATTTTTATGTAAAAGAAAAATCAACATCTGCATATAGTGTATCAACATATTATTATGATGATGGCTCTTATTACGCCTATATCCTTGTTGACGGAAAAGAGTATAGCGCCTTTGCAAATGTAGATGATTACAATGAAAATTCACCTCATATTGAAGCAACAAGAATAACAGGATTGTTAGGTATTGAATATATTGTTTAGGAGGATTAGATTATGAAAAGAATTTGTATATTACTTTCTATAATCTTATGTATTGCTTCTTTTAGTGGTTGCTCTAAATCAGGTGATATAAGTAATGTAGAAATTGTTTCAATTGAATCAAAATATTTTTCACAGGATGACATTTATAAAGCTATTGATGTTGTTAAAGCAGAATTTGTTGGATTTACTGGTTGTACTCTAACAAAAATCGGATATATTGGTGATGAGAAAATGCTTGATTATTTATCAGATGAAGTGCTTGATAATCCACCATATATAATTTTGGATTGCGAATTTTCAACTTCTGAATATTCAGTTGAAGACGGATTCAACGGAAATGAAACCTATCAATATGGATGGTGGAAATGGTATCTTGAAAAAGATGCTTTAGGTAATTGGAAAATTGATAATTATGGTGTAGCATAAAAATTAACCCCCGTACAATTTGTACGGGGGGGTTGTTTTCAGCATTTTTTTTATTAATATACACCTTGTGCCATCATTGCTTCAGCAACTTTTTCAAAGCCAGCAATATTCGCACCTGCAATAAGGTCGTAGCCCATACCATAACGCTCAGCTGCACTTACTGAAATGTCATAAATGTTCTTCATAGCGTTTTTAAGCATATCGTCAACCTTTTCGGCAGTCCATGCAAGACGTTGACTGTTTTGGCTCATTTCAAGACCTGAAACACAAACGCCACCAGCATTAACAGCCTTTGATGGAGCAACGATTACGCCATTTTCAAGGAAGTATTCAACAGCTTCTGCAGTTGTTGGCATATTAGCAACTTCAATATAGTATTTTGTTCCGTTTGCAACAATTTTCTTTGCTTCACTGAGTGTAACTTCGTTTTGAGTAGCGCAGGGGAGAGCAACGTCAACTTTTACACCCCATGGTTTTTGACCAGGGAAGAATTCAGCACCGAATTTATCGGCATAATCTTTTGCCTTATCTCTACCTGATGCACGCATTTCAAGAAGATAGTTAATTTTCTCTTCAGTTATGATACCATCTTTATCATAAACATATCCGTCAGGACCTGAAAGTGTAAGTGGAATACCACCGAGTTCAGCAATCTTTTTAATTGCACCCCAAGCAACATTACCGAAGCCTGAAACTGCAAATGTTTTGCCTTTAATGTCTTCACCTTCGTGAGCAAGAACTTCATTTGTGTAATAAATTGCACCAAAACCTGTTGCTTCAGGACGAACAAGTGAACCACCGTAAGAAATTCCTTTACCTGTAAGAACACCGTTTTCAAATGCACCAACAATTCTCTTGTATTGACCAAAAAGGTAACCGATTTCTTTACCACTAACGCCGATATCACCTGCAGGAACGTCAATGCTATCGCCAATATGACGATAAAGTTCAGTCATAAATGCTTGACAAAATCTCATGATTTCATCATCACTTTTACCAACAGGACTAAAGTCAGAGCCACCCTTAGCACCACCCATAGGAAGACCTGTAAGTGAGTTCTTAAATGTTTGCTCAAAACCAAGGAAATAAATAATACTTGCATTTACGCTTGGATGGAAACGGAGACCACCTTTATATGGACCAATAGCTGAGTTGAACTGAACACGCCAACCACGGTTTACTTGAGTTTGGCCATTATCATCAACCCATGCAATTCTAAAACGAACTGTTCTATCTGGTTCAGCCATTCTACCAAGAATATCGTATTTTTCATATTCCGGATGAGCATCTATAACCTTTTCAAGTGAGCCATAAACCTCACGCACGCATTGAAGAAACTCAGCTTTATCGCCGTCACGTTCTTCTACTCTTTTAAGGATTTTTTTAATATAACTATTCATAAAAAGACCTCCTAGTCTGTATGCTAAAAATGATATCAAAAAAACATAAATTTTTCAATTAACAATATTTAAAAAGATAGTTAGTTTTTAACACTTTAATTTGTTAAAAATGACAACCGATGAATTAATACCTGCATTTTTAGTGTGAAATCCTATAAAATAGTGGTAAAAATGCAAGAAATCTTGTATTATAACTTCATAAATCCCAAATTAGAAAAATACCATTGTTAAATATATTCAAATTGACAAAAGCACTATGGTTTGATAAAATAAATAAGATAATTGTAGTTTATGGTGTATATATGCAAAAATTCATTACTAATAGTACAAACGAAACAATTGAATTAGGTGAGCGCCTTGCAAAAACACTTAAAGGTGGCACAGTAGTTGCCTTTTTTGGTGGACTTGGTATGGGTAAAACTGCATTTACTCGCGGTATGGCAAAAGCTCTTTGCGTTAAAGAAGAAGTTAGTAGCCCAACATTTGCTATAGTTAACGATTACGGTGGGAATCCGCCACTATATCATTTTGATATGTATCGTGTTGAGAGTTGGGACGACCTTTATGCAAGTGGATTTTTTGACTTTTATGAAGCGGGAGGCATCCTCTCAGTTGAGTGGAGTGAAAATATTGAAAATGCACTTCCGGAAAATACTATAAGAGTCACAATTGAGCGTGGAGAGAGCGATAATCAACGTATAATCACTATTGACGGAGGGGTTGAAATATGAAAATTCTATCACTAGACTCTTCATCAGTTTCAGCATCCGTTGCCATTACTGAAAACAAGACTGTTTTAGCTGAAAACTTTATAAATAGTGGACTTACACATAGTCAAACGCTTATGCCGATGGTTGAAAAAACCTTGTTAGATGCTAATGCTTCAATAAAAGATATTGATTTATTTGCAATTACAAATGGTCCTGGTTCGTTCACAGGTGTGCGAATTGGTATTGCGTCACTTAAAGGTATGGCGGATGCATTAGGTAAGAAATGTGTCGCAGTTTCAACTCTTGAAGCAATTGCAAAGCCACTTGAAAATGAAGATGTAATTGCGTGTGCGGTTATGGATGCTCGTTGTAATCAGGTTTATACTGCTATTTTCCAAAATGGTAAACGCCTTTGTGACGATAAAGCAGTTTTAATTGACGAGCTTGGTGAAGAACTTAAAAGCTACAATAAAAAAGTTGTTTTTATTGGTGATGGCTCAATTTTATGTTATGAAAAACTTAAAGATGTTGTTACAAATGCAGTTGTTGCTGATGAAAGCATTCGTTATGTTCACGGTGTGAGTGTTGGTTTTGTAGCAGAAGATAAAATAAAAAACGGTGAAAAACCTATAGACTCATCAAAACTTGTTCCTTTTTACTTGCGATTACCACAAGCTGAAAGAGAATTAAATAATAAAAATAAATCATTGAAAAAGGAGAATATAAAATGATAGCGTTAGGAGCAGACCACGGCGGATTTGAATTAAAAGAGGCAATAAAAAAACACCTTCAAGAAAAAGGTGTAGAATATATTGATTGCGGTACTTATAGTGATGAATCAATTGATTATGCACCAATTGCAAAGGCAACTTGCGAAAAGGTGACAAGCGGTGAGTGTGAAAAAGCAATTCTTTGTTGCGGTACAGGTATTGGTATTTCAATGGCTGCAAATAAAGTGAAAGGTATTCGTGCTGCTTGTTGTTCAGACTATTTTAGTGCTAAGCTTACAAGAATGCATAATGACGCTAATGCTCTTTGTATGGGTGGTCGCGTTGTTGGTGTAGGTCTTGCATTAGAGCTTGTTGATATCTTCCTCAGTACTGAATTTGAAGGTGGACGCCATCAAAGAAGAATTGACCAAATTATGGAGATAGAAAATTCATAAAATACTTGTCAATTGAAAAATATAGGTATATAATTAAATTTAAGGAAAATTCCAATATATTTTTTTGGGGGAATATAAAATGGCAAATATTATAATTACAAATCATCCACTTATTCAGCATAAGCTTACTCTTTTAAGAGATAAGAATACTGGCTCAAAAGAGTTTAGAGCACTTGTTTCTGAAATTGCAACTCTTATGTGTTATGAAGCAACTCGTGACCTTCCACTTGTTGAAGTTGAAGTTGAAACTCCTGTTGCTATTGCAAAAACAAAGGTTATTTCAGGTAAAACACTTGCATTCGTTCCAATTCTTCGTGCAGGTACTGGTATGTTAGACGGTGTTCTTTCACTCGTACCATCAGCAAAGGTTGGTCATATTGGTATGTATAGAGATGAAGAAACAGCTCTTCCTGTACCATACTACTGCAAATTGCCATCAGATATTGAAGAGCGTGAAGTAATCGTTCTTGACCCAATGCTTGCAACTGGTGGTTCAGCAATTGATGCTATTGCACAAATTAAGCAATATAAACCAAAATCAATCAAGTTTATGGGTATTATCGCAGCTCCTGAAGGAATGCAGGCACTTGCAGATGCTCATCCTGATGTTGATATTTACTGTGCAGCACTTGACGAAAAGCTCAATGAGCATAAATATATCGTTCCTGGTCTTGGTGATGCAGGCGATAGAATCTTCGGTACAAAATAAAAAAACAAAAAAAGGCAGTCGTAAGACTGCCTTTTTTTGTTTTGCTTATTTATAATATTACTTCCTGTGGCATACCGCCATTTTCTCTTGATTTATCTGCAAGATAAACACATAAATGACCTGCAACAGAGTCGTGAATTGAAGTACAAGCAAGGCTTGGTTTTTCGCCTCGCACAAATGACACAAAGTCAGCGGAAAGTCTTTCATCTCCTCCACCGTGTCCACCGTATGCACCGACCATATCTCCAGTCACATTTAAGTCCACTTCTTCAACAATCTTTTCATCAGTAGTTGTGGGATGAATTTTTGAAACATAGAACTTTGATTCTTCAAAGTTGCCGTAAATTTCACCTTTAGTGCCT
>JAZLET010000058.1:0-2447 GCA_045615405.1 Candidatus Fimenecus sp.
GAAAAACCCTGTTATGACAGGTATAAACGGAAACATTGGTAAATACATTACAAAGGGTTCAAAGGCAATTTTTCATATTATAAAAAGTCAAATAAAGAATAAATAATTGATACGGATTTTACGGAGAAGTTATGGCTAAAATTACAACAAAAAAACTCATACAAGTGGTATTGCTTTAGGTGGAATAGGCACTGGTAGTGTTGAACTTTTACCAGATGGTGAATTTCACTATTGGCAAATTGCAAACCCACCAAGACTTACTACAAGATGTCACGACGAAAAAGTAGACGATGGTGAAGGGAACACTGTTGCACTTTCAGTTGGACTTCGTGAAATCGCAGATGCCGAAATCAATTCAATTCATAATAATCAAATGCGATTAGGCTCATTTTGGGACCATTGGGAATGTGGTCATCATTACACCCGACCAATGTCCAGTTGGACAATACTTCATGCAGCATTGGGACTTTATGTTGACTATGAGAAGAAAATATTTCGCCTTAATCCTTTAAATGAAAACATTAAATTACCTTTGTGTTTGTGCAATATACTCGCAACTGTTATTGTTGAGAATGAGAAATGCACAATTAATTGCATTAAAGGAAATTTAAGCGATTGGAAAATCATTTTGCCCAATAAAATTGAATGTATCATAGAATAAAAACAACACCCTTGTAGTAAGTAATCACTTATCACAAGGGTGTATTCTTTTTATTTTATACTGCATACATTACATTCAAGTTTCGTATTTCTAAATCCTTGATTTTATCATTTATGGAATATGCATGATTTACAAGATTGTTTGAATTTGCACGGGTCAAATTTTGTTTTTCAAGTTCTTTTATTACTAAAGAAGCAATATTTTCAATTACTTCAATTTTTATTTGTGACTCTTTTTGTGTGTTTCCACTTGAAATAAGGTATTCAAGTTGGTCATATAATTCTGATAAGATTGTAAGGTCTTTTAATGCACGAAAAGACCACTTGTAGTATGGTATATATTTTTTGTTTAACAGGAAGATTACTTTTAATGTAGCATTTACAAATTCGCTAATTGCTAATTGTGCTGCACCTGTTTCTTGTCTGTCAATGCATCTTTTGTAGTTGTATTGACCTGACTGTGCCATAACAAGAATATTTCCTGCTAACTTTTTAAGGCGAATATCTTCAGGAAGATATGATAATGTTTCGCGAATTTGTGTCATAAGCCCAAGATTATCGCAAAATATTTTTCCGTTTGTGGCTTCAAGTAAAAATTGTTCTGAAATGAAAAACCAACCGTCTGTTGAGATGTTTCCATTTGTATCGCCAACTTTATCTTTGAAGAATTTGCTTATTCTTATTACTCCGTGACGATTTCCACCAACGGGATTAAGTTTACTTCTTTCATATCCCATAAACTCGCTTGGTAGTTTTGAATATGCACGCTCAAGTAGAAATTCATCTCTTTCTGAAACTAAATCTTCGTCAGGAATAAATATGCAAAAACCTGCCTCAAAATCGTGATCTTGAGAAATGCTATCATCAAAGCCCAAGCACTCTGACCCACTACCCACAAGACCGATTGCAAGACACTGCTTTATGTGAGAAAAATTTTCATCAATCATTTTCTCGCCATATTCTTTGTAAAATTTTTCAGCAAGTTCAAGACCTTTCATATATTTCCCTCGCTCTTTTTGTCAAATCATTCTGATAAACGAAAAATCCATAATATCCAAAAACTGACGCACACTTTTCGCACACGAAAGCGTAATATCCGTCTTTGTTTTTATGTTCATCTAAAATTTTCATGGCTTTATAAAGATATTCTTCTATGATTTTTTCACTGTCTTCAAGTCCTAATTCTGCTTCCTTTGCACTTGCAATATTAAGATAGGTAATGGCAACTTCAAGCATACCATCGTCGTGCTTTTCCATAATAGAAATTGCTTTTTCATATAATTCATAGGCGTCGTCAAATCGTTTCAAATCAACCAAAGACAAAGCCATGTTGTTATAAAGACCGCCAAAACGCTTATCGTTACTTTCAAGTTTTTCTTTATATACATTAAGTGCTTTTTCAAACAAAGGCAAAGAATCTTCTGCTCTGCTAAATGCCTTTAATACCGTTGCACAATTAATATATGTTGTACCAGCACCAATGTTGTTTTCAATGCCCATATCTTTAACTAATTCAAGAGCATTCTTCACAGTATTCAATGCAAGTTCTTCTCTTGAAAGTTTACGATAAAGTCCTGCAAGTTCGTTTGTGAGAAGAAGTTTGCAACGCTTGTCGTTTACACTGTCCGCTTCACTAAGCCAATATAAAATATGTCTTTCTGCAGATTCATAATCGTTTCTGCTTAAAAGTTCATCTAATTTCGCGAGCACACGCTCTGTAGAAATAAAATTTGCCATATTGACCTCCGAAACTTAGTATGAAATTATTATACCATATAAGTGTTCCC
>JAZLET010000059.1:0-10936 GCA_045615405.1 Candidatus Fimenecus sp.
AATTCGTTCAAGCTTTAGCTTCGCAGGGCGATGAAATTACATTAAGTCATACCTTGTTTTTCGATATGACCTGCTGACCAACTCATAGTGTCTCCACCATTTTGCGGCAGTAATCCGTATCCCTGTGGTAGCCTTACCTACCGAATAGGTTTTGTTACTCACCTATTATCAACCCAAAATCATAATTTGTCAATAGAAATTTCAATAAAAAATCTATATTTTCTTTACATTTATATATTTTTTATCATTTAGCAAGTTGCACAGTTTAAAATCGCCTAATTTGGTGGATTTTAACGAAAATCGTTTTTTCGTGTTCATTTCTTGTTAAAATCTTGTTTTTTGATTGAAGATAAATTAAAAATATGCTAAAATGTTTGGGTATGTAAAAACTATATAAGGAGTGCATAATATGAGTTTATCTCAAACAGTCAAAAACGGTGTTGAAATGGTTAAAACCCATTGGAAAACACCACCTAAAGGTAGATATATGCCTTACCGTGAAATTGCTTCTTATTCTGGCGGTGGTATCGGTGCTTACATGATTATCACATTAGGTAACGCTTGTCTCTTATCTATGGGTAATACATTGATTTCTTCAACACTTGGTGTTGGACCTACAGATATGTATTTACTCTATGTTATCGCAATTCTCATTAATATTCCTTTCACAGGACTTCGTGCGACAATTATTGATAACACAAGAAACAAAGCAGGTAAATATCGCCCATACATAGTAAGAATGGCTATTCCTACTGCCATTATATGTAACCTTATTGTTTGGTTCCCATATGATAAGTTAGGTCTTATTGTTGGTGAGGGTATGGTTTTCGGCAAAGAGAAAGAATATGTTGCAAAATGTACAATAATTCTTATTCTCAATATCCTTTTGAACTTTATTTATTATTTCTTCTATGATGGATATGAAAATCTTATTCACGTTCTTTCTCCTAACACACAGGAAAGAGCTGACGTTGCTTCAATCAAGAGCGTTGTTTACTCATTCGCTCCTACTATTGTAAACCTTTTCACACCAATTATTGCGAGAAATCTTTTCGGCACAAATACAACAGATATTCGTGTTTACAGATTCCTCTACCCTATTCTTGGTGTTCTTGGTATTCTTCTTTGTATTATAGTTTATAAGTACACTGAAGAAAAAATTGTTCAGGCTAGAACTCACGTTGTTCAAATTAAGTTTACTGATGCTCTTCGTGCAGTTGCAAAGAACAAGTATTTTTGGATTATCTCACTTGCAGGTTGGATTGGATTCCTTGAATCTGCATACGCAAACATTCTTAACTGGCTTTATAACTACGGTGGCGCTTGTAACGGTAATGTTTATGGTCTTGTTGTTACTCTTTACGGCAACGCTTCTCTTTGGGGTATGATTGCAGCGCCATTTTGTATTAGAAAATGGGGTAAAAAAGCAGTTCTTGTTGTTACAAATATAATGAATGTTGCTTTTATTCTTTTGATGCTTCCTTTCACACAAGAAATCAACAACCTTACAATTTGGCTTGTTATGGGATGTCTTTACCTTAACGCTTTAATGGGTTCATTCGCACATATTCTTAACCCTGCAATTCAGGCTGACATTCGTGACTATCAGCAATACCAAACAGGCGAAAGAATTGATGGTATGTTCTCAGCTGTTGCAACAATCGGTACTATTATTACTCTTGGTACTTCCGCTGTTCTTCCTGTTATTTACGAAAAAGGTGGTATTACCGCTGAAAACGCAGCTATTGTTACAAAGAATCCTGAAGTACTTAACCGTGTTCTTGGCGATGGCAAAACTGTTGGTCAAATTCTTGCAGAACAAATGGAAGCTGGTCAAAACAACTATGTTAACCCAAACTCTGCGTTGTATGACTTAGATATCTTCCTTCCTCTTATACATGTACTTATTATCATTGCTGCTGTTGGTGCTGCAATGAATGTTATTCCATATTTTTGGTATGACTTTAATGAAAGAAAACAAAAATCAGTTATTCGCGTACTTAAAATCCGTGCTCTCTTTGAAGACTATGGTAATGGTATTACAAATGATGCACAGCTTGTTGAGGGTATTGACATTATCCGCAATGCAAGAGAAATGGTTACTGAAGAACCAATGGTTGTTGATAAGTCATATAAAGCAATTAAAGATAAAGCCGAAAAGAAAGCTGCTAAAAAGGCTTACAGTGAAGCGCTTAACTTTAACGAAGAAATTGAAATCAGCAAATTCATATGTGAAGAACTTGATAAATTCTCAACTGAAGTATTCAAATATCAGTACAATATTCAAAAGGGCATCTATGATTCAGGACTTCAGGGTCTTAAACTTTTAAACCTTGATGAAATCAAAGCTGAACTTAGTACTGCAAAGGCAATGCCAAAAGGTACTAAAGAAGAAAAGGAAATTAGAAAATTTGCAGTTGAACTTGCAAGAAAGAAGAAAGCAGCTTGCAAGGCATTAGCTAAATATTTCGCTAATGAAGACCTTATTCAACCTGAATTTGCCGAGCTTGAAAAAATCTTTGATGCTGAAGATGCGTGTGATGCTAAACTTAAAGAGCTTTATCTTGCACTTAAAGATGCTAAAAAAGCAAAAGATGATACTGCTAAAGAAATTAAGGCAAACATAAAAGCATACGAAGCAAAGAAAAAAGAAATTCACAAAGCTTCAAAGAAAGAAATGGATAGACACGCTTACTTTGCACGTGCTGCAAAGCCTTATCTTGATGCTGAAAAGCTTGTTAAACAAGAAGAAAACTACAAGCATTTTGATGACATTGTAGAAATGTATGAAGATGCAAAACTTCGTAAAGAACAAGCAGAGGCAGAGGCAGAAGCAAAAGCTCTTAGAGAAAAAGCTGAAGCAGAAGCTTATGCTGCTCAGTTAAAAGCTGAAAAGGCTGCTAAGAAAGCTGCTAAGAAAAACAAATAATTAAATAAATATAAAGCCGACTCAAATGAGTCGGCTTTTGTTTTTATGTTTTTATTTAGTTGTAATTATATAAGTTTTACCTTTTTCGGTAGTCCATTCAGCTATATTGTCTTGACTATCACAAACTCCGTTAACTGTAATTTCAGCATTCTTGTAATACAACTTACAAATACCACCTGCATTTGATGTAATTTCAGCTTTTGTAAGTTTGCCGTTATTCCATTCAATATTGATTGTGAAATTACCACGAGCAACAAGCCCTTTTATACTACCCTTCCCCCACTCGCTTGGAAGTGCAGGAAGTAACTCTATAAATCCACAATGGCTTTGCATTAACATTTCATTTACGCCTGATGTGAATCCAAAATTACCATCAATTTGGAATGGCGGATGATAGTCAAAAAAGTTAGGATAAATTCCGTTTTTGAATAAGTCACCGATGATTTTGAGAACTCTATCACCATCTCCTACTCTTGCCCATGTATTGATTTTTTGTCCCATTGACCAACCTGTGCTTTTATCAGTACGATAATTCATTGAAACAATTGCTGCATCAATAAGCTCAGGATTTTGGAACTTGTTCATTACATTACAAGGGAAAAGCCCTAAAAGATGCGACATATGACGGTGATGAGCTTCACCGATTTCACCAAGTTTTGTTTCGTGATACCACTCTTTAACTTGACCGTCATCACCAATTTCATAGACTTTGAGTTTACTTTGAATGTCTTGCCATTTTGCAACTAACTCGTCATCTACGCCCAATGCAACTGCGCTCTTTAAGGCGTCATCATAAAGTTGCCAAAGAAGCGCTTGTTCATAAGTATTGCCCATTGTTCTTGGTCCGTGCTCAGGTGAATAACAAGGGTATGTTACAAGGCGACCGTTATGCTCAACAAGTAATTTTGAGAAATATTCAGCACACTCTTTAAGCATTGGGTAAATATCATTTTTGAGAGTTTCTTTATTTAATGTATATTCATAATGTTCATAACAATTATGTAAAATCCAAGGCATTGCTGCTGGTGACCAACCCCAGTCAAACTGCCAACCGGGACAAGTCCAGCCAAATGGGGTGCATTGAGTATGGAATAAAAATCCGTTTTGCTCACCCTTTTCACTCTTTATACCTGTGTAATATTCAGCAGTAATACGACCTGGTACAACCATTGATTTAATATAACGAATTAATGGTTTTGAGCACTCAGCAAGATTACCATTAAAAATTGGCCAGTAGTTCATTTGAAGGTTAACATTTGTATGGAAGTCACTACTCCATTTAGGGCTATTTGACACATTCCATATACCTTGAAGGTTTGACGGTAAAATATCAGTTTCACGACTCGTAGAAATCGCCAAATAACGACCATATTGATATAGCAGTTGCTCTGCACTTCGTTTATCTAACTTACCATATTGATGAAGAAGTTTGTCAGCCGGTCCTATTACATTACCGTCAAGGTTAATTGATATTCTATTATAAAGTGACGAGAAGTCGTCAATATGAGCCTTATAAAGCTCGTCAAAGCCTTTTTCAGTGGCTTTTGTTACAATTTCATTAACTCTATTAAAAAGAGTTTCAGCACTCTCACCTGTTCTATAATTAGGGTAGCAATCCATATAGTCGGTATCCGCTGAAAAAATTACGGTAATTTCAGTTGCATTGCAAATTGAAATACCATTATCATTTTTAACAGTACCATCAGTGATAACCTTTGCAATTAAACAAAATTGCAAATCGTTATCAGTAAGCTTTCCGCTGTGGATAATTGAGCTATCCTTATACTCAACGCTACCGTGTGCAGTTGAAAGTGAAATTGTAGTGTTAAGTGGCTCACCGCTTCTTGTAATTTTAATTACACCACAATTATCTGGGTAAGATACAAATGCTACACGCTCATCGTGGACTTTTTTAGTAAATCCAAGATTAGCATCATAAGACACACTACAAGTTGCATTTTGCATATCAAGTTCGCGGTGATAGTTTTTCTCTTTACGAAGCTTGCCAAAATCAAAAGTCAATTCACCCCAGCATTGATAAGCACCATAACCATCACTTATACCTACAAGTTTTTCGCAAAGGTTGTGGGCTGTTTTATCGTCACCATTACAAAATGCCTCGTAAATCTCTTTATGATAATCGCGTGGGAGTTTGCCGTTTTCATCAGGGGTTGTAATATTACCACCACAGTAGTCAGGGCGTTTTGGAGATGGGCCACCTACCCAAAGAGTTTTATGGTTAAGAACGATTGTATCTTTCTTAACTTCACCCATTATACCTATACCGATACTACCATTACCGAGTGGTAATGAAGTTTGTTCCCAAAGGTTTTCAAAGCCACGCCAATATGCTCGTTTAAGTTTTAATTTTGATGGTGGAGCTTCATAATAAAGTTCGTTAAATTCCATAATTATTCTCCAAAATGTAAAATCATATCGTAATGTGGGATGTTCTCTTCAAGGTATTCTGGTGTACCTAAAAGTTTAAATCCACATTTTTCGTAAAAGCCAACTGCGTGAGTTTGTGCACCAACTTTTACAGTTTTTGCACCATCTTCTTTCGCTTTTCTTAAAAGTTCTTTTACGACTTTTTCACCAAGGTGTAATCCTCTTTTATCTTTCTTAACGGCAATTCTACCAATTTTAACAGTATCTTCACCATAAGGAATAAATCTACCTGTGGCAACTGCTTCACCATCTAAAAAGATTACGAGATGAGGCACCTCTAAATCGTAACTATCAAATTCGTTTTCTTTAGGTACACCCTGCTCTTTTACAAAGATTTCAATGCGCAAGTTGCGGAAAGAATCATCAATGACTCCTTTGGCAAACCATTTATATTCTAACATTTTATTCACCCTTAAATGAGAATTTAAATCTAATTGGCTTATCTACTTTAACCTTATACTTTTCAAGTGTATCAGGTCCGCAAGTGTTTGTACCTGTACCGCGCATAAAGCCATCAATGCAAAGATAAGTTGTATCAGCATATTCTAATTCTTCTTGATGCTTTGCTTTATTTAATGCTTTTTGTGTATAGTTATGTGCCGAAAAGCTGAATTTAGGTTCACCATACACTGTAAATGTATTACCACATTCATCTGAAAGTTTAAGGTATTTTACACCACCACAGTTTCCATTATCTTGTGGCATAACATACGGCTCGTGCATTGCTGCGATTGTTGTTTTCCAAATACCAATATATGCATGGTCTTTAAGGTCACAAAGGTTTTCCATTTTTTCGTCAGAGCCTCTACCATAAAACTCAATATTCTTAAATGATGATGGTAATTCAACAGCCATACCAAAACGTTGTAATTCATCACAGCCAAACATACCCTTGCTCAAATTACATTCAACATTTACAAAACCATCAGCAAAAATTGTATAGGCTACATTTGCACGGAAATGAGTTTTAAATCCATTCTTCACTACATAAGACACACCAACCCTTGCGTATGCTAATTTATCAGCATATTCAAAGGATTTACATACAGTTGTGGCATCGTGAAGTTTAATTTTCTCCCATCCGCCCTTTTGACCATAAGAATCGTTATCAAGTGATGCTCTTACAAGATTTGGAATAAAGCCTTTCTTTGAATCAGCAGGGTTAATGTTAAGATATTCGTAACCATTTATAATATAGTTAGTCATCTCACCTGTTTTGTTGTTAAATATAATCTTACCATTTTGGAAAGCAATAGTAAGTGTATCACCAACAACTGAGGTTGTTACGCTACCTGCGTTTACAGTATTTCTTAAGAATTTTGCTTTATCATTAATTACTGCTTGTTCAAGGGCAACTCTATGGTCACCATCAAAATATGCAATATTGATATGGCAATCTTCTAAAACTTCAAAAGTCTTATATGGAATCTCATAAGTTTTTGTTTGCATTGGGTCAATATCAAGTGAAAGTGTACCAGTTGCAACATTTATACCATTCACAAGCTGAGTCCATACTACATTTAAGTATTTTGTATTCTTAAAACGGTTTGTATTTGTAAATTCAAATACCTTTCCGCTAATATGCTTACTTCTAACTGGACGATAAACCGCTTTAATTACATATGCACCTGTGTGAGGTGTTTTATCAGGATAAAGCATACCATCAACGCAGAAGTTACTATCGTGCTTTTCTTCACCGTGGTCACCACCATAGGTATATTGGAATTTATATTTATCGTTACCATCATGATAAACAGCGTGGTCAGCCCATTCCCAAACACAACCACCCATAAGGTTGTCGTGAGCATAAATACTTTCCCAATACTCTTCAACTGCACCAGGACCTACACCCATTGCGTGTACATATTCACACATAAAGTATGGTTTTTCAAAATATCTTTTATCTTTATGAGTTTTATTGCCGTATTTTGCAACATTTTCGTGTCTTGGATACATTTCCGAAATCACATCATACGCAAAACGCTTTGTATGAACAACACTTTCATAATGTACTGGGATTTTTGTACCCTGCGCTTTAAGGTAATCATAACATTTATCTTGACAGTAATAGCCCCATGCCTCATTGCCTAATGACCACATTG
Source organism: Candidatus Fimenecus sp. (assembly GCA_045615405.1). Taxonomy (GTDB): domain Bacteria; phylum Bacillota; class Clostridia; order Oscillospirales; family Acutalibacteraceae; genus Fimenecus. The sequence continues at coordinate 7,480 of JAZLET010000059.1, forward strand.
TAATACTTGGATGATTACGGTCACGACAATACATACGAGCAACTCTATCAACATATCTATTCTCCCATTTAGGGTCATCACTAATAAGGCAATTATCATAAGGTACAGTGATATCACCTGCACCGTGAGTTTCAATGTCAGCTTCATCTATAATATAAAAGCCCATTAAGTCCGCCAGTGTAAGTAATGTTGGGTCAGGTGGATAGTGTGAAGTGCGAATTGAGTTAATATTGAACTTTTTCATAAGTTCAAGCTCTTCTTTAATCTCTTCGCCTGTAAGCACATAACCATTGTGCATATTTGTATCGTGATGGTTTACGCCCTTAAATTTAATTGGCATACCATTGAAGTAAAACACATTACCTTTAATCTCAATAGTTTTAAAACCAACAACACTCTTTACATAGGTCTTTTTGCCATTACCATCAACAAATGTAATTAAAAGGTTATAGGTGTATGGCTCTTCAGCATTCCACTCAATAACATCTAAATTTGAGAATGTAATTTGTGTCTTTGCACGAGCATCGGTAGTTTCTTTGGTAAGAGATTTTTTACCGTCAAGAAGTTCAGCAGAAACTGATGCGCCCTCTTTATCACCTTTTATATCATATGTGACAGTTAGGTCATATGTATCACCACTCTTTACAGTTTCTATACCGAAATCGTAAAGATATGTATTTTCATATTCGTAAAGAAGGACATCACGGAAAATACCGTTTTCGCGGAACATATCCTGACATTCTAAATATGTACCGATTGACCATTTACTTACTACTGCTAAAATCTCGTTTTCACCTTTTACAAGATATTTTGTAATATCAAATTCCGCTGAGTTATGAGCACCCTCACTATAGCCTACAAACTCACCATTTACATACAAGTCAAGAGATGAAATTACACCCATAAAGGTAATAACATAAGTTTTATTAAGGTCTTTAATATCAACAAACTTTCTATAAACACCCATTGGCACATCCTGTGGCATTTCAGGGTAAAGCTTAGGGTCAAACTCATAACGAGTATTAAGATAGCAAGGCTCACGGTAGCCAGTTCTTTGCCAAGTAGAAGGAACTGTTACCTTGTCAAACTGAACACGGTCAGTGTAAAACTCGCTTGGAATAAGCATATCCTTCTCATAATATTTAAAATCCCACTCACCATTGAGCACTCGCACCATTGTACTATTGTAACGCTCAGTAAGTGCTGTTTGCTCTAAAAGTGCTTTTTTTGTTGCATAAGGAATGAAATATGCACGTGGTGATAATTTACCTATTTCAACAACATCAAAATGTCTAAAATTTGTCTTATTAATAGTGTATTTCATAAAAAGACCTCCGTCCCTATATAGATAAATTTAGTTTACCATAATATAGGAAAATTTACAATAAAAATAAAGAAAAAAGCAAGTCATAAAACTTGCTTTCAATTCAAGATTTTCATAATTTTAAAAAAGTTAAAAACAATTAGATTGATAATCTATTGGTACTGCATTAAATTTTTTAACCCAAAATTCATTAATATAATATCCTAAAAAGTTCTGGAGTGGATTAATTAATTTAATTTTTAAAATAAGATAGTCATTATAAGATTCCAGAAATATTTTATATGACGCTTTAGCATTAAATTTTTTGAAAGTAACAACTGTAAAGTCATCATTAACATCGTAGTCAAGAATATCACTTGCATTATGAGTCTTTAGTAATTTTAGTACCTCTTTTTCAGTTGAATCAATACGATATACAAACTTGTCCATACCCGTATTATAATTAACAACCCCATTTGAAAACTTTTTATGATTCATTATTGGTACAAATCCACAAAAGATAGCACACCAAATCAAAACAGCAATAAATAACCATCCCATATAATCACAACCTTTTATTTTATTCTATCACAAAAACTTATCATAATCAAGTTCCCTTGTTGTGCACAAAGACACACCCTTATATACAAGCGTGGAATCCTGCCACTACGCAAACAATTCGACAAACTCAAATTTATTGAATTCTATTGACACGGAAGTGGGCATATGGTATCATATCTACGTAAAAATGTATCATGTAAGACAAAAAGGTGGGTAAAATGACAAAATCCATATTAATTAGTGCTTATGAACATCTTAAAAGAACAAAAATTTTTAAGGATGCTGACGAGAAGCTTTTAATGAATGTATTAAAGGATTATGGAAAAGCAATTTCTTACAATAAAAATGATATTGTTTTTTCAAAAGATAACTACTCACCTGTTATTTGCATTATCATTAAAGGTGAAGCAAGAGTTAGTAAAGGTGAAACTGTTATTTCTCACATAAAAGATGGTGAAATTTTTGGTGCGGCGTTTTTATATAACCCAAGCTATGAATTTGAAAACACCGTTACTGCACTGACTCCACTAAAGGTTGTAATTATTGAGAAAGCCGGTATTGATAAGCTTATACAAAATGACAAGTCGCTATCATTTAACTATATAACTTATCTTTCAGAAAGAATCGGTTTTCTTAATTCAAAAATTGATGGTTATACAAAACCAACCGCTGAAGAAAAACTTTTACTTTATCTTAAGAAAAACGCTGATGTAAACAATGGAAAATGTGAAATAACTGTTTCTATGACAGAGCTTTCTCATGTATTACACATTAGTCGTGCAAGTCTTTATAGAGTTATTGAAAATCTAGAACAACAAGGCAAAATATACCGTGATGGTAAAAAAATATATATTAAAGGATGATTAAAATGAAAAAAGTTATTTCATTGCTTCTTGTATTCGCAATCGTATTTGCATTTGCAGCTTGTGGTACAACAAACAATAAAAAAGAAACAACAACTAACGCTCCATACCAAAGTGTTAGTATGAGAATTGCAGGTCTTGCTGGACCTACTGGTATTGGTATGGTAAACCTTATGAAGAGTCAAGACGACAAGACAACAAAGAATGATTACACATTCTCAGTTGTTAGTGACCCTACTGAAATCGTTTCAGGTATGACTAACAATTCTTATGATATTGCTGCTTGTCCAATTAACCTTGCAGCTACACTTTACAACAAGCTCCAAGGCAATATTCAAGTACTTTCAGTAAATACAAAAGGTGTGCTTTACATTCTTGAAAACGGAAATACTATTAATTCTCTTGCTGACCTTGCTGGTAAAAAGCTTTACGCAACAGGTCAAGGTTCAACCCCTGAATACATTCTCAATTATCTTCTTAACAAGAGTGGTATTGCGGACAAAGTAACTGTTGAATATGTTACATCTCACGACGAATTAGCAACTCTTGCAGCATCAGGTAAAGCAACAATTTCTATGTTACCTGAGCCAAAGGTTACTGCTGCACTTACAAAAAATGCTGATTTAAGAATTGCGCTTAATCTTACTGAAGAATTTGAAAAAATTAGTGGCAAAACTCTTATTCAAGGCGTTGTTATTGCTAAAAAAGACTTTGTAGAGAAAAATCCTGA
>JAZLET010000060.1:0-3281 GCA_045615405.1 Candidatus Fimenecus sp.
TCAATTGTGCGTTGTGCATCTTTTTTAGCAGCAACTTCACGCTTGTCGTAAAGCTTTTTACCTTTACACAAGCCCACTTGCACCTTTGCGCGACCTTTTTTGAAGTAAACTGACAAAGGTATAAGGGTAAGTCCCTCTTGCTTTGTGGTGCCAAGAAGTCTCATAATCTCTTTTTTGTGCATTAAGAGCTTGCGCACTCTCATAGGGTCGCGATTAAAAATATTGCCGTGGTCATAAGGGCTTATGTGCATACCATTAACGAACAATTCGCCTTCAACAATGCTACACCAAGCATCCTTAAGGTTGCATTTGCCTTGTCGTAAAGATTTAACCTCAGTACCAACAAGTTCAATGCCTGCCTCATAGCTCTCAATTACGAAATAATCGTGGAGAGCTTTTTTATTTTGTGCAATTGTAGTGTTAGGATTTTTCTCAGCCACAATTATTCCTCCTTTTTGAGTTTATAATAGCGGGGAATAGCCCCGCTTTAATTATTATAACAAGCTTCTACCTTGAAGTGCTCGTGACAATGTTACCTCATCAGCGTATTCAAGGTCGCTACCAACAGGTATGCCGTATGCAAGACGGCTAACCTTAATACCCATTGGTTTTAAAAGTCGTGCAATATACATTGCGGTAGCCTCACCCTCAGCAGTTGGGTTTGTAGCCATAATAACTTCATTAACATTGTCATCAGCCATACGACTAATTAACTCTTTAATGCGAATATTATCAGGACCAACACCGTTCATAGGTGAGATTACACCGTGCAATACATGGTAGGTGCCTTTGTATTCGTGAGTGCGCTCAAAAGCGGTAACATCACGAGGATTTTCAACAACACAAATCACTGAATTATCGCGTTTTGGATTGCTACAAATCCCACATTTTTCACCTTCAGTAAGATTACAACAAATATTGCAGGTGTGTATATTATTATGGGCATTATTTATGGCATCTATTAAGCTTTTTGTGCCTTCGTCATCAAGACCGAGAATATAATACGCTAAACGCTCCGCCGATTTTACACCGACAGAGGGCATTTTGCGAAATTCTTCAATTAATTTTTCTAAAGACACAATAGCCATAAATATACTCCAAATTAAAAGTGAAAATTAAAATCCAAAGCCTGGAAGATTCATTCCGCCAGTGATTTTACCCATTTCTCTTTCCATTGTTTCATCTGCTTTTCTCATTGCCTCATTAACTGCAGCAACAATTAAATCTTCAAGCATTTCAACATCTTCAGGGTCAACAACATCAGGTTGAATTTTAACTGAAACAAGCTGATGCTTGCCGGTTGCAACAACTTCAACGGCTCCGCCACCAGCACTTGCGGTGTATTCAGCTTCTTCGCATTCTTGTTGTACGCGAGCCATATCGTCTTGCATTTGTTGAAGGCGTTTCATCATATTTGCTTGACCGCCTTGATTTGGAATTCTAGCTTTCATTTTTATTCCTCCTTGATTTCTACACCAAGACTTTTTGCCTTTTCAACAAGGTCAGAAAGCGGATTTTTTGGTGCTTCCTCTTGCTTATTATTATAAACCGCAAGAGTATATGTTTTACCCGTTACCTCAGCAACGACTTCTTTAATAACCTTTGCATAGTCGCCTGTTTTAAGATAAAGTTCAAGGGCAGGCGAACCCTTAATAAGAAGATATTTACCACCGTGAATAAATGCCGACGAACCAGTAAGCATTGCAATAAGACTTGGGTCTCTTGCAAAAAGCTTTTCACAAATTTCAGGCCAAATATCAAAAGGAATATTGCTTGAGTTTCCAGGAATAACGGTTTCTTGTTTTTTTACTGGTTGTGGAGCAGGGGTAGGTGCAACGGGAGTCTCATTCTTAACCTCTTCCTTAACAACCTTTGGAGTTGTTTGTGCAGGAGCAGGTTGTGGTTGAGCGGCTACCTTTGGCTCTGCTTTTGTTGGTGCAGCAACAGGTTCTTTAACAGTAATGTTGCCTGATGCAACTGCCAATTCAAGCTCACTAATTCTACGAAGAAGAGCGTTAATATCGTTATCTAAAGCAGGAGTGCAAAGTCTTATAATACAAAGTTCCGCGCTTGTTCTACGATTTGCACCTTGTTTCATTGTAGATGCATACGCAGTAAGTACATCAATACAAGACATAATTGTTGCGAGGGTTGTTTTTGCACTTTGCTCACGAATAATATCAATTTCACCTTGTGAGCAAATAATCATATCTTCAAAATTCTTAACAGCCTTTGAAACCATAAGATTTCTAAAATGGCTTGTAAGCTCAGTTAAAAGACGCTCCATATCGCAAGAATCGTTATAAAGCTTATTAAGAATTTTAAGAGCATTTGCGGAATCCTTTTGAAGAATAGCCTCGCAAATCTCAAAAATATATTCACGACCTGCAAGACCAGCACTGCTTGCAACCGCAGCGGAGTCAATCACACCCTCGCAAGAGGAACAACGGTCAAGAAGTGAAAGTGCGTCACGCATAGCACCGTCAGCGATACGAGCAATAAGCATTGCACCGTCGTTAGAAAGCTGAAGATTTTCTTTAACTGCAACCTCTTTAAGTCTTTCTGCCATATCTTCAGGTGGAATACGCTTAAAGTCAAAGCGTTGACAACGAGAAAGAATAGTTGATGGTAACTTGTGAACTTCAGTTGTTGCAAGAATGAAAATTACATGAGCAGGTGGCTCTTCTAACGTTTTAAGAAGTGCATTAAATGCACCAATTGAAAGCATATGAACTTCGTCAATAATGTAAACTCTATATTTTGCATTTGCAGGGGTAAAGTTAGCCTCTTCACGCAAGTCACGAATATTATCAACGCCGTTGTTTGAGGCAGCGTCAATTTCAATAATGTCAAGAATTGAACCGTTGTCAATACCTTTACAAATTTCACACTCGTTGCAAGGATTTCCGTTTTGTGGGTTTAGACAGTTAACTGCTTTAGAGAGAATTTTTGCGCAGGAGGTTTTACCTGTTCCACGAGAGCCAGTAAAAAGGTAAGCATGACTTGTTTTACCAGTTTTTACAGCGTTTTCAAGTGTAGTTGTAATGTGCTTTTGCCCAACAACATCAGTAAAGGTGGCTGGTCGGTATTTTCTATAAAATGCACGATACATTGAAACTCCTCCTTGCGAAAAATTTAGCCTTAACTCAGTCATGTGTCGTGCAGGCAGACTGTGGCGCCCGGTGCAAACCGCTTAATGCTGCTCGGTTCCCCGCCTGACATGGTTCACAGCGCCCCGCCGCACAGGACCCACACGGCACACGACTGAATTAAGGCATCTT
>JAZLET010000061.1:0-8703 GCA_045615405.1 Candidatus Fimenecus sp.
TGAAATGGCTGTTGTTGAAATGGTGCTTTCAGGTAGTGTGAATAAAAAAATTATTCAGCGTTTCTCACAAAGCAATATTATGGCAGTAGGCATTAGCGGTACTGACGGCAACACCTTAAAAGCGGTTCCAAAATACATTAATGGAAAAGCATTAGGTAGAGTTGGTGATATCAGCAAGGTTGACACAACATTAATTGACACACTTCTTGATAAAAGCTATACCGTAGTCCTCTCACCTGTTGGTAGATGTGATGCGCTCGGCTCAGTTAACATTAATGCTGACGATGCAGCAGGTCAGGTTGCACTTGCACTTGGGGCAGACTATCTTGTTTACATTACTGATGTTAACGGAATTTTCCTTGACAGCCAAAACGAAAAAACAGCTTTAGAGCATATTACAATAGAAAAAGCAAAAATGCTTTTAAATAGTGGACTTGCAAAGGGCGGAATGATTCCAAAAATTCGCAACATTATAAATCTTATTGAAAATGGTGTTCGCGAAGTTGCAATTCTTAATGGTAGAGTTCGTTACAATATAATTTCCGAATTTATCGGTGCAAAAACTGTTGGAACGGTGGTGACTCGTGAGTAATGGATACTAAAAAACTAATAAAAACTGCAATACAGGTTGCAAAAATTGCGCCCTTTATTACAGCAACAGTTGGAGTTTTAAGTCTTGCTCTTTCAAAATATGAAGAAAAACAAGGCAACTACTCACGAGAATTCCCTGAAATTGAAAACGAGTTAAAACAAAAAATTAACGAGGTGCAAAACAATGGCAACTAAAAAGAAATCTATTATTCCTACAGCGCTGGGATACGGCGTTGGTGCAATAGGACTTGATTTAAGTTACGGTATGTTCTATTCATACCTTTCATACTATCTTTCAAGCGTGTTAGGATTAGAGGAGGGCTTCTTGCTTCTTATTACTCCCCTTGCAAGAATTTGGGACGGTATTAACGACCCTATGATGGGTACAATTGTTGACAACACTCGCACAAAGCACGGTAAATATCGTCCTTGGATTTTAATAGGTGCCCTTTGTAATGCAGTTGTACTTTTCTTGCTCTTTACATCTTTTGGTATGAGTGGTCTTCCACTTTACATTTACATAGGCGTTATGTATATTCTTTGGGGTATGACAAATACAATGGCTGATATTCCTTATTGGTCAATGGTGCCATCCTTCACAAGTGAAGAAAAAGAGAGAAATCTTGTTGCAACTATTGCTCGTACTTTCTCAGGTATCGGTCAAGGAATTATCTCCATTCTTACTCCTATTCTTTGCCCACTTCTTTCAAGTGGTATTACTGATGAAAAAGGTTACAGCGCAATCGGTTTCTCACGCTGGGCAGGAATTTGCGGTGTGGCACTTGTGTTCTTTGCACTTATTTGTGTACTTATTACAAAAGAAAAGAACGTTGTTTATGGTGAAAAGAAGAAATTCTCGCTTAAACAAATTTTCAGTGTTATTAAAAACAACGACCAGCTTGTTGTTTTCATTGTTTTTGCAATGCTTTCAAATGCCGGTTGGTATCTTACAAGCTCAACTGCCGTTTACTATTTTACTGATAGCTTAGGCAATTCAAAATTACAGTCTTTATTCCAAACAATTGGTACAGTTGGCTCAGTGCTTGGTCTTCTTGTTGTGCCAGTGCTTACAAAATGGTTTTCAAAAAGACAAACCTACACAATTTCACTTTGCACAGCGATTGCAGGTTATGCACTTATGCTTATAACAGGTCCTATTCTTAAACTTAATGTTGTTATTATGGATGTTTGCTATATTCTTGCATCAGTTGGTGTTTCTTCAATGTTTGTGTCACAAACAATTTTCCTTGCTGACATTGTTGACTACGGCGAATATAAAAATGGTACAAGAAACGAAAGCATTACCTTCTCAATGAAGGGCTTCTTACAAAAAATGGCTTATACAATGCAAACAATCGTGCTTTTCGGCGGTCTTGGACTTATGAATTATAACGAACAAATTACTGCAAACGTTGGGCTTAACGACACAACAAAAACAGGTATTGGCGTAATTTGTTTTGGCGTACCAATGCTCTTCTTCCTTGCCTCTTTAATTGTATTCCGCAAGAAATTCAAGGTTTATGGTGAATTGGCTGACAAGGTACACGATTACATTATTGAAAAACGAGCATCAGGTGAATAATTATGGCTGATTTAAAGTTTTATCAAATTACTGATTTGCATCACTATGCTCTTGAATTAGGCACTGAGGGTAAGGCGTTTGAAAAAATTTGTCTTTCCGACCAAAAATGCCTTAAAGAAACAGGTGCTATGATTGACGCTTGGGTTGACATAATGCTTGACGACACCGAAACAAATATCATTCTCATTACCGGTGATGTTACTTGTAACGGTGCCATGGAAAGTCATAAAGATTTACTTCCAAAGCTTTATCGTCTTAAGGATGCAGGTAAAAAGGTATATCTTACAACCGGCACTCACGATTACTATATGGAAAATGGCAACGGCACAGGCAAAGCAGAAAAATGTGTTGGTGATGAACTTCTTACTGCAACACGTACTGACCGTGACGACTTGCTTGAAATCTATAAGGACTTCGGTTTAAGCGAAGCAATTTCACTACATAAACCAAGCCACTCATACTGTGTTCAGCTACAAGAGGGTTATCGTCTTCTTTGCCTTAATGATGATGGTGATGAATTCTTTTGTGGTTACTATGATGATTGTCTTAAATGGATTGAAGAGCAAATCCAAGACGCTCACACTAATGGTGATTATATTTTTGCAGTTACTCATCACCCAGTATTGCCACCAAGTCCTATTTATCCGCTTTTCAGCAAACGCGATATGCTTGGTGATTATGAAAAAACCTCAGAATTCCTTGCCGATAACGGTGTAAAATTCGTTTTCACAGGGCACACCCATATGATGAATATTGCAAAAATGACCACCGCAAAGGGTAACGATTTTTACGACATTAACACCGCTTCAGCAGTTGGCTACCCTGCCGCTATGCGAAAAGTTGTAATGACCGACAACGAAGTTATTGTTGATAGTGTGAAACTCACAAACTTTGATTGGGATTTACAAGGCAAAACAGTTGATGAATACACCAAAGTGTGCTTTTTACAATTCTTAAATGCTATATTTGATTCAATGGCTTATGATATTCCAAAATTAGCCGAGCTTTCAACCTCATTCAGTATGACACCTGAAAAAATATACAAAGCAAAGTCCGTGCTTGTTCCTTTCGGTAAATTCCTACAAAAAGCAACATTTGGCACATTCGGTAAACTTTTTGGCATAAGCAAATATGTTGACAAGTCAATTAAAAATCGCAATGTTAAAGATTTTATTTTAGAAGCAATTACAAATCTTTACTATGGTGACGAGCCATACACCCCTGACACCCCTGAGCACAAAGCTCTTTCAGCTCTTTTCAATAAGAGAATTAAGAAAATCCTTAAACTTAAAAAGGGTACTGAAAGTATTGTAGAAATCCTTGATATGCTTCTTGATGGTGTAATTCAAAATCCACCTCCAAGCGACTGGAAAGGCACATTTGCGAAATAAAAAATTAGGACGGTAAAAGCCGTCCTTTTTTGTTGTAATAGATTTGTCCTTTTACTCATACAATTTAAGTAAAAGGAGGTCTATTACTATGACAGACGAAAAAAGCATTCACAAAATCCCTCACAATATAATTATGGAGGACCGCAAAAAACTTTCCGTTTCAGGTGTTACCGATATTGACTCATTTGACGAGCAAACGGTTATTGCCATAACTGATTCAGGTGAGCTTACAATTCGCGGTTGGAATCTTCATATAACGCGTCTTAACCTTGAGCAAAGCGAATTAATGATTGACGGTGAAATCTCATCACTTACATATACTGATGTACGACCTAAAGCGCAAGGCTTCTTTGCAAAGGTGCTACGATGACAAATTATCTTTACGGATTAAGCCTTGCACAGCAAACCAAAGGCTTTTTACTCTCTCTTGGTTTCGGCTTTATTATGGGAATTTTTTACGATATTTTTCGCATAATACGAATAAGCATAAGCAAAGGCAAAATCACAACGATTATTTTTGATATTTTATATTGCATTTTTCTTTGCTTTTGCACGTTTCTTTTCTGCCTTACAGTGAATGAGGGGGAGCTCCGCTTTTATTTATTACTTGGTGCTACTGTTGGATTTTGCGTTTACTACTTTTCACTGGGTGTAATAATTTTCTCGTTAAGTCAACGGATTATCGCCTTTATAAAAAATATAGGTAAAACATTTTTTAATATTATTTCTTTTCCTTTTCGTTGGACTTTTGGTAAATTAAGGAATATATGTAAGAAAATTGTTGTAAAAAGCCAGAAAAACACAAAAAAGATTAAAAATAAATCAAAATTCCTCTTGAAAGTAAATAAACACCTGTTGTATAATTTATTTGTAAAAAAGCAACATTCGGTAATGCGTGAAAACAAAGAAAGTGAGGAATAATTATGGCAACAAAGGCTAAGGCTCCTGCTAAAAAGAACAAGCCAAAAAGAAGCTTTCTTCTTGGTCTTGCACTTGTGCTTGTTATCGGCTATTTTGTTATTACCATAATTGACTTGCAACTTGAAATTCGCGACCGCAAAGAGGTTTACGAGCAATTAGAATCTCAACACGAGCAAATTGTTACTGAAAACAATCATCTTCAATCTATTCTTGATAACGAAGATAAAAGTGATTATATAGAGCAAGTTGCCCGTGAAAAGTTCGGCTTTGTTATGCCTAACGAAAAGGTTTTCTTTGACGTTACACCGGGTGTTTAATTTATAGGGGGATTTAAAAATCTATGCAACTTGACATGGATACCGTTTACGAAGGAACGGTTACGGGGTTAACAAATTTTGGCGCATTTGTAAAGCTTGACAATGGCGCTACTGGTATGGTACATATTTCTGAGGTTGCCGCTGAATATGTTAGTGATATTAACGAGCATTTATCAGAGGGCGACAAGGTTAAGGTTAAGGTTATTGAGATTAATGAAAAAGGTAAGATTAGTCTTTCAATTAAAAAGGCGTTACCACAGGTAGAAAAACCAAAACCTGCTAAACCAAGAAATCAAAGCAAATCTTCAAACAAAGGTTGGAAGGGTGCTCCGCAGGAAGATACCAGCGCACCAATGTCTTTTGAAGATATGATGGCAAAATTCAAAACTCAAAGCGAAGACAAGTTTAGCGACTTAAACCGCAACGCAAGCAAGCGTGGTACAAGAAGCAACGGTTATCGTAGAGGAAACAAATAATGCAAGGGCAGTTAATCTGCCCTTTAGTTTTAGGTGAATTTATGAGAGAAGTTTTATGCTCACAAATAACTGACACAGTTAAAGAGTTATGCATTAAGGCAAACAAAATCTTGCCTGACGATTTGGTATGCCGTATAAAAAACGGTTATGAGAGCGAAGAAAAAGACCTACCAAAAAGCGTTATGGGAGATTTAGTTAACAACCTAAACTGTGCAAAGGAACTTAATATTCCTATTTGTCAAGATACAGGTATGGCGATTGTATTTATTGAAATAGGACAAGATGTGCACCTTATTAACGGAGATTTAGAAACCGCTATTAATGAGGGCGTTAGCCAAGGCTATGTTGACGGACTTTTAAGAAAATCCATCGTCCGTGACCCACTCTACCGTGTAAATACTAACGATAATACTCCTGCAATTATTTATACAAAAATAGTTAGCGGAGAAAATGTAAAAATTACAGTTGCACCAAAGGGATTTGGTAGTGAAAATATGAGTAAAATAAAAATGTTTACTCCATCTGCCACAAAAGAAGATATTATGGATTTCGTTATTGATGTTGTAAAGACTGCCGGTGGTAATCCTTGCCCACCTATTGTTTTAGGCGTTGGTATTGGCGGTGACTTTGAATACTGTGCATATCTTTCTAAGGTGGCACTTTGTCGCGATACCGATAAGCAAAATACAAACCCATTTTATGCACAAATGGAAAAGGATTTGCTTGAAAAAATTAATAACACAAACATTGGCCCACAGGGTTTTGGCGGTAAAACTACCGCACTTGCAGTTAACATTGAAACCGCCCCTACACATATTGCAGGGCTCCCCGTTGCTGTTAATGTAGGTTGCCATGTAACACGCCACGCAACTGCCATATTGTAAAAATTAAATAAAAAATCTTAAAACCACTTTATTTTTATGTGCATATATGCTATAATAATGGTGAACAAGAAATTGTTCAAAAAATTTAATAAGGTGAGCTAAGACTGACCTTATACAAAGGAGATGTCGTTGTGAACATTACCATTATAGGACGCAAATGCACCCCAAGAGAGAATTTTAAAGACAGGGCTGAAGAGAAGCTTCGTAAGGTTGAAAAATTCTTTGGACCTGACGCAACGGCTAAAATCACTGCAACTGTTGAGAAGAATGACAAAATTTGCGAAATCACACTTACTAAAAAGAGTATGATTTTCCGCGCTCAAGAACGCAGTGACGATTTAGAAGACGCTCTTGACAAATGCGTTGACTCACTTATTCGCCAAATTAGAAAGAATAAGACTCGCATTGAAAGAAAACTTCGTGATGTTTCTTTTGATGATGTTCTTACGGCTGATTATGATGACGAAGACGATTTTGAAGTTGTGAGAACTAAAACCGTTGTGTTAAAGCCAGAAACAGTTGAAGAGGCAATTTTGCAAATGGAACTTTTAGGTCACATGTTCTATATGTTCCGCAACGCTGAAACTGATGATATTTGCGTTGTTTATAAAAGAAACGACGGTGGCTATGGCGTAATTGAGCCAGATTTTGAATAAAGGTAAACTCAGGCGGGGTTTATCCCCGCCTTTATTTTTTAGGTGATATTATGAAAAAAGCACTCAAAATTATAATTCCAATAGTCGCAATTTTACTTGCGGTAACAATTACTGTAATCGGTGTTTTATATGAAAAGATTTTTTATGATACTGACTGGTTTATTAAAAAATCTCAAACCGCTGATGTAGTACTTACCATTGATGCAAACGAAAAGGGCGAAATCCTTGACGGTTTCGGTGCATCCGCTTGTTGGTGGTCACAAATTGCAGGTAATAGTGAAAATGCCGAAGAAATTGCAAAGCTTCTTTATAGCAAAGAGGGACTTGGTCTTAACATTTACCGCTACAATATTGGTGGTGGCTCTGCCGAAATTGATAGCGAGATTAGCAATCCTTGGCGCGTGACGGAAAGCTTTTATGTGTTAAATGAAGAAACTGGTGAATACGAATACGATTTTACTCGTGATGCCACTGCACAAAAGTTTTTAGACCTTGCTTTATCTTATGGATGTATTGATACAGTTATCCTTTTTGCAAACTCCCCTCACCATTCCTTAACTCTTAACGGTGACACATACGGTCACAAAACTTGGTGGACAAGCAATATTAAGCCTGATAATTACGAGGCTTATGCCGAATATCTTGTTACAGTTGCAGAACATTTTGTTAAAAAAGGTGTTCCTGTAAAATACATAAGTCCTATTAATGAGCCAAACTGGTCTTGGGGTGCTGAACGACAACACCAAGAAGGTTGTTTTTATAACTCCGAAGATATTTATGGTGTTTACAAGGCGGTTGCAAAAGAGCTTAAAGAGAAAAATCTTAATGTTAAAATTGCAGGTCCTGAATCAGGTGAAATTGGATTCCGCCTTTATGAGTGGTTTGACTACATTTATAAAGACCCTGAAATCCGCCCATATCTCGGCACATTGTCATACCACAGCTATTGGTCTGATGATTTAGTTAACAATAAAATCGGTCTTGGCAACTGGATTAAAGAAAACATTACTGATTTGCCTGTTGAAATGTCAGAATGGTGTCATCTTCCTTGCACCTCTCCTACTGATTCTATTGACGGTGCTCTTCTTCAAGCGCGAGTTATGGCAAACGACCTTAACTTTAGCAACATTAACTCTTGGACTGCTTGGGTAGGTGTTAACGAAACCGGCGTTGGCGAAGACGGCAAGAATTACTCTGACGGACTTCTTACTGCATCTCACGACTTCAGCGAATACGAAATCACCATGAGATATTATGCAGTTGCTCATTTCAGCAAATTTATTCCGCAAGGTAGCGTAAAAATTTCAACTGAAAAGAATATTAATGACATTATTAAAGAGGTTGAGTATAAAGATAATACTGAAATTATTAAGCTTATGAAATACGGTGTAAACTTTGTTTCATACCTTACACCTGATAACAAAATCGTGACCGTTGTTGTAAATGAGGGTGCCGATAGAAGTATTAAATTTAAGGTCGCTGCCGATAATATGACCGTTTACACAACAACACAAGAAAGTCAGTTGCGGGAAACCTACAAGGGTAAGGTCAAAGAAATAGACCTTCCTGAAAAAAGCATTATGACAATTGTATTTGAAAATAAATAATATAAGGCGGGGTATTAACCCCGCCTTTTTTGTTTTGCCTCACGAAGAAATCCAATTATATGATATATGCTTACTCCGCTTGACGCTGTAAGAATAACATATACAGGGCAATATATCCATTCATTTATAAAGTAACGACTCACATTATAGTTCATATAAATCATTAATATTATCGCACCAAGGCTTAATAAAACCGCTAGCTCGCTTATAATCAAAATAACCGTTCTTTTGTTTTTTGGTAGTGCTGGAACATCTTTAATACAAACGATATTTAATAT
>JAZLET010000062.1:0-8710 GCA_045615405.1 Candidatus Fimenecus sp.
TGTGCTTAATGTTTCAGTTGAGTCAGTAATGTTCTTTGATGGTGAACATTTCTTATATGTTAAAAGTAAAAATCCAAGAGCAGCGGCTAAATATGTAGCTGCTTGGAGATATTTAACTGTAAAAGTTTATAAATAAAAAACGTGTTCTATAGGTTATACTTTAAAGAACAGCAATTTTTTTGTTAATAACGTTGTGCAATACATCGTTATAATAAACACAAGTAAATAGTGACTTTAGGCGGTTGCTTTAGCAATCGGGAATCTTACCGCAAACCTGACAGACTTGCGGTAACTTCCGGCAAAATGCACTTATGGTCGCAGACTCGTCAATTACGGGATTGTTGTCGTATTTTAGAGTATCTGCGCGTTTGTGTAGATGCTTTTCTTTTGTCCTTTTACTTAATATTAAGAAAAGGAGGAAACAATATGTTTTCCAAAATTAAACTGTCATTATCAAACATCAACTACAAACTCTACTTCGCACTTCTCATTTTAGGATTGTGCCCAACCGTTTACACAACGGTGCGAGTATTCTTTTTAGGCTCGTTGCCAGGCGAATACTCTTTTTCTATTGCCGGTCAACTGTCTTGGGTGAATTTGCTTTACGAAATTATAAATGAAGCAATTATTTTACCGCTTTTCTTTTTCGTAGGCAAGGTAACAACCGATAAAAAGGAATTTACAAACCGAGTAAAAACAGGTCTTATAATGACGTTTGGTATTTATCTTATGCTATCCGCCGTTATTGTTTGCTTTGCAAAACCGCTTTTATTATTTATGGCAACCGACAAAGCGATAATTAACGCATCAGCTACGTATATCCGTATTGAAAGTGTTGCGAATATCTTTTCAATTCTTTCTCAATTTGTGCTTGTAGTACTAGTGACTATCAATAAAAGCAAATATCTTTACATTTTGACCTTTGCAAGATTAATTTTTAGTTTGGTGTGTGATACCTTTCTGGTATCCTTGTTGCCAATATCGTTAAACCTTGGTGTAAACGGAATCGGCTACTCAAATACATTCGTTAATATTGTCTTGCTCTTTATATCCTTAATGCTACTTGCAAAAGAAAATATAAATGTTTTTGGGAAAGACAAATTAAGTTTTATTTGGGCAAAAGAATTTATAAAAATAGGCGGTATTTCAGGTATTGAATCCCTTGTGCGAAACGTGGCTTATATGGTTATGATTTCCCGAATGGTGAATGTTGTGGGTGAGCAAGGCACATATTGGGTGGCAAATAGTTTTATTTGGGGTTGGCTACTACTTCCTGTTCTACAACTCGGCGAGCTTATCAAGCAAGAAACTGCAACCGATAAAGAGAATGTTCGCAAAAACAGTCTTGGCTATTTATGTTTAACCGCAATAATCTCGGCGTTATGGTTTATAACTATACCGCTTTGGAAAACCTTTATGGTAAATATTTTGCAGTTTAGCGATGTGGATAAACTGTTCACATTAGTGCTTGTACTAGTCGGTTTTTATGTTCTATATGCTTTCCAAAATGTGTTTGATTCCATATTCTATGGACTAGGAAAAACTAACTATATGCTTTTTGAATCAGTTGTTACAAATACGATTTATTACGGCATAGCATTTATACTTTATGCTACAGGCGTATGGACACCGTCACTTATTGGCATAGCATTACTATTTGGTATCGGTAATGCATTTGACAGCATAGTTTCTCTCGGTGCTTTTACATATATGCTAAAAAAAGAAATGATAAATATTTTTAGAGTATTATAAGATAAAATTAAAAGCTGTGTGGAATTACCACACAGCTTTTTACTTTCCTTTAGAGTACGACTCATCGCACTTCATTTTTTTATTTATTATTTTGATTTTTTTCGTTTTGCATTTCAGGATTTTCTTTTACATTTGTAGGATTATTCTTATTCTTGTTCTTTAAGTTTTTGTTTTCCATTATTCTCACCTCGCAAATATATTTTGCCCTGAAATAACGCAATAAATGTATTTAAATTTTTCTTTTTTTGTGATAAAATGGTAAAAATAGATTTTTGGAGAACACTATGATTGACTATATTCGTGCAAAGGATTTGTTTTTAAAAATATATCCTGATGAGAATTTGCAAATTAAAATTGAAGAATACATAAAAAAGAACGAAAAGAAGATTTGTCGTTATCTTAAGTTTTGCTATAAAAAGCGTTGGGAAATCCACCTTAAAAAAGATGATTTTACAAAGCTTTGCCTTGTGTATGCTTTTTTGCCCGTTGTTAAGGATAAATACTCACAAAAAGGCATTAGTGATGAAATCTTTTTTGACACAATGAGTGATATTAAAATCTGGATTAACGACTGTCGTGATAATCTTCACAGTGTCGGTCTTAACGAGCTTAACTGGATTATGCTACATATGAATATGAGCATTTTCAAAATTGGCAGGTTGCAATATCAAAAAATGTTTTACTATATGCCAAATTCATATAGCAAAAATGGTAACGAGATTAAGTTTGGCGACAAAATATGGAATGTGCATATTTGTCGTGGTGAAAAGCTCACATATGAAGCTTGTGAAAAATCATTTTATATGGCACAAGAGTTTATAAGAGAGTATTTTCCAGAATACCCTGACAATAAGTTTATGTGCCACAGTTGGTTGCTCTTCCCTACTAACAAGGAGTTTATGCCTGAGGATAGCAACATTTTAAAATTCCCTAAACTTTGGGATGTTATAAGTAGTCGTGAAGACCCTGCATCCGCATATCGTTGGCTTTTTAGCGTAAGATACAAAAATAAAAAAATGCTTAAAAGCAAGAAAAAAAACGGTAGTTACGGTTGCACCGAAAACTTGCCACAAAATACTATAATGCAAAAAAATGCTATTGAATACATTAAAAATGGTGGAACTTTAGGTGATGGATTTGGGGTTAAGATTTTATAAAGGCAAAACTAATGGCGAGAGTTTAACTCTCGCCATTTTATTATTTATTATTCTCTTTTTCAAGCTTTTCAAAGAGTTTTATGTATGGCATGAGCATACCTTCGTTCATTTTGTTGCCCATTTTTGATTTAATTTTATCATTTGCAAGCATTGCGCCTACAAGATACATAAGTAACATTCTACCCTTTTTCTTTTGTGGGAAGTCATATTGATTATGTGCTTTATAGAATTTATGGTCGGCACGCATCATACCCTGCATTTGCCAAATAAGGTCGCGGAAGATTTTCATTCCACCAACACCTAAAAAGTTTTGAGGTGGTGCATATTTATTATTAAGAGCATATACAAGATTGTTTGCCATTTTATCAATTTCAGTATTTGTATTTACTTCGTCAGTAGCAACCCCTGCAAGGAAGTTACCACCAACCTGTGCCCTACCCTCAATAATTGTTTGCAAATTCATTTCTTTACTATAATTACCGCTAACAAGATATCCAAATGGCATTCCCATTGTAACTGTACGGTGTCCGTTACAAAATTGGCGGTCATCATACATTTTAAATTGTGCGCCCATTGAATGGTCCTTAATTGTAAAGGCATAAACGATAGCTTGTGCGGTTTGAATATTATTGCGAAGATAATCGTCAAAGCCGTCTTTATAGATACACTTACCCGAAACTGCACAATTAAAGCAACCTAAACAACCACCACTAAAAGCGTATTCGCGAATATTGATAACTCGTGTTTTAAGTGGCAAAACTGCACGGAAACGATTAATCATATTTTGAAGTTGGGTGTCATTCTCTTCACAATCAGTTACAATTACAACATCACCCACTTTTTCTTCACTATTTTCAGGAACTGTTACAGGAATATTATTAGGTTTAGACATCTCTTCAGGGAATGTTTCATAGTAGTCATTTTCCACACTCCATACGGTGTAGTTAAAGAAGTTAGTTGCTTCTTTTTGACCTTTTTCAGTAAGCAAGTCATCCATATCCGCTGAAAGTCCACGAATGTATTTAAGCCCTAAATCATAACAATTATCTTCAATATAACGGTGTGCGGTTACATCATAAAAATGCTTAGACGTTGAAATTTGAGTTGCAAATTTACCCTTCACATTCACATTATGCTCTTTCATAAGTTCAATAAAACGATGCAACTGACAAGGGGCAATAAATGTGTAAACGGGATATGAAAAAATAAGCAAATCCGCATTTTCTAACGCTTCTTTTGCTGAAGAAAAATCCTTTTCATATTTTTTGATTTGCTGACCTACATTGAGAATCTCAAAATTATACTCTGGGTTTTTAAGCTGCAAGAATTTTAGTGTTTGTAATGTAATACTATATTTCCCTTTTGGGCTACCATTTAAGACTAAGATTTTCATAATTTACTCCATTTCTTCTGGATATTTCATATTCCAGTCGTTTCGTAATTTAGTCATTATATTCATTACATCAATTGTGTAACCAAGTCGCATAGTATTTTTGACAGTTGCAACTGCATTTTCCATATTCACAAACTCATAATAAAGGGCGTCGTCTAACTTACCTACTATGATTTCTTCGGTATGACCATCATCAGTATATGTAATTGTTGCTTTATCGGCTCTTGGGTATTCATAAATTTCAATATAGGCGTTATCATAGCAAATTGTTGCTCGTTTTGGTTGTTTTGCGTGAAGTGAAAGTGTTACACTTGCCATTTGTTCTTTGTCGTTTTTGAGTATAATGCTTGACTGTTCATCCGCCCCAGTAGTTGCAAATTTCACTTGAGAGTAAATTTCGCATTTATTAGTATCCATAAACATTCGCACAAGAGAAAGTGCATATACACCAATGTCTAAAAGCGCTCCACCCGCTAAATTCATATTGAAAAAACGATTTGTCATATCATACTCTTTAAAACTACCGAAATTCACTTGAGCAAGACGAAATTCGCCTAAATTGCCTGAATTAATAATTCTCTCAAGTTCAGTATAAATTGGCATATTATAAATAGTCATAGCCTCGGCTAAAATGAGATTTTTCTCATTTGCAAGAGCAACAGCTTTGTTAAGTTCATCACTATTAAGAGTAATCGCCTTTTCACAAAGCACATGTTTGTTGTTCTTTAGCGCTTTAAGAATATACTCAATATGCTTATTATGAGGTGTTGCAATATAGATAATGTCTATATTTTCATCGGTAAACATATCGTCTATATTTTTGTAAACCTTATTTATATTGTACTTATTTGCAAATGAAACCGCTTTTTCATATGTACGATTTGCAACTGAATAGATTTTGCCACCCTTTTGGGTTATATCTCGCGCAAAGTCATTTGCGATATTTCCACAACCTAAAATTGCCCAATTAAATTTATTTTGCATACGCTCACCTCTTGAAAAGCATTATAACACAAACTAATTGTTTTTTCTATATAAAAACGATTTAGCATCTATTTTTTGTATGCATTTTCAACTTTATGTCTTAATACAAGAATTAAAAATAAAATCCGACAAAATTTAAAAAAAGTTTAAAAAAACACTTGACGAATGGGTTTTGTTGTGATATTATATTCAAGCGTTGAGACGCTGGTGTAGCTCAGTTGGTAGAGCAGCTGATTTGTAATCAGCAGGTCGGGGGTTCGAGTCCGTCCACCAGCTCCATTTTTTTGTAATTGAATATGGGTAGGTTCCCGAGTGGCCAAAGGGAGCAGACTGTAAATCTGCCGTCGACGACTTCGGTGGTTCGAATCCACCCCTGCCCACCAAATAAAACAGATACTTGTATGAGCATCTGTTTTATTTTATTTTAATTTAGCAAATAACAAAGGAGGAGTTTTAATGTTTGACATTGTTGGGAAATATAATAGTGCTACGGTTTATGCTAAAAGCGTAGACAACGAGTCATATGCACAGGTTTTAGCCATGTGTAATACTGAAGAGTTAAAAGATAGTAAAATAAAAATGATGCCCGATATGCACGCGGCTGAAGGATGCACTATAGGAACATCCATAACTATAGACGACAAGGTCAATCCTTCTTATGTTGGTAGTGATATTGGTTGCGGTATGCAGGTTTATAAGCTTAGTGAGAGCAAAATAGATTTTCCTTTATTTGACCGTTGTGTACGTACTTACATTCCTTCTGGGGCTGCTATTCACGAAAAAGCAACAATAGGAATAAAGCAAATTCCTTTAAAAGAGCTTTATTGTTATGATATGATTGATTATGATATTGTTACCCGTTCTTTTGGCACATTAGGTGGCGGAAATCATTTTATTGAAATTGATAAAAGTATAGATGGTCATCATTATTTAATTATTCACTCAGGTAGTAGACGCCTTGGTAAAGATGT
The DNA here is from genome assembly GCA_045615405.1 of Candidatus Fimenecus sp. Taxonomy (GTDB): domain Bacteria; phylum Bacillota; class Clostridia; order Oscillospirales; family Acutalibacteraceae; genus Fimenecus. Next base: position 6,258 of record JAZLET010000062.1, read on the forward strand.
TGCAATGTATTATCAAAAAGCTGCATATTTTGCCGTGAATGGGATTTCTCCAGAATATGCTTTTAAAAAAAGAATGAAACTTAGTGATGTTGACAGTAAAGTTCAGTTAGGCAACTGCTTTTTATCAGGTGAATACCTACAAAAATATTTGCACGATATGCAAATAGCAGTACAGTATGCAGAGCTTAGCCGAAAACAAATGGGTGAAACATTGATTAATCACCTTAATTTAGAGGTTAAAGATAGTTTTACAACCATTCACAATTATATAAATTTAAAAGATAAAATTTTAAGAAAAGGTGCTGTTTCCGCACAGGACAACGAGTTGCTGATAATCCCAATCAATATGCGAGATGGATGCCTTATTTGTAAGGGTAAGGGAAACTCTGAGTGGAATTACACTGCGCCTCATGGTGCCGGAAGATTAATGAAACGCTCTGATGCAAAGATTAGTATTTCACTAAAAGAGTATAAAGAGTCTATGAAAAATATATATTCTACCTCGGTTAATGAATCAACCATAGACGAATCTCCAATGGCATATAGAAGTATTGATGATATTGTTGATGTAGTTGAGCCTACAGTTGATATAATAGACATTACTACACCAGTATATAATTTTAAAGCGAGTAAGGGTCCTATTAACGAAGAAACCGCAGATGGACAAGACTAAACAACAAAATAGACACCTAATTTATTGTAACAAAAAAAACGGTAGGTTTTTGCCTACCGTTTTATTTTTAATATTTTGTAAGGTATTCGTCAATTTCCCACTGTGTGATTCTTGTAGTGTAGCTTTCCCACTCATGCTTTTTACCTGCAAGGTATTTTGAGAAAATGTGTTCACCAAGAACTTCCTTGACAAAGTCACTCTTTTCAAATTCTCTTGTTGCCTCTTGCAAAGTACTTGGAAGATTTTCAATTCCGTTTGCTTTTCTTTCTTCAGCAGTCATATCATAGATATTTGTTGTAACACCCTCAGGTGCTTTCATACCTTTTTTGATACCATCAAGACCTGCTGCAATACAAAGAGCCATTTCAAGATATGGGTTGCATGATGGGTCGGCTGAGCGAAGCTCAACTCTTGTTGCCATTCCTCTTGCTGCAGGAACACGAATAAGTGCTGAACGGTTTGATGCTGACCAAGATATGTAAACTGGAGCTTCAAAACCAGGAACTAATCTCTTATATGAGTTTACAAGTGGGTTTGCAACTGCAGTAATTGCTTTTACGTGGTGAAGAACACCTGCAATAAATTGATATGCAGTTTCACTTAAACCATATTTATCATTAGGGTCATAGAAAGCATTTTCGCCATCTTTCATAAGAGAAAGATTTGTATGCATACCGTTTCCTGCTGCACCAAAAATTGGCTTTGGCATAAATGTTGCATGAAGTCCGTTACGACGAGCATAAGTCTTAACTACATGCTTAAAGGTAACAACCTTATCAGCTGCTTCCAACGCTTCAGCAAATTTAAAGTCAATTTCGTGCTGACCTTCAGCGCACTCGTGATGAGATGCCTCAATTTCATAATCCATTTGCTGTAATGCAATGCAAATATCATTACGGCATTGTTCACCATCATCAGCAGGACCAATATCAAAGTAACCAACTGCATCATTTGTTTTTGTTGTTGCTCTACCCTCTTCATCAAGTTTGAAAAGGAAGAATTCACATTCAGGACCAACATTAATTGAATAACCCATTTTTGCTGCTTCTTCAATTACTGAACGAAGCACATAGCGTGGGTCACCTGCAAATGGTGTAGTCTTATCGGCACCGTAAACATCACAAATAACCCTTGCTGTACCCTCTTTCCAAGGAAGGATTGTGAATGTATCAAGGTCTGGCTTTAAGTACATATCAGATTCGTCAATACGAACAAAGCCTTCAATAGAAGAGCCGTCAAACATTTGACCATCAGTAAGTACCTTACGGAACATATTTTCAGTAATTGCAATATTTTTCATTTGACCGAAAATATCGGTAAATTGCAATCTTAAAAACTTAATATTTTTTTCTTTGGTTATGCGAAGAATATCTTCAACTGTGTAGCTCATTGGAGTTACCACCTTTCGTATGAATACTTATACATATAAATACCCACTTTAATAGTAATATTATACCATTGATTTTGAATATGTCAATAAAAATGGCGAGAGTAATACCCTCGCCACATTCATTTTTATTTTGAATTTTTCTTATAAAGAGAATAGGAATAAACGAGCGGGACAATAACCATTGGTATAAGCACAACAAAGAAAAACCAAAATGCGCCTAAAAATGCTGTTGCCATTATTACAACACCACCGATTACCCAAAGAAAACCTGCCATACGATGTGTTTTATTCCAGTTTTCTTCATCATTCAAAGTCCAAGGAAGTTTTATACCCATTGTGTAGCTTTGTTTACATTTTGGCATATAGTTACCGATTATAATAAACAATACA
>JAZLET010000063.1:0-2308 GCA_045615405.1 Candidatus Fimenecus sp.
CCATACGACCAACAAAGTTGCGGTTTGTAGTAGAAATTGCCTTTTCTTCCGCAGCCAAAATACCCATATGACCACCAAGACAAGGTCCACAAGTAGGTGTTGAGAATACTGCACCTGCTGTAACAAAAATTTCAGCAAGACCTTCTCTCACACATTGTAAATATACATCTTGTGTTGCAGGAATAACAATGCAACGAACATTTTCGTTAACCTTTTTGCCTTTAAGCACCTCAGCGGCAGCGCGCATATCTTCAATACGACCATTTGTGCAAGAGCCAATAACTGACTGGTCAACATAGATTTTGTCGCACTCACCAACAATATGAGCATTTTCAGGAAGGTGAGGGAATGCAACTGTTGACTTAAGTTCACCTAAATCAATGTTAATTACCTCGTCATAAACTGCATCTTCATCCGCTGTGAAGATTACAGGCTCACGGTCGGTTCTGCCTTTCATATACGCGAGAGTTTTCTCGTCAACTGGGAAAATACCATTCTTTGCGCCACATTCAATAGCCATATTTGCAATACAAAAACGGTCATCCATTGAAAGATTTGCAATTCCGTCACCGCAAAATTCAAGTGAACGATATAAAGCACCGTCAACACCGATTTTGCCGATAAGGTGAAGAATTAAATCCTTACCGCTAACCCATTTATTGAATTTGCCAGTAACATTAACTTTAATTGCAGATGGTACTTTAAACCAAGCCATACCTGAAATCATACCAGCCGCCATATCAGTTGAGCCAACACCTGTAGAAAATGCACCGAGTGCACCATAAGTACAAGTGTGAGAGTCAGCGCCGATTACAGTATCACCACTGATTACAATACCTTTTTCAGGAAGTAATGCGTGTTCAATACCCATTTGACCTACATCAAAGAAATTCTTAATTTTATATTCTCTTGCAAATTGACGAACTTGTTTACAATGTTCAGCGGATTTAATGTCCTTGTTAGGTGTAAAATGGTCCATAACAAGAGCAATTTTTTCGCGGTCAAAAACATCAGTAAAGCCTTTTGCTTTCATTTCGTTAATGGCAACAGGACTTGTAACGTCATTACCCATTACTAAATCAAGACGAACATTAATAAGTTGCCCTGCTACAACGCTATCTAACCCCGCATGTGCTGCAAGGATTTTTTGTGTCATTGTCATTCCCATATTATTCAACTCCTTGGTTGGTATCAGTATTGTTTTCAGGTGTTCCATATGGCACATCTGTAATATTGTTTGGTTGTGGTTGATATTCCATAGGTGGCAATTCAACTTCTAATGTAATCTTCTTAAAAATCTTTTGGATTAAAAGAAACATAGGATAACTAAAGAGACCCCATATTGTAAATACAAATGCACAAATAACTGGACACAACAAATATGTAATAACAAATGGCACAAAAGAGAATGCACTGTCTTGTGTAATTTCAGCAGTAATTATCATCGGTAGCATAAGTAAAAAAAATGCAGTCATCAACAGTCCTAAAGAAGCACCAAATAGAGCAATAAATTTTATATAGGTTGAAAAACTAATTTTCTTAACTACAATTTTAGTCATAATTATTCAACCCCTTTAATATTACGGTCGCCACTCTCTAACGCTGTAAGACCTGAACGAGAAAGTTCGCAAATTCCGTATTTTTCCATTTTGCCTATAAACTTATCAATAAGTGATGGAAGACCTGTAAGCTCGGCAGTAATTGTTGTATGACCAATGTCCATAACACGAGCGCCGAAGCTGTTTACAGTTTTAAGAACTCTTTTACGGTCTTTGTTAAGAGCGTGAACTTTAATAAGAAGAATTTCCGATTGAATAGTATTGCCCTCATCAAGATTAATAACCTTAATAACCTCTTCTAAACGAGAAAGCTGTTGCATAACCATTGTAACCTTGTATTCTTCAACGTCAGAAACGATAGTCATTCTTGAAAATTCAGGACTTTCAGTTTCGGAAACTGTAAGAGAAACAACGTTGTAACCGCGACGAGCAAAAAGACCCGCAACTCTTAAAAGTACACCTGTACGGTTATAAACAAGTGCTGATAAATAAATTCGTTTTGTGTTTTCCATAATATGTACCTCTTATACTGTAACCTTATAAATCGTTGTAGTTTTTACAACTTCATCCTTATCAAACACACAATTATAGAAAGAAGGTGTGTTTGTAGCGTTAGGGTAATACTGTGTTTCAAGACAAAAACCGCAACGGAAATCCATTGGAGTGTTATTTTTACCGATTTTACCTTCAAGGAAATTACCAACATAAAGTTGCATACCTGGTAAATCAGTAAAACAGTCAAGGCGTAC
>JAZLET010000064.1:0-1995 GCA_045615405.1 Candidatus Fimenecus sp.
ACCCCGTTATAAAGTCAGGCTTTGTTAGAAGTCGCAGAGGTTGGCATTCGCCAATAAATTAGGGTGGTACCACGGTAGAATTTTTCCATCGTCCCTATCAAGTTATATTTGATAGTGTGGCGATTTTTTATTTGGAGGAGAGAAATTATGAAACAAGGTTGCGAGAAGTATATTCCTTTCACACCGATTAACATTCCTGACAGACAATGGCCTACAAAAACCATAACCCAGCCACCTGTTTGGTGTTCGGTTGACTTGCGTGATGGTAATCAGGCACTTATTGACCCAATGAATCTTCAGGAAAAAATTGAGTATTTTAAGACTCTTATTAATATTGGTTTTAAAGAAATTGAGGTTGGTTTTCCATCAGCATCTGAAACTGAGTATGAAATTTTAAGAACACTTATTGAAAAAGACCTTATTCCTGATGATGTTACAATTCAAGTGCTTGTTCAAAGCCGTGAGCATTTAATCCGCAAGACATTTGAGGCAATTGATGGTGCTAAAAATGTAATTATTCATTTTTATAACTCAACATCTACTCTTCAAAGAAAAGTTGTTTTCAAAAAAGATATGGATGGCGTTATTGATATTGCTGTTCAGGGTGCAAAACTTATTAAAGAGCTTACTGATGAGTTAAAATCTCAAAAGGATGTTAATATTCGTTATGAGTATTCACCTGAAAGCTTTTCAGGTACTGAAATGGACAATGCGGTGCTTATTTGTGAAAAGGTTATGGATGCGTTGGACATTAACGAAGATAACAAGATTATTCTTAATCTTCCTGCAACTGTAGAAGGTAGCACCCCTAACGGCTATGCTGACCAAATTGAATATTTTTGTCGTAAGCTTAAAAATCGTGAAAATGCAATTATCAGCTTACATCCACACAACGACCGTGGTACTGCAGTTGCAGCCGCTGAACTTGGTCTTTTAGCAGGTGCTGATAGAATTGAAGGTACACTTTTCGGTAACGGTGAGCGTACTGGTAATGTGGACATTGTTACACTTGCTCTTAACATGTACACACAAGGCATTGACCCAAAACTTGATTTCTCACATATGAACGAAATTAAAGAAATGTTTGAGCGTACTACAAAAATGCCAGTTGACCCAAGAAAGCCTTACGGTGGTGAGCTTGTATTTACTGCATTCTCTGGCTCTCACCAAGATGCTATTAACAAGGGTAAGGACTATATGCGCACAAGTGGTACACAGTATTGGGAAGTACCATACTTGCCTATTGACCCTGCTGATGTTGGTCGTGAATATGAGCCAATTATTCGTATTAATAGTCAGTCCGGCAAGGGCGGTGTTGCATACATTATGGCGGAATACGGCTACAAGATGCCAAAGGCTATGCATCCTGAATTCTCTAAAATTGTTCAAAAGGTTTGCGACGAAAAGGGAAAAGAACTTGCAAAGGAAGAGGTTTACACTCTTTTCCAACAAGAATACCTCAATGTTACTGGCCCTTACAAATTGCTTAGCTACAAATTCTATGAAGAGCGTGAGCACGGCGAAGACCAGTCACGAGTACACTTTGTTGGTACTGTTCAATACAACGGCAACGAGCCACAACAAGTCGAAGGTATTGCTTCAGGTCCTATTAGTGCATTCTGTCAAGCTATGAATACAATTGGTCTTGGCGAATACAAGTTTATTGACTACTCTGAACACGCTATTTCTATTGGTTCAGACTCTAAAGCGGTCAGCTATATTCACATTACAAATCCACAAGGCAAGGACATTTTTGGTATTGGTATTTCACACAATATCAACTATGCATCTATTAAGGGTATTCTTTGTGCAGTTAACCGTTGTTTACCTAATGTAGTTAGGGAGGAAAAGTAAAATGAAAGAATATAATATTGTTGTATTAAAGGGCGACGGAATTGGCCCTGAAATCGTTAATGAGGCACTTAAGGTCCTTGATGCAGCCGGTGAAAAATACGGATTTAAGTTTAACTATGATTATCAATTAATCGGTGGTGC
>JAZLET010000065.1:0-2430 GCA_045615405.1 Candidatus Fimenecus sp.
CTATTAACAATTTCTTGAGGCGGTAAATTCTGGTCAAACAAAGAATTTGGAAGATGAGAGATGTCCTCTTTTTCTTCAGTTGTTTTAGGTGTATCAGTTCCTATTTTTTCTTCCATAATCTACCTACTTTTCAACATCATAAGTACCGATGTCCATACAAATCTTTTTTCTGCTTTCTAGCTCCGCCATTCTTTGCTTTTCTTTTTTTCTTATTTGTATTGTGCGAATTATTAAACTACACAACGGAAAACAAAGCAAATATGGCAATGCAATCACCCACTTTACCGCCTCTTCGCCATACGTTGATGATATAAGATACAGTGTTGTAAGTGATGGCAAAAAGCCCATTCCTGAGCCTGCGATATACGCTATATTTATAATTGCAAGAATAAGAAAAAAGGGGAATGTCTTTTTTATTCTTAATTTTTCTTTGTCAAAATATGTCGTTATGTCGTGATATTCAGCAATATATTCACTACGTGTCATTGTAGGAAGTCCATTATTGTTTGAATAAAGTCCGTTACTCATTTTTAGTGCTCAACCCAATCTCTTGAACGCTCAACTGCACGAAGCCATCCACGATATCTCTTTTCGCGTTTTTCTATATCCATTTGTGGAGTGAAAACTTTATCAACCTCGCGGATTTTTTCAATTTCCGCTTGGTCTTTCCAAAATCCTACTGCAAGACCTGCAAGATATGCAGCACCAATTGCAGTTGTTTCAACCATCTTAGGTCTGTTTACATTTGTTCTAATCATATCAGACTGAATTTGCATCATAATATCACTTACTGATGCACCACCGTCAACACGAAGCTCCGAAAGATTAATATCGGAATCTTGTTTCATTGCCTCAAGCAAATCGGTCATTTGATATGCAATTGCCTCAAGCACACTGCGGCAAATGTGAGCCGCATTAGCACCACGAGTAAGACCTACAATAGTGCCACGAGCATACATATCCCAGTAAGGTGCGCCAAGTCCTGTAAATGCAGGAACAAAATACACGCCATTTGAATTAGGCACACTTTCAGCAAGTTCATCACAACGGCGAGCCGATGGAATAAGCTGTAAATCGTCACGAAGCCATTTAATAACTGAACCTGCGTTAAATGCCGAACCTTCAATAGCGTATGTAACCTCGTCACCAATACCCCACGCTACACCTGTAACAAGATTATTCTTAGACTCAACACGCTTGTCACCTGTATTCATAAGTAAGAAGCAACCTGTACCATATGTATTTTTTGCCTGACCTTTTTGGAAACAACCTTGACCAAAAAGTGCTGCGGGTTGGTCACCAATTGCACCTGAAATTGGCACACCTGCTAACTCTTCAATACCCATAACACTCTTGCCTACTGTACCATAAACCTTGCTTGATGGTTCAACCTTTGGAAGCATAGCCATAGGGATTCCCAATTTTGCACAAAGATATTCATCCCAGCAAAGCTTATCAACATCAAAAATCATTGTTCTTGATGCATTGGAATAGTCAGTAATATGTACCGCACCGCCAGTTAAATTCCAAATAAGCCAGGTTTCAACTGTACCAAAAAGAAGTTGACCTTGCTCAGCAAGTTCACGAGCGCCTTCAACGTTGTCAAGAATCCACTTAATCTTTGTAGCAGAGAAATAAGCGTCAACCACAAGACCTGTATGGTCCTTAATGTATTGTGTAAGTTCTTTGTCTTCTTTAATTTTTTCGCACATATCGGCAGTTCTTCTACATTGCCATACAATTGCATTATAAACAGGTTTACCTGTTGATTTATCCCAAACAATTGTTGTTTCACGCTGATTTGTAATGCCAATAGAAGCAATATCACTTGCTGTCGCCTTGCTTGCCGCCATTACCTCCATAACTGATTGAAGCTGTGAGAAAAGAATCTCCATTGGATTATGCTCAACCCAACCAGTGTGTGGATAAATTTGACTAAACTCGTGTTGCGCTTTGTAACAAATGTTGCCTTTTCTATCAAAAAGAATTGCGCGTGAGCTTGTTGTTCCTTGGTCTAATGCTAAAACATATTTTTTCATAGTATAACACCTCATATATAATCCCTTTTATTTTTTTGCTTGTTTTTTTACCTTTGCATCATCAATTAAGTTGTGTAAACCTTCCCAATGTAATACACGACGCTTAAACCATAAAGATGATGCGTGTTTATATATAAATGACGGACACGCTTTTTTAATTGGTGCATATCCTACCTTGTAAACATCAAGCAATTTATAATAATCACTTGCTTTATGCAAAAATGTTGTAAAAGACGGATACCCTTTCTCAGCCCATGCATTTTCAGCCATAGCACCAAGTCGTGGGAATGTAAGAAACTCTAATCGTTTCATATTTGGCACATATTCTGTCCACATTTGTGCTTCAATTCCCATTGTTTCTTCATCATTTTCAGTTAATGCACCGTCATTT
>JAZLET010000066.1:0-14971 GCA_045615405.1 Candidatus Fimenecus sp.
GTATGAATATCGCCCTCAACATTACCGATTGTAGGAATATTAGTTTCACTTGCACCGTATGTAATAAGAAGATTAAATCCTGTACCGTAATAGAATTCGGCAACCTCTTCACTTAACGGAGCACCCGCTGAGCAAAGGAACTCTAAACATCCGCCAAAGCCCTCGTGAATGCTCTTAAAGAGTTTTTTGCCGAGTAACGAACCGTTCTTTCTTCTTGCCTTAAGACAAATTGGGAAGAATTTTTGGAACATAATCTTTGTAGCAGGTTTTGAGTTGATTTTACGAAGAACCGCAGTTCTAAAAAGTTCATAAACCTTTGGTACTGCCGGTAAAACTGTTGGATGATATTCTGCAAAAGCACCAAGAATTGCATCCGCCGCAATAGTTTCAATATAGTGTACATCAGAGCCAGAAAGTGCAGGACCTAAAACAAGGCAAATAACACCATAAATATGACTGTTAGGAAGAATTGCAAGGAATCGTGCATCATCTTTAAGTTTTTGCACTTTTATGGTCATTTGTGTTGTCTTAATAAGTGACTCGTGATAGTGCATAATTCCTGCTGCTTTACGAGTGGTACCTGATGAGAAAATAATACAAGCAACATTTTCATCAGTGTCAGTACTTGCAGGTAAATCCGCTGAAACAGTTTTAACTGAATCCGCAAATACCGTACCATCGGCCACATTGAAAAATGGGAATTTGTATTTTGCAACATCCCCTAATTTTTCGTGTGCAGTTTGTGATACAAACGCTGCACGGACATCTGAGCGAGTGATAAACTCATCTAAATCCTCACCGGCAAGTGAAGCGTCAATAAGCGCTGCTGTACAACGAATTTTACAAGATGCGAAGAATGCAATAGACCACTCAGGGCTACTTTCTGCAATAAATGCAATTCTATCGCCTGCCTTAACGCCTGCATTAACGAGTGCATCGGCATATTCTTCAGCCTTTGCAAAAACCTGTGCATAGGTGTAAATTCGTCTTTCGCCATTATTCATAGCCATTGACATAGCACGCTTGTTAGGGTGCTTAGAATTAATTTCATAAATAGTATCAAAAATATTCATAATTTTTTCGGGATATTAAAATATCCTTCCTTTCAAAATATACACAAAAATTTTAACATAATTTTACCTACTATGTCAATTAAAATGATTTTCACTTGCCTTTTTTGACATTTTAGAATACAATTAAATCAGTATTTTTGAGGAGATTACGCACAATGGAATTTAGCAAATATCTTTTTTGTTATTTTGTAGGAAACGAACCTCACGAAGAGTCCGTGCATTTTGCAGTTTCAAAAGATGGCTATAAATTTACAGCACTTAACAATAACGAGCCTGTAATTCAACAAAGTTTAGGCAAAAAGTGTTGTCGCGACCCGTTTATATTTCGTGACCAAGAAGGTGTTTTTCATATAATTGGCACGGATATGCGTTGTCACGATGGTTGGTGTAGCAACAACTCTATGGTGATTTGGGATAGTAACGACCTTATTCATTGGGAAAATGAGCGTATTCTTGAGTTTTCACAATACCCTGAAACAAAAAATGCCGATAGAGTTTGGGCACCTGAAGTAATTTTTGACAAATTCCGTAATGAATATATGATTTACTGGTCAAACGAAAATACTGATGATGATTTAAGCACAATTACATGGTATGCCTACACAAAAGATTTTCGCACACTTACCACAAATCCTAAAGTCCTATTTAAACCAAAGTCAAACCTTGCAGGAATTGATGGTGACATTATTGAAAAGGACGGAAAATACTTCCTTTTTATAGCCGACGAGGGTAAAGATGCTATTTGCTATGCGGTAGCCGACAAGCCTAATGGTCCATATTACGAACCTGATGACAACAAAATTTCCGTTGCCGAGGTAGCCCTTGAAGGCAACTGCATATATAAGATTTTAAACGAAAACAAATATGTTTTAATTGCTGACCAATTCCGTAACGGTGGCTATTTTATGCAAGAAAGTGAAGATTTACTTAACTGGAAAGCTGTTGACAAATCTAAAATTTCCCTTGACCATTTACATCCACGCCACGGCTCAATGCTACATATAACTGATGAAGAATACAATAGATTAGTTGCATATTATAAATAAATTTATGAAAGGTGAAAATTCTATGACAACAAAACGACGCATAGATTTCACAATTGAAGAAAAGTATGATGGTAAGCAAGTGTACGACTTTTTGCGTAACAAGGCAAAGGTTTCGGCTCGTCTTATACCAAAACTAAAGCACGACCCTGAGGGGATTATGATTAACGGTGTTCACGCAAGAACTATTGATTTGCTCAGCACTGGTGATATTTTATCAATTACTGTTCCTGCCGACAAAGAAGAGCGTGTTTCAGCTGTTGCTCCGTTAGAGTACAATCTAAAGGTTTTATATGAAGATGATGATATTCTTATTATAGACAAACCTGCAGGACTCCCCTTGCACCCATCACATAACCACCAAGGGGACACCGTTGCAAATGCGGTGGCATATCACCTTGAAAGCCAAGGCAAATCATCTTTATTCCGTTCAATAGGTCGTCTTGATAGAGGTACATCAGGTATTGTTATTTGTGCTCTTAATAGATTTGTTGCAGGTGTGCTTAATGGTCAAATCTATAAAGAATATATGGCGGTTTGCGAGGGTGTTTACGAGGGCGAAGGAGTAATTGACAAGCCTATTTACCGCCCTGACCCAATTAAAACATACCGCACAGTTGATGAGCGTGGTGAAGTTGCAATAACTAATTGGAAAGCACTTTCACATAAAGATGGTCGCACTCTTTTGCGCATTCATTTGCTTACAGGAAGAACACATCAAATCCGTGTTCATTTTTCATCACTTGGCACCCCTCTTACTGGTGACACCATGTATGGCGCCCCTCGTGACGACATTTCTCGTCAAGCACTTCACTGTTGCTATTGCAAATTTACACATCCTATAACAAAGGAATTAATTGAAATTGAAAGCGAGTTGCCACCAGATATTGCACAATTTATTACCAAATAAACACTATTGAATATTTTTGTCGTTTATGGTAAAATAATTACAAATCGGTAACAAACAGGTGATTTTATGAATGAAATTTTGGATTACATTGTATATCCTGAAAACATAAAAATAGACATACCTCCCCTTATGCCTAAAAGGCAAAACAAATTGTATAAAAGCCTTGCTTATAATGTTTCTCGCTTCATTATTAAGTTTATTATTCGTGAGGGTAGTATTGTTGACAAGGTTAATATAGATGGTCTTAAACCACCATATATTCTTCTTTGTAACCACACACAATTTGCCGACTTTATTGTTAGTTTTAAGGCAGTGCATCCATATAAATTCAACAACATTGCAACACTTGATGGCTTTGTTGGAATGGCAAAAATAATGACTGAGTTAGGCTGTGCTTGTCACCGCAAATACACAACTGACTTAAGCCTTGTACGTGCTTGTCACAAGGTGCTTCACGAATATGGCGATATTCTTTGTATGTATCCTGAGGCTCGTTACTCAAATGTAGGTACAACTGCAATAATTCCTGATGTAGTAGGCAAACTTGTTAAGAAAAACAAAGTACCAGTTGTTGTACTTCTCAACCACGGTCATTATCTTAATGCACCATTTTGGGATTTCCGTCAATATAGAAAAGTTCCATTCCGTTCAACTATGAAGCAAATCCTTACTGTTGAGCAAATTGAAAATATGACCGCTGATGAAATCAACGAAGTAATTCGTGAAGAAATGTATTACGACGACCACGCGTGGCAAAAAGAAAACAATATTAAGATTACTGAAAGTTTTCGTGCTGATGGTCTTAACAAAGTTCTTTATAAATGCCCACACTGTATGGCTGAAGGTAAAACTGTCGGCAAAGGAATTCACCTTACTTGCGAAAAATGTGGTAAAGTTTGGGAATACACTGAACTTGGTGAACTCCAAGCCTTAGACGGTGAAACTGAGTTTTCACATATTCCTGACTGGTATGAGTGGGAGCGTGAATGTGTCCGCAAGGAAATTCTTGACGGTACATACTATTATGAAGAAACTCTTCCTGTAGAATCAATGCCTGGACTTGAGTTTATTCCACTTGGTGAGGCAAAAGTAACCCACGATTATGAGAATGGATTTATAATCACAGGCAACTACAACGGTCACGATTATAGAATTCAAAGACAAACTAAATCACTTTATACATTACACAACGAATTTGCATTTAAAAAGCTTGGTAAGGTTGACTGCTTTGATGTATCAGTTAAAGATAACTCTTTTTATTGCATACCAAAACAAAAAGATGTTGTTACAAAGCTTATGCTTGCAACTGAAGAAGCATATAAAATTGCAACAAAGCCAACTGTCAGCAAAAAAGCTGAATAAGATAATATTATGAATGAACAAAAAGATTTTTTGACAGAAATTATTTATCCCGACACAATAAAAAAATATAATTCCGCAAAAACTCCGTTAAAGCAATCAGACACAGTAACAAAACTTGCTTACGGTGTTTCAAGCGTAATACTTTCTCTTGTGCGAAAAGGGTATAAAATTGAAAAAGTTAATATGGAGAATGTAAAGCCTCCTTATATTTTGCTTATAAACCATATGCAATCTCTTGATTTTTGTACTATGTTTAAAGCAACCTACCCACACAAGGTAAATACCGTTGCTACTTTTCATACATATTACAACGTTTCAGGAATTATGGAAAAACTGGGCTGTATTTGCACACGAAAATTCACAACAGATTTAAGCCTTGTTCGTGCTTGTAAAAAAGTGCTTCATGAGTATGAGGATATTTTTTGTATGTTCCCTGAAGCAAGATACACCCCCGACGGAACACTTTGTATTTTGCCACCTGCAATAGGCAAACTTGCAAAGAAAAACAATGTCCCAGTTGTAGTTATGCTTAATCACGGAAATTATCTTAATCTGCCTTTCTGGACAAATTTCAAATTCCGCAAAACGCCTATTCGTGTTGAAATGAAGCAAATTCTTACCGCGGAAGAGGTAGCCGAAAAAAGCGTCGCTGAAATCAATGAGATTATTCGCAAAGAAATGGAATATGACGACTTTAAGTGGCAAAAAGATAATAACATTCGTATAAAAGAAAAATACCGCGCCGAAGGTCTTAATAAGATTCTTTATCAATGTCCTAACTGTAAATGTGAGCACAAAATGGTTTCAAAAGGATTTCATTTGTGGTGTGAGGAATGTGGTAAAAAGTGGGAAATGACTGAACTGGGCGAAATGAGAGCCTTAAATGGTGAAACGGAGTTTTCACATATTCCCGATTGGTATTCTTGGGAGCGTGAAAATGTACGCCAACAGCTTCTTGATGGCACATACTATTATGAAGAAGAATTGCAGGTGCTTTCTACACCGGGTGTTAATGAATATGTTAATCTCGGCAAGGCAAAGGTCACTCACGACCTTGCAAACGGATTTGTGCTCACGGGCAACTATAACGGTCATAACTACAAAATTCAAAAGCCAACTAAAAGCATTTATGGATTACATGTAGAATATGAGTTTAAACATTTAAAATATCGCGATTGCTTTAGTGTTTCAACAAGTAACGACTCTTTCTATTGCCTTACAAAGCAAAAAGATATAATTACTAAACTTGCCCTTGCAACCGAAGAAGCATTTAAAATTGCAAATGAATAAAACACCCTCACTTTTTAGTAGGGTGTTTTTTATATGTTTTAATATTTTGTTGATTTTTGTAGAAATTTGTTATAAAATCACAGTATACCAATTAGAAAGGTTTAATCACAATGAAAATACAACCATTAAAAGATAAAGATATTCCAAAACTCTTTGATTTATATTGTCAACTTATAGAGTCTGTTGGCAATTACGAAAAAATGTGTGACGTTTTGGAAGAAATCAAAAGCAATCCAAATTATCAGTTGTTTTGTGTTTATAGTGATAAAGATGAGCTTATTGCTACTGCATCCTTATCTAAATGCTTTGACTTAACTGGCGATGCTAAATATTATTACAGTATGGAAAATTTTGTGGTTGATAAAAACTATAGAAGAAAGGGCGTCGGCACTTTCTTAGTAAAAGCTATGGAACAATACGTTAACGAAAACAACGGAAGCTACATAAGCTTTACATCCAGCTCTTCAAGAAAAACCGCACACGCTTTTTATGAGAAATTAGGCTATTCACTTGATAGCGTTAAGGGCTTTAAAAAAGTATTTTAATTGTTTGGTGGTAAATAAAATGGATTTTAAAAGACAAGCAAAAATTTTCGCGATGTTAATAAAGCTAATAATTCCAGCAAAAGGTAACTTTAAGGCACTTTTAAAATTATTTTCTATCTCAGGAAGCAAAATAGGAAAGACCATAATAAAAACTTTGTGCTTACTATTAATTATTTTCATTGTGCTTTACCTTGTATATGAAGAAACAAAATTAGCACTAACTTTACCAGAAGAGAATTTTATAATTCTAAATAAATTTTTAGGATTGTTAAGCACTAACTTTAACACAAAAGAAATTATTGAACTTTTATTTAGTTTTTTCACTATTATTGCCAGTTTATATGCATGTAGACAAATTTATTTTATGAAAGACATTAATAGAACTGAAATGTGTCACGAAATTTGCACAAGAGACCAAACTATTCGCGCAAATACTGAAACTGCAAAAAAAGAGATGAAAGAATTCATTAAGCAACTAGAAATTGCTGGAGTTACCATAGAAACTGAAAAAACTGTGCCTAATAGAAATAAAGATGAATCTAAATTTCATCAATCTTTATTGAAAGAAGAATTTTCCACATTACGCTTATTTGCACATCACTATGAATATATTGGTTATCTTACTTTGCGTGACAAATTAAACTTTAATGTTGCGTTTGACACTATTACATATCCTGACTTTCTTATGCACAATAATGTTAAAGAAATTGGAAGAGTTTGTCTTTCGGATTTTTGGAACGGCTCGGAATATTTGTACGCATCTTACGAGGTAAGAAGAAAGCACAGTGATTTAAGAGCATATTATCTTAAACCACGAAAGACAAGAGATTCAAAAGAAATAGATGTCTTAATTAAAAATTATTTTTCAGCTTGCCAAACATGGCTAGAAAAATATAACCAAATCGCATAAAAACAAGGACTCAACAATTAGTTGAGTCCTTTATTTTTTAGATTTAATTACAAATTACGAATTTAGCATTACGCATTAATAAGCTTTGCCCCAATAGAGCATTTTGTCGGCAGGTTTGCCACAACAAACGCAAGTGCCACCAATTTTTTCTTGAACAAATGGAATACAGCGTGATGAAACACCTGCTTGTTCTTTAAGAGCATCTTCACACTCACGGTCACCACACCACATTGCCTTAATAAATCCAGGTTTATTTTCAGCAATATCAATCATTTCGTCCATATTGTTTGCAACATAAGTCATATTGTTACGACGTTCAAGGGCTGCGTTGTAAAGACCATCGTGAACTAATTGAATAAGCTCAGGAATCTTTGTGTTAAGCTCATCAAGAGATACAAAATATTTTTCTCTTGTATCGCGACGAACAACAACACATTGATTGTTTTCAATGTCGCGTGGACCAAGCTCAAGACGAAGTGGAACACCCTTCATTTCATATTCAGCGTATTTCCAGCCTGGTGAGTTGTCACTTAAGTCAATCTTTGCACGACAAACCTTCTTAAGATTTTCATAAACTGAAGTTGCTTTTTCTTTAACACCTGGCTTATGAGACGCAACAGGAATTACAACAACTTGAACTGGTGCAATTTTTGGTGGTAAAACAAGACCGTTATCATCACCGTGAGTCATAATAAGAGCGCCAATAAGACGAGTTGTACAACCCCATGATGTTTGGAATGGGTGCTTTAGCTTATTGTCTTTATCTTGGAATTGAATACCGAATGCTTTTGCAAATCCGTCGCCAAAGTAGTGGCTTGTTGCAGACTGTAATGCTTTACCGTCGTGCATAAGCGCTTCAATTGTATATGTATCTTCAGCACCTGCAAAGCGTTCTTTTGCAGTTTTTACACCTTTAACAACTGGCATTGCAAGATAGTTTTCACAAAAATCTGCATAAACATTAAGCATTTTGATTGTTTCTTCTTGTGCTTCCTCAGCAGTAGCGTGAATTGTATGACCCTCTTGCCATAAGAATTCACGAGTACGAAGGAAAGGTCTTGTAGTCTTTTCCCAACGAACAACTGAAACCCATTGGTTATAGAGTTTTGGCAAATCACGATAAGATTGAATAATATTTGCATAGTGTTCGCAAAAAAGTGTTTCAGAAGTAGGACGAACACAAAGACGTTCTTCAAGCTTTTCGCTACCACCATGAGTTACCCAAGCAACTTCAGGAGCAAAACCTTCAACGTGGTCCTTTTCTTTATTAAGTAAGCTTTCGGGAATAAACATAGGCATACAAACATTTTCGTGCCCTGTTTCTTTAAACATTCCGTCAAGAGTTTTTTGAATGTTTTCCCAAATTGCATAGCCATAAGGTCGAATAACCATACAACCCTTTACGCTTGTATATTCAACCAATTCAGCTTTTTTTACAACGTCGGTATACCATTTGGCAAAATCCACGTCCATTGAGGTGATTTCCTCAACCATCTTTTTTTGTTCAGCCATTTTTATATCTTCCTTATCTAAAAAGTACAGGGACTAATAGTCCCTGCAATTTATAATCAAATAAATTAATAATCAATTAGTTTTCTTCAATGAATTTAACGATATCAGCAACTGTTTTAATGCTTTCAAGAGCGTCATCAGAAATTTCCATATCAAATTCATCTTCAAAAGTCATAACAAGGTCAGCCAAATCAATGCTGTCTGCACCAAGGTCTTCAAGAAGAATAGCGTCCATAGTTACAACGTCTTCTTCTAACTCAAGTTGGTCACAAATAATTGCACGAACTTTTTCAAACACCATACATTACACCTCCTATGAAAAAATATTTATATAACATATATATACTAAATATTTTTACCGCTTTTGTCAATGATTTTATTGCATTTTTATGAAATCTTTAAGCGGTGTAAAGTCAATATCCTTTACATTTTCAACTAACTTATAAAAAGTCTTACAGATTTCTACACAACCGCCTTGTACATCACTTTCAGTGTTAAAAGGCATAACTGGGTCATGCACCGAAAGACGAAGTAAAAACCAACCTTTTCGTGCCTCATCATTAAATGAAACGCGTACACCTTCGTAATTGTCGGTTGCTAAAATCATACTGTCATCTTTTTCAGCAATTATCTTAATATCTTCAATTAATTTTTCACCGATTTCACGGAAATTCTCAGCAGTTATATTAAATCGTAATTCTTTTTCTACAAGTGGCTTTTTGAGAGCTTTTATACAGTCACCAATCTTCTTGCCTTCTTTACGAAGCACTGCCGCTTTAATGATAATTTTAGTAATAAGATAAGCCCCGTCATCAAGATAATAATTCTCTTTAAATGCAGCATGACCTGATGTTTCAATAGCAAGAGGAGTATTCTCACCCTCATTTGTGCGACGAATTGCCTCGTCAATAACGTTTTTATAGCCACGCTTAAAGCGAATATGCTTACCACCAAGAGTATCTTCAATAAACTCGCGAAGTCCATCACTTGTAACGGAGTCAGTAACAATGCTACCGCCCTCATTACCTTCAAGTGCAATTACTGACGCCAATGCAACAATAGAATTTCGGTTAATTTCATCACCTTTTTCGTCAACACAAGATGCCCTATCAACGTCAGTATCAAAAATTACACCTAAATCACAATTATTTTCCACCGTTGCATTACGAATATACTCCATAGCAACTTTATTTTCAGGGTTTGGAATATGATTAGGAAACATTCCATCAGGCTCTAAAAACTGACTTGCACTAACATCAGCACCAAGTGGAGCTAAAACCTTAGTAGCATAAAATCCGCCAACACCATTACCTGCGTCTACTGCAATTTTAAAGCCCTTTAATGGATTTTCATAATCCTCGGCATTGACACCTTTTTTAATCATATTACGAAGAATTTCAGCGTATTCCAAAATATAGTCAATTTGGGTTATTGTGCCGTTTGCTTGTGCCTTGTCAGTAGGCTCTTTTTCAGCAACTGCAAGAATTGACTTTAATTCTTCACCTGAAAGACCACCGTCACGAGTGAAAAATTTAAGACCATTTCTATCAAATGGATGATGACTTGCAGTAATTTGAATTGCACCGTCACAATTTTTTGTAACGGTTGTCATAAACATAGCAGGAGTTGAACAGTATGAACAGTTTAAAATATTAACTCCCATCTCACCTACTGACTCAATTACTGCATTTTTAATTCTATCAGCAGAAATACGAGAATCGTGACCAACTGATACAAGCAAATCACTATATGCTTTGCCTGTTTTCTCACTTAAAAACTTAATAAATGCTTTTGAAATGTATTTTACAACATCATCAGTTAACTGAATTTCAGGATATTTTTCAGTTGCAACCGCAACGCCACGAACATCAGTACCACTTTTAAGATGCATTAATTTCATTTTATAAGACCTCTTTTCAAAAGTTCTTCAGTTGCAAGCATAACGCCGATTTTTCCGCTATGAAAATTAAGTCCGCCTTGCATCCATACCGCAAAAGGCTCACGAAGTGGCGCATCAGCGGAAAGCTCAATAGATGAGCCTGAGGTGAACGCCCCTGCCGACATAATTACTTGGTTATCATAGCCCGGCATATCCCATGGCTCAGGAGTTACATAGGAATCAACAGGCGCACCCTTTTGAAGACCTTGACAAAACGCCACAAGATTTTCGGCATTCTTTAAACAAATTGCTTGAATAATATCGTGTCTTTCTTCGTTTACTGTTGGAGTAACCTTAAAGCCCAATTCAGTATACATAGATGCCGCAAAAACTGCAGTTTTAAGTGCTTCACCAACAACATGTGGAGCATTAAAAAGTCCCATAAAAACACTTCTATTTTGACCAAGTGTTGCACCAACCTCAGTGCCAAGTCCAGGAGTTGTAAGACGATAACCACAAAGATTAACTAAATCTTTACGACCTGCAATATAACCACCACAGGCAGCGATTCCGCCACCTGCATTTTTAATAAGTGACCCCGCCATTAAATCGGCACCAACCTCAGTCGGCTCTTTTTTCTCAGTAAATTCACCGTAACAATTATCAACCATAACAATTGCTCGTTTGTTGACTCTATGTACGATTTCACAAACCTTTTCTATTTCGGCAATTGAAATTGTGTGGCGGAGTGAGTATCCGCGTGAGCGTTGAATGTAAACCATTCTTACCGCCTTGTCACTTGCACACTTTTCAATAGCATCATAATCAATTTCATCATTTTCGGTTAAATCAACTTGTTGGTAGTGAACACCAAAATCAGCAAGGGTACCGTCACCCATATTTTTACCACCAAGACCGATTGTTGAATGAAGAGTGTCGTATGGAGTGCCTGTTACACAAAGCATAACATCGTTTGGTCTAAGAATTCCATAAAGACAAACCGCAAGAGTATGAGTACCACTTGCCAATGCACCTGCACGAATTATTGCACTTTCAGCACCGAAAATATCGGCAGTAAGCGCGTCTAGTTTCTCTCTACCCTTGTCACCGTAGCCATAGCCCGTTGAGGTGTTAAAATCCGTTTCATCAACACGATTTCTAATAAATGCTGAAAGCACTTTTTGTTGATTATACTCTGTTAACTCATCAATCTTCTCAAAAACAGAACTCGCCTTTTCAAGAGATACCTTTGACAATTCTTTAATTCTATTACTAATTTCAAAAAACATTTTAATTTTCCTTTTTGCTTAGTTTGTTTTGTATTGATAAATATCTTTCACGACTTTAAAGCCGAGTTTTTCATAAAATTTTACATTGTAATCACGAGAGATTAAGTACACATCTTTGCGCGGAGATATGTTTAGTAGTTTTTTAACTATCGCCTTTCCGTAGCCTTGACCCCTGTATTTTTCTTTAGTGAAAATGTCGGAAATAAAGGCTAAATCCTTATTAAAAGATATAAAACCACCACTTACCGTGTGTATTCCTTTTTCAATTACCGCACCTTCACAACAACCCTTTAAGTTTAAAAACTTTTTAACCATAATACCGTCGTGAGTTAGCCCATCGTTTAATTTTTGAATTTTGCCATATTGAGTGTATTTGATACCCTTTTCCGCAACAATTTCGTTTAAGGAAATATGCATTAAAAATTTTTTATCTATTTGCTTATATGGAAGTTTATCCGTTGACAAAACCGAGCCATTTATTACAAATGAAAGCTCTTCAAAATCCGCAAATTCATTTGCAAAAGCAACACATTTTTCATTGTCCCCTGAAATTATTGCGGTAATTTGATTTTTGTCATCATACTGTGCCCACAAAACGCCATCATTTAATTCGCAATCCATAAAAAATCCCGTTTGCGAAAGCAAGACTGCAGTATTCTCTTTTCCTAAATAGTTAAAAATTAACTCATTAAGACGATTTATAGATTTAACCATTTGCAAACTCCTCTAAAAGAGCCTTTGCAAGTGCATTTACGCTTTCCATATCCGCTTTACTACCAACCGATGATGCCGAATGGATGTATCTACAAGGAAGGGATACCGCAACCGTTTTAATTCCGCCTGCCGCTTTATGAATAGCAGATGCATCATTTCCGCCTGCCACAACAGTTTTAGTTTGATTTGCAATACCATTGTTGTCGGCAATCTCACGTGCTTTTTTGTATAAATCCTTATTATAAATGGTGCCTCTATCCATAAAAGAAACTACTGCACCCTTACCCACCTTGCAAACCTTTTTATTTTCAGGAGTATCAGGAATATCTGATGCAGTTGTTGTTTCAATTACAATAGCGTAGTCAGGTCTTACTACATATGAAGCTGCCGTTGCACCACGAGTGCCAACCTCTTCTTGTACAGTAAAAACACAGGTATAGTTAATTTTTGACTTTTCTTGTAAAAGTTGTAGCATAATGGCACAACCAAGACGGTCGTCTAGTGCTTTTGACTTAATCATACCGTTGCCGAATTCTACGAAATCCGATTCAAAATAGCCAAAATCACCAAGAGAAATATGCTTTTGGGCTTCTTCGCGACTTTCAAAACCAAAGTCAACTGAAACATCAGTGATTTCGGGAATTTTCTTTACCTCATCACTACTACATTGATGAATTGCCTTTGCACCTGCTACACCAACAAGACCATTAACTGTAATTTTCTTGCCGAAAAGTGCTGAATTATCAATTCCACCTACATTTGCAACATTAACAAAGCCATCATCAGTAATATAAGTTACAATGAATCCAACTTCATCCATATGAGCAAAAAGAGCAACCTTGTTTTTAGGTGTTGTGTCACCCTTTTTGTCTACAACTAAGTTGCCCATAGGGTCAACTGTATATTCGCAATCGTCAGGCAACTGTGAAATTATAAAATCACGAACAGTTTTTTCATCACCTGATGTGCCATTAAGCAAACAAAGGGTTTTCAAAAGTTCAAAATTCATAATCTCACACCCTTTCTAAAAATCGTGCAATTAACTTTGCACAGTTTTCAATATCACGAAGGTCTACCACCTCAACCGGAGTATGCATATATCTTTGAGGAAGTGACACAAGTGCCGACGGTACCCCACCCTTTGAAATAGTGATGTGGTCCGCATTTGTTCCTGTTTTTCCGTTCATAATTTCTTTTTGATAAGGAATATCATTTTCCTTTGCAATTTCTACAAGCAAATCGGAGTATTCACGACAAAGAATTGGCGAGTAACCAATCATTGGTCCACCATTCATTTTACCACATTCCTTTGCGCTACTATCAGGAGTTGTGGCAAAGCTTACATCAACTGAAAGCGATAAATCCGCATTCACATTAAAAGATGCACAAGTTGCCCCTGCACCACCTGTTTCTTCTTGAGCTGAGCAAACAAGTGTGATTTCATTTTCAGTATCTGTATATTCTAACGCCTTTAAAAGTATCGCAATTCCGCCACGGTCATCAATGTAGGTTGCGGAAACTCTATTCTCGCCTAATCTTTCAAAAGATGCCCTAAAGCTTACCTTGTCACCCTCGCAAATTACTTTTTCGGCATCCTCTTTGCTCATACCAATATCAGCAACGCAAGTACCGTCAGTTGAAACTTTGCTGTCACCATTTGAAAGGTGTGGTGGCACAGTGCAAACAACAGCATAAACATCTTTCTTGCCGTGAATGGTCAATTCCATACCCTCTACTGTACGCATATCAACTCCGCCAACCTTTGTAAGACGGACAAAACCGTCATCAGTAATACCTGTTACAACAAAGCCGATGGTATCAAGATGCGCATCAAGTAAAATGTGTTTACCCTTGCCATTTTTATGAATGATAATGTTGCCCATATCGTCACAAGAAACATCGCCATACAGTGAAAAAAGCCCCTTTAACGCTTCAAAGGAGCTGTTTTCTTCCCCCGCAACACCGTGGGGGGAAGTTAAATTTTCTAAAAGTTCAATAGTTGTCATTTAAATCAACCTTAAATTTCTTGTTTTTTTGCAAACTTTATAAAAGTAATGCACTTAATATTGTTGAGTAGATTCTTCGTAAGACAAGGCGTGACAGCGAAGGAATATGTGGATATTTCAAGATGGCACAACGCAGTATTACGGAAAATATACCAACAAGATTATATCTCAGTTCCACCAACTGGGCGAATAATGAGAACATAGCAGCTATCTTCACCAAAAATACCTTCAATAGCGTTTTTGTAATCAGCAAGAATTTCGTTTGGAACGAATGCTTGAATTGTACCTGCAAAGCCACCACCATGAACACGCCAAGCACCCTTGCCTTTAAGAATACTTTCACTTAATGCAAGAGCCAATGAAACTGGTTGCTCTTGTGGTTTTTTTACTGAAAATACGTTTTGATTATACTTGTATGATGAGTCGCCACTTTCAAGT
>JAZLET010000067.1:0-6691 GCA_045615405.1 Candidatus Fimenecus sp.
CAACCAATCATAACTGTACCTAATCTATAACGGTTACCAAGTGTAGCAACAAGAGTTGAAAGTCCTGAGAAGAAACCACTTGTATTTGTATGGTAAACACCCATTGTAATGTCACCATCAACAACAATATCACTACCATAAAGACCAATTGTTGCATACTTACCCTTAGTTGGGTCAACATAAAGACCCGTATCTTCAAGAATTACTGTGCCAGATGTAGAGAATATATAAAAGTTATTCATATTGTCGTTGATTTTAATTTCACCAACATCTTGAGAAGGACGAGCAAGAATTAAGTCGCCGCCGCCAATCATTTCATAAACAGTAATATTCTCTTGCGCAGGAATAAGACCTGACGCTTTCATAATATTGAAAGCGAGTTTTAAAAGACCGTTTTTAAGTCTATTCCACCAGCTACCTGTTTGTGTGTTGAATTGTGCTTCGTCATACTTAACAGTTTTTGTGTCAGTATTGTCAAACATACTTGCATCAGTTGAAAGATAACCATCAGCACCATAGCAGGTTTCAGAGCTTATTGATTGTGAGGGGTACATATAACCGCTTGAAATTCTTGTAACCTCAGCACCCTCATCATTGAAGCATACCGCTGTACTTCTAAATTCTACAACATCCTTAAGAACTTCCTCTTCAACGCCGTTATTGTTAACAAGAGTTTCTTGTTGACCACCGGCAATTTCAACTGAGAAATAACCTATTACATTTGGATGTGTCTCTTTAGTTACAGCACCATCATATGTTTGAAAACTAAGTCCATCCCACATAGAATCAGGATTTGCATTTTCATCATATACGAGATAAACCTTGTTACTTGTAATTTTTTCATCACTATTTTCAATAACCGCAACAAACTTGTCAACGTCTGAAAAATTTGCAAGTCCATTAGCAAAGTTATCATTATTATCATAATAGCTACTTGTTTTTGTTGTAGCGTTCTGATATGCAAACGCACCAGCCTCAACGCCTGCGCGTGAAAGGTAATACGCTTGTTTTTGAGCGTTCATATATTTAACACTTCTTAAAGACTGACTTGCATATAAACCAAGACCTGTTGCAAGAATTGTACATATTACCATAATAATTAATACCATAGGTAATGCCATACCGTCTTTATTGTTAAGATATTTTTTTATCATAATGATACGCTCCTTTCAATAGATTTTAATGAAACTAAACGAATTAAACGATAACACGTAAAACCTCTTCAAGAGAAGTATTACCTTCCATCATTTTATAAAGACCTTCGTCTTTAAGTGTTCTCATTTCTTGTGAAACAGCAAGGTCACGAACCTGTGTAATTGTTGCACGGTCAAGAATCAAGCGTTTCATTTCTTCAGTAACTGTAAGGAACTCAAATACAGCTTCACGTCCCTTATAGCCAGTATTATTACATGTAAGACAACCCTTTGCTCTATAAAGTTTATAGCTTGGTTGGTTGTATCCATATTGTTCAAGGTCTGGAACAATATTTTTAAGTTCAGCGTGAGAAATTTCATATTCTTCACGACATTTTGGACAAAGCTTACGAACAAGACGTTGTGCAAGAACACCAACAAGTGATGATGCAGTAAGGAATGGCTCAACACCCATTTCGTCAAGACGAGTAACCGCACCAGGTGCGTCGTTTGTATGGAGTGTTGAAAGAACCATATGTCCTGTAAGAGCAGCTTCAACAGCGATTTTTGCAGTTTCGCTGTCACGAATTTCACCGACCATGACAATATCAGGGTCAGAACGAAGAACTGAACGAAGAGCAGCTGCGAATGTCATACCAGCACGGTTGTTCATTTGAACCTGGTTAATACCTGCCATACGACGTTCAACAGGGTCTTCAAGTGTAATAACGTTTTTGTCAATTGTACTAATTTCAGCCAATGTAGCATAAAGAGTTGTTGATTTACCACTACCAGTAGGTCCTGTAACAAGAACGAAACCGTATGGAAGATGAATAGCGTGGTTAAATCTACCAAACTGACGTGGGCTGAACTTAATATCTTTAAGTGTTACAACGTTTGTATTGCTTCTTTCAAGCAAACGCATTACGACTTTTTCGCCGTAAACAGTAGGCATTGACGCAATACGAACGTCCATTGTTTTGTCTTCAAACTTAACAGTAGCACGACCGTCTTGAGGAATACGGCGTTCAGCAATATCCATACCGCCGATAACCTTAATTCTTGAAATAACAGCCGCATACATCTTAATTGGGTTTTGCATAATTTCTTGCAAAACACCGTCAATTCTAAAACGAACACGCATATATTTCTCAAGTGCTTCAATATGAATATCGGAAGCGCCTGCTTTAATAGCGTTGTTAATAATTTGGTTTACAAGCTGAACTGCAGGTTTATCATCAATATCAAGGCTTTCAGCTTCAACAACTTCTTCTTCAGCCTCATCATAATCATCAACACCGCTGTTCATATTCGCAAAGTTTTCAATAGCTGCTTGAAGTTCCATATCCGCAGCAACTACAGGGCAAATTTCATAACCTGTAAGCATACGAAGATAGTCAACTGTAAGAATATCGTTAGGATTCTTCATTGCAACATAAACAATACCATCTTCCTCATAAATAGGAAGAATATTGTTTTTTACTGCAAGTTCAGGAGTAATAAGGTTTGCAACTGCAATGTTAACGCCAACTTCATCAATAGAAATGAACTTGTGACCTGTTTTGCTTGCAAGCATACGAGCAACATCTTCTTCAGTACAATAACCTAACTGTGTAAGGATTGTACCAATAAGTTGTTTGCTTGTTTTTTGTATTTCAAGAGCTTCTTTTAACTGCTCTGTTGTAATAATTCCAGCATCAATAAGTCTTGCACATATGCTGCCGGGAATAATAATATCGTTTGACATAGAAATACCTGTCTTTCGTGTTCAAATTTCTTTATTTTGTGAAGTTTACGATTACCATTGTTGCTGCAACAGTACCGTCTTGTTGTTTTGCCATTGCTATTGTATCAATTCTTGCAATTTTTTCTTGTGATACAATTTCAACAGCCATTCTTCTAACATCAACCTCGTCACCAACAACTGCAATTGTTGTAGTTGCTTCGTTCACAAGTCCGTTAGAGACCATATCACCAACTGCGATTTCTACAATTTTGAGATTATACTTTTTGCACAATTCATCAATTTGAACATAGTAATCAACAGAGTTATATGTACCTGCGTCAGCAATAACTTTATCATATTCAGCCTGTTGTGCTTCATAATATGCTGAATCAGCTTTTAATTTTTCAAGGCTTGTAACAAAAATTTTGTTTTCCTCATATTTAGTCAAGTTTGAACCAATATTTCCTTTCAATTCTGCTACTTCTTGAATTGTAAAGTATGATGAAACACCTAAAACTATAACGAGCAATACCATTGCAATAGCAACGAGTGCAGTTGTACTTACTTTTTCTTTAAGGTCGGAAAGTTTAATATCTTTATTCATTTATGTTTCCTCCTTATTCTGCAACAGTAGTTGACTCTGTAGTTGTTTCTGCAGATGTCGCTGTAGTTGTAGTAGTTGTAGTAGTTGTTGTTGTCACCAAAGCACCTGACTCATCAAGCACAATGTTGCCACCAACTGAAACGTAAATACGGAATGTGTACGTTTCATTACCAAATGAATCAGTTGTAACTGAAGGCATATTATTAATAACCTTAACCTGTGTTACTACATCTTTAAAATCTTCACTAGTTTTAAAGATTTCTTCTAAATCACGAAGTTGTGAAACTGCATCGCCAATATTTTGTGCAGCAGGAAGTTCACCTTCAATCATACAAATTGGGTTTGTTGACCATTCTTGCACTGTAACAACTGTATATTTAGCGTATTCAGGACGATTTGACTGTACTAATGACAAGAACTTAACTGCACTTGGAGATTTTGCCTTAATTGAATCAACTCTTTGTTGTGAAGCTACAAGATTATCATAAATTGTCTTGTACTGCTCAAGCTCTGAAATTTGAGCAACAACAACACCGTTATTCTTTTGAATTTCTTTAAGTTGTGCTTTAAGAATGAATAATCTAATAGCAAAACCACTATAGATAATAAGCATACATAATAAAACAATTAAAGCAACTCTAAGAATTAAATCTTTTTTCTTTCTACCTTCAAGTAATTTTCTATAACTTGCTGGTAACAAACTTACCTTAAACACCATTATCCCTCCAAACTTGAAATTGCGATTCCTATACAGCTTGCATATTCACCTAATGGTGTTACTGACTCTGCCTGCAAGTTTGGATAAAACTGAGGTATTTCCATAGGAATATATAAATTCGCTGCTATTGCAGGAGCGATTTTATCTGCTACTGATGAGTTCATAATAAAATAGAGCTTTTCAATAGGTTTATCGTTCTGCATTGAATAATAACTGATAGTAGATGATGTTTCTGACATAAGGAAACTTGTAACTGCTTCAATATCCTCATCAGTGTATGAGTTATCTCTTGAGCCTTTAAAAACACTTGTTACTGCTTTTTGGTTTCTTTCAGTAATAGTAATTGAACGAACCATTGCAATTTCGTTACCCTCAACAACAATGAAGTTAAGCACATCATCAGTAAGATTAACTATGCCATATCTTGTGCCACCACTGATTTCATTAAGGCCACGACAATATGCAAGTAATGAAGAATCAATTTCTTGTACTTGTAACTTTGCAGTAGTAAAGTTATTAATATATCCTTCAAGCATTTGCTTTCTTGCTGCAACAAGCATAACATTAACTTGAGGTGTATCATCTTCACCAACTGATTCACCAGCAACAACAAAGTCAACTTCCATTTCTTGAATTGGAATTGGGAAGAATTCTTGTGCTTGTAAAAGAATCATATTGCGGAGCTTGTCGTCATCAACCTTTGGAAAAGATGCATAACGCATAAGCACATTTTCATTATTTACACCGATTGCAACGTCAGTTGTTTGGAAATTTCCTTGAGCAATAAGCTGAGTGATTGCATCAACGAAAAGGTTTTGCTCTCTAATAAAAGCTTCACCAACGGTACCTTCTTCTAAAGGCATATAGCCCATTGCTATAATTTTATAAACACCATTTTCTTTGGCAACTTCAACTGCTCTTATCTCATTTGTTGTGATTTCACAACCGATAATGCTTTTAAATTTAGCCATATCTATCATTCTCCTATCAGTTTGAGGATTTTTCTTTTTATGCACCCATTGAAGTAGATGATGTAAGCATTGGAACGTAAAGTGCAATAAGCATACCACCAACAATAACACCAACAAACACGAGGGCTATAGGTTCAATAATCGCACGAAGATTTCGTGATGTGTTTTCAACGTCTTCTTCAAAGAATTCAGCAACCTTATCAAGAAGCTCTGGTAAAGCACCTGATTCTTCACCGATAGCCACCATACCTGTAAGCATTGGTGGGAAAACGCCACTCTTGTCAAGAGATTCGGCAATACTCTTACCTTCTTCTATATCTTCAATTGCTTCATTAACAACTCTTTCAAGTTTTTCCGAACCTGATGTAGGACCCGCACTCTTAAGTGCTTCAACTGCTGTAACACCACCCGCAAGAAGTGTAGCAAATGTACGGCAGAAACGAGCAACAACCATCTTGGTCATAAAGTCACCAAGCATTGGCATTGTAAGCTTGTTGTTTTCCCATATCTTATGAGCAATTGGGCTCTTAATAAAGGCAAATATTGCACCGCCAATAATTGCTGCAACAAGAATCCATGTACCTGTTTCTTCACGAAGACTGTCAGAAACTGCGAAAATTGCCTTTGAAATACCTGTAACTTCAGTACCCTTTTTCATCATACCTTTAAACAAAGGAACCATGAACCAAAGCATTGCAATAAGCAAAACAACCGCCATAATCATAACGCTTCGTGGATACGAATAAGCTGATTTAATGTTCTTTTGAAGATTTTTTTCTTTTTGAAGCATATCAGCAAGGCTGACAAGTGCTTGTTCCATAATACCACCGGCTTCACCAGAAGCAATCATAGCAATGAAAAGTGGAGAGAAAACCTTTGGATATTGTGCAAATGCATCTGAAAGAGGTGTACCACCTTCAACAGTCTTTGCAATCTCTTCCATAATATCTCCAAGTTTTGGATTAGCACACTGTTTTGAAAGAGTTGTCAATGCACGAGTAACAGGAACACCGGCTGAAAGCATAACTGCAAGCTGCTTACAAATAACCGCAATATCTTCGGTTGTAATTTTTTTACCGCCGCCACTAGATTTCTTTTTGACAGCTTTTTCTTTCATTTCAGTAACTATAATTCCGTTTTCACGGAGACGCTCCATAGCTTGAGCGGTACTGTCGGCAACAACTTCGCCGTGTACGTTTTGGCCCTGCCTATTAAGGCCGTCATAAGTAAAGGATGCCAAGGCAATTTGCCCCCTTTATATGTAAAAAATAGTAAATTTCGTAATTATAATCCCATGGTACCCATAAGACGCATAACTTCTTTTTGGTCAACGCAAAATTCAAGAACTGATTCTCTTGTAATCTTTTGTTGTTTAAGAAGACTGAGAAGCGCCTGGTCCATAGTTTGCATACCCTGCATTGTACCTGTTTGCATTGTAGCATAAAGCTGATGCTCTTTTTCTTCACGGATAAGGTTTTTAACTGCAGGAGTGTCAATCATATATTCAACAGCAGCAACTCGGCCACGACCATTGATTGT
>JAZLET010000068.1:0-8289 GCA_045615405.1 Candidatus Fimenecus sp.
TTATTTGCAAGCTGAACAGTTTCACGAACAAATTGAAACAACTGATTTAAGCTCCGTTAAATTTGTAGTTAACAATTCAAAAATTACAGTATTAGACTTTGTTCGTGATAAGGCAAGTGATTATATTAATAAACAAATGTCATCATCTTTTTTCCCTTTTGGAAATATAGGTGACTATGCCGTTGAACAAATTGTTACACCTGAGCTTGTAAATACTGTAATTAAAACTGAGGTTTATGGTCTTGTTGATTATTTCCTTAACACAAGTACTGAAGAGGCGGAATATAGAATTGAAAATAACATAACTCTCCAGCAAAATGAAAATCTTAACCCTGAAAATGCAAAAACAACGGAAGAGGCAATTAGCATTTATACTCGCACAATGGTGCTTCAAACTATTGAAAATGCGGCAGGAATGTCAACTGATGAGCTTATTATTCTTGCGTCTGAAAAAACTGTTAGTAAGCTTATAACTATTGCGGTAGTTTTAATAATTATCCTTGTTGTTATAAACATTACAACCATTTTTAATAATTTGCTTTATGGTGGCGCAATGGGACTTCTTTATGGTATTGTTATTAAGGTTGCACAAGGCAAATTTGATGATTGGAATGAAGGCTTAGAAGATTTAGTTGGTTATGTATTCTTAAAACCGTTAGCCGATACTTACTCATCAAATGCTACAATAGGATTTATAGTTGGACTTATTCTTATTGCTTTGTTTGTAGGTGTGTATTTCCTTTTCAAAAACTTTGTTAATAAAGAAAAACAAGAAAACAATTAAACAAGGTTATCAAACAAAAACCCACTCAATACGAGTGGGCTTTTTTTATCTCTTAATCAGTTTTATTAGTTTCATATAACCTTTTTTAAGAACAGGTAAGCCTTTTTCCATAAGGCTATATTTAAGCGGATTAATCTTTAAGTCAAATTCACCTGCATATTCAATAATTATAGGATTAAACTGGCTCTTAAACTCATAAAGACCATCGTCTAAAGTACCTGCAATACCGCCTAAATCAAGGAAGTCACAACCATTTTCAGTTGTAAGAATACATTGTTCACAAAGTCCGCAAAGTGTAGCACAAAATGATGAAAATACATTTAAATCAGACCCTGCATACAAGTATTCCGCAATTCGTACACCTGTTTTATTTGGTGGATAAACTGTAAGTAATGCAGCAAGTGGAACAATCTCGCCACGCTCATTAAGAACCTTTTTTGCATCAGCAATTTGTTCACTGATTTTATCTCTCATATCAGGTTCTTTTTCATATCTTTTTTTAAGATTTTCAATGTATGTGTTCACATTACATCTTTCAAATGCAAAGAATGCCTTTTCGCCAAAAGCGTCAGCAAGAATGTTAAAATACTCTTCATTTCTAAGTGAGATTTGTTGTCTTGCTTCAGTATTGCTTAAAATCTTTTTGAAAAGTGCAATGTTTTCAGGTGTATGCTCTACACCCTCATAGTAAAGTCCACGAGCAGGTTGGAAATTACCTAAATACTTGCGGATTTTTTGCTTGTAGTTTTTCTTGAATTCAGGTGCAGTAAGTGGCTTTCCACTTGCATCCTTTAATGGAATAAGAGCGTTAAAGCGAGGCTGAATTGCATCACCAATATTCATAACAAAGCCCTTGTGCTCAAATCCGTTGTCTACAAGAGTTTGAAACTCAACCTTGCCACGCTCTAAATCAAATGGGTCAAAGAATTTGTCAGCAGGAATATCAGGCAAAATCTTATTAACCACAATAGCAGGGTCGGTTTTAAAAAGATAAATTCCTCTGCTTTTGCAAAATTCTTTTGCGCCATCTACAAACGCTTTAACCATTTCACTGTCAGTTAAATCCATAATAGGACCACGCGGACAGTAAGCATAATTAAACCCCGGCATAAGTGTGCGAATAAGAATAAGTGCAACGCCGCAAAGAGCATCATTCTTATAAATACCGCAAAAACTGTTTTTCCAGTTAGCTTTAAGTTTTGTCCATTCTTCAGTTTGTTGAATAGGTGCAAATGAAGAATTTTCAATAAATTCAGTAAATTCCTTTACGGGAATATCTGCCTTAAATTGATACATAATTTTCAACCTTAAATCTTTTTTTGAATAGTTTTAAATACTTTATAGCCCTTAAATATAAGCTCATAAAGTGAGAATTGCGCCTTGTTAATAATTAAATCAAACTCACCAATTAACTCATGCACATCAGCGTTAAAACCACGCTTAAAATCAAATAAACCAAAGTTTTTTGAATCCTCGCTAAAGTTACCGTCAATACCGTAAAAATTAAACTTGTCGTAACCATTTTCGGTGGCGAATTTAATCATTTCATATTGCAATAAGTATTGAGAGTTGTATTTCATAAATGGTTTATAGCTTGCACCAAAAAGATATACAACTTCTCTTCCATAAAGCATATACCAACCGCCTGCAATAATTTTCTTTTCACCATATTCATTTACATCAGCGGTAAGTGCTACGATTTTCTTTGCAATACTTTCTTGCTGTGACTTAATTTCATTGTATTCGTTAATGTTTTTAGGATTACCCTCAATCACAGTAAGACGCTTTTCGTTTTTTTCAAATCTTGCCTTTGTGAAATCAAGTAATTCTTTAAGATTAACTTCCGCTAAAAGCACTTTAACCGCATTTTCACGATTAAGCACTTTAAACATTTCTTGGTAATAGGAGAGGGGACGGTCAACAAATTCGCGTCTTTCAGCGGTATGCTTCATAAGATTTTTAAACTCTATAAGGTTGCTTTCATCTGCCTCTATAAGATTGATAAAGTTTTTCTTACTGTTGTTAATTCCCCATTTTGTACCGCTACGGAAATTCTTAAACAATTCATCAATAGTTTTGCCCTTAATGTCAAGCACTGAAATCCAGCGTGGCTCTAAATCCTTTTTTTCATCCATATCCACATAAAAACCGTAATGCTTGTAGCCCAAAGATTTTAACTTTTCCATTAAAGCATCATTTTTAGTGTCAGGGATTATATCACCGTGAATGTCGCGAAGTTGATAATCAACATAAGGATTTATTTTTAAGAATGCAACATTTTGCTTTTTTAGATATTCTTTGATTTCTTTAGTAAACTCAGCGAGTAAGTCAAAATTGTTGTAATCCATTAAAAATCCACGAGGGGCATAGGCAAATTTAATAATACCCTTAATAGACTTATATAACAATACTGTGGCAATTACAATTTTACCGTCTTCCTTAACGCCTAAAATTTTGCCTGACCATCCGTTTTGCTCTTTAATTTCAATCCAATAGGGAGATTGAAAGAAAAGTGCTTGTGGATTACTATTGCAAAAATCAATAAATTCTTGCTTTTCTAATTCAATAATTTTCATTTTGAAATGTGTCCTTTAATTTTCTTTAACAACTTGTAAACATCATAGAATGGACCAGTTTTAAGCTCAAACTGACCAATATATTCAGTAACATTTGGCTTAAAGCCCTTTTTGAATTCGTAAATTCCATAGTATTCATTTTCAGGGTTAAAGTCACCTGCAATACCATAGAAATTACAGTATTCAAAGCCCTCTTTATATGCCTCTTTAATGTGATGCTCATACATTAAGTATTTAGGAGTAAACTGACGGTATTCCATTAATACACCACTTGAAAGTGTAAGATATTCGTTACCGCTACGAAGTGAAAGAAGACAACCAATTGCTTTGCCGTTAGGATTTTCTTTCTTAAATTCTTCAGCCTTTGCAAGTTCTTTTTCATACTTTGCAACTTGTTTTTCAGCCTCTTCTTTTTGATTAAGAAGACGGTCGCCAGCAGTAAGTTTTTCTAACTTTTTAAGTACGCTTTCGTAGTTTTTATTTGCATCTTGGAGCAAACTCTTTGTATGCTCATAATAAATATCAGGGTCAAGATAAGCCACATAAATAGTCATTAAATCCTTCATGTGTTTATACATTTTTTGATAGTAACTAAGACTTCTATAAAAGAAATTGCGACGCTTTGAAGTTGCTTCAAAAATTTCCGCCATAACCTCTAAATCTTCAATAGTACCTTCTTTAACTAAAAGACCTTTTTTAATACAAGAGTTAATATTCTTTCTTGTTTGCTTTGAAAATCTTGCCTTTTTGGTTTCGTAGTCCTCATCAAGCTTCATATGGCAGCACCATCTAACTTGTAAAGCATCAAGATAAATATTAAAGCCGTAGTGCTTGTAGCCAAGGTCTAAAAGATTATTAACCGCCTCATCATTAGGGTTGTCATCTTCCATAATTTCACCCTCAGGTGTGCGGACTCTATAAAGCACATTAGGGTCAATGGTAAGCATAAACCCGCCTTGCTTTTTAATGTATTTTTTTAATTCTTCAGTAAAATAGCCAAGCAATTCCTTGTTACTGTAATCAACAATAAGACCGCGTGGAGCATAGAATTGACTTTGATTAAGAATGGTCTTGTCCTCTAAAATCATAGACCCAGCAACAATTACACCGTCTTCTTCAATACCAACAAAATGGACTTTACTGCCAAACTCTTTTTTTAACTCAGATAACTCCACAGTTTGCATAAAAGATGCTTGTGGATTACCCTTTAAAAATTCGTTGTATTCACTTGCTGTTAAAACACGAAAATTCATTAAATCACCTTAATTTATATGTTGCAAAAACTTAACATTAACAGTATTATTATCAACTAAAAATTTTATCATATTACCCACATTTTGTCAATGAAACCAAGCCATACAAAAACAAAATGCCACCTTATTTAAAGTGGCATTAGTCTTTTTATACTTTGTATTTATTCCGCAGTGTATTCTCTAACACGAAGTGGTATTCCTATTTCTTCACAAAGTGCCTTGCAGTCTGCAATATCTTCCTTGCTGATTACATCAACAACAGTAAGCTTTGTTGGAATTTTGTATTCCTTACATTCCTTTGCAAATTTAAGCATTGCATCAAATGATTTTTCACCAAATGATGGTCTTGTAATCTCATTATATTTTTCTTTTGTTGGTGCATTAAGACTTATTGAAACTGAGTCAATAACTTCGCAAATTTCCTTTGCGGTAGGACGCTTGTTTATAAGGTCCGAAAGTCCGTTTGTGTTAAGACGAATTTTAACGCCTTTTTCTCTTAAATATTTGCAAGATTCAATAAGATTATTAATTGCACAAGTAGGCTCACCATAACCGCAAATTGTAATTGAGTTGTTGTATTTGCTGAAATCAAAAGCATCAATTTCCGCTTTAATTTCATCTATTGATGGGCTATGCTCAAACCACAAGGTTGTTGCCTCACCAACGCTATCACCATTGTTGCGAATACAAAAGGTGCATTTGCAAGGACAAGCGTTTGTAATATTTAAGTAAGCCTGATTTCCATAAGTATAAACTATATCAGCCATTAGTAAACTCCTTTAGAGATTTTTGATTTGAGATTTATTTTGTCAGTTGCTTTTGCAATAATTACAAAGATAATTCCGCTTGCAACAGCCTGAATAGTGTTGCCTAGTAGTGAAAGTGTTGCCGATGCAACTGAATACAAAACACATTCGGTCACAAAGTAACCAATGATTGTTATTATTCCTGACACTATTGTCATTAAAATGGTTTGCTTTGATAAGATTTTATTCGCTTTGAGTTTTTTGCAAATGAGTGCAAACGGAATTGCATTCATCATTTTTATAAGCATTGTGGGAATTGACCATATTGCATAACCTGAAAGAATATCAGCAAGTCCGCCACCTAATGCTCCTGCAATAAGACAATATGGGAACGGTAATACACAAGCAGTCAGGTAAATAAAACTGTCACCAAAATGAATGTAACCTTCACCAAGTCCTGTGGAAAATTTTATAACGCTCGTTGCAAGTAGTATAAGTGTGGTGAAAATCGCAGTGTATGTAATTTTTAAAAGATTTTTTTTATTTCGCATTTATAAGCATCTCCAAATGTTTTTGAAAATTCACTCCACAAGGTTCGTAAGCACGGTCGGTTGGAGTGCTTTTTATAGATTCAAAAATAAAGTCGGTTGCAAGGGTAACTGCGTCATTAACGCTCATACCATTGGTGATTCCACCACAGACGATACTTGAAAAAATATCACCAGTGCCTGAAAAACTACCCTTTAAAAGCTTTTGATTTACTGTGCCAATCTGGTCTTTTTGAACGAACATATTGGTGATTTGACCATTTCTTTTTATGCCTGTAACGATAACTGTTTTTGTTGTGTTGCTGAGTAAAGAATATGCAAGACCTTCAATTTTATCATAGTTTTCTTTTTTGCTGATTTCATTATAATCGGCACCACAAAGAATACATAATTCAGTAAGGTTAGGCGTGATAATGTTTGCTTTTTTCGTGAGCTTTTTTACTTTTTCACAAAGTTTTTCATCATAAGTGTCATAAAGCACACCGTCGTCCGCCATAACGGGGTCAACAAAAATAAGTGTATTTTTACCGAAATGTTCAATAAAGTCTAAAATTATGTCAACTTGTTTTTCACTTGCAAGGTACCCTGTAAGAATAGTATCAAACCTGACATTTTGTTGTTTCCACACATCAATATAAGAGGTAAGGTGCTCGGTAAAATCGGCTGAATAAAACGAGTCAAAGCCTGTCTGATTTGAAAGTATTGCGGTAGGTACAGCACAGCATTCATTTTGCATAACTGATAATATGGGCAACGCCACTGAAAGTGAGCATTTTCCAAATCCGGAAAGGTCATTAATAACTGCTATTTTTTTCAAAGATTTCACCCCTTGCAAAGTGGATTTTATGGGTATATAATATAACAAAAGTGTCTTTAATAAAATATACAAATTTTAGAATTTTTAAGGGGACAGTTTGCTGTGAAAAATCAAAAATTATATATGCAAATTTATGATTATTACAAAAATTTAATTGAAGGCGGAAAGCTACCTGAGGGTAGCAAATTGCCATCAATACGCCGTTGTGCAAATGAAAGAAATGTAAGCAAAACAACGGTAGAATCAGCCTTTATGTGTCTTTGTGATGATGGCTATATTATGCCGAAAAGTCAAAGCGGATACTATGTTGCAAAGCGTGGTAGCATAGCAAAAAAAGCGCAAATCAAAAATGAAAATTACGAGAAAAAAACAAGCATTTTATATGATTTTGCTTCATCAGGTGTTGATGCCGAAAGCTTTAATATGGATATATGGCGCCGTTATGTGAAAAGTGCTTTAAGACAAAATGACCGTTTGCTTTTTTACGGTGAGCCACAGGGCGAATATGACCTGCGTCAAGAAATTGCAAAGTATGCTCGTGAAACAAGAAATTGCATTTGCACTGAAGAAAATATTGTAATTGGAGCAGGAGTGCAAACTCTTCTTAATGTGCTTTGTCCGTTGTTGAAAAATAAAAAAACAGTGTGCTTTGATGATTTGTCTTATAGGCAAGGGACTGCAATTTTTACTGACTACGGATTTCGCGTAACCGATAATCGAGAAAAAAGCAATATTATTTACACTTCACCTTCATATTCAACCCGATGGGGTGAAATTATGAGTGTTAAGGAGCGCTTTGATTTAACGGAATATGCGCGAAAAAATAACAAGCTTATAATTGAAGATGATTACGGCAGTGAATTTCGTTATTTTAATCGCCCAACACCATCTCTACAAGGGCTTGATGGTGGTGAAAATGTTGTGTATTTAGGTACCTTTTCAAAGCTTTTGCTACCTTCAATTCGTATAAGCTTTATGATTTTACCACAGCCACTTTTAGAAGAGTATAACAAGAAAAAAGACCTATATAACCAAACGGTTTCAAAGGCGGACCAAATTGCTCTTTGTAGCTATATTCGTGATGGTCACCTTAATTCGCAAATAAGAAAATCGCGAAAAATATATGCACAAAAATCAAAGCTATTAAGCGATTTGCTCGTTGAAAAATTCTCAAAAAAAGTGACAATTCTTAAAACAAATTCGCCACTTTATGTCCGTTGTAAATTCAATGTAAATATGTCAACAAAAGAATTTTGTGACAAGGCAAAAAAACAAGGTGTTTTGTTAATCCCCGCTAACACTGATGCCGATTTTCCTGAAATTGCTTTTTCAGTTGCAACACAAAGCAGCGAAAGCTTTGAAAATGCTGTAAAAATACTTGAAAATGTGGTGCGAAATAGTTAATAAATACAAAAGAAACTTGCAATTTATGTGCTAATCGCCAATATTACATATAATAGTATATTTTTTTTGAAAAAATGATAGACTTTTTATAAGTTCTTTGTTATAATTTTAACATATACTGCTATGTGAAAAATCGCGGTATTGAATTTATTAAATGAGGG
>JAZLET010000069.1:0-11460 GCA_045615405.1 Candidatus Fimenecus sp.
GGTATTCCAGGCAAAACTCTTATTGGTTCTGACAGCCACTCTCCAACTGGTGGTGGACTTGGTATGCTCGCTATGGGTGCTGGCGGTCTTGATGTTGCTGTTGCTATGGGTGGTGGTACATATTATATCACAATGCCAAAAATGGTTAGAGTTAACCTTACAGGCAAGCTTAGTCCTTGGGTTGCAGCAAAAGACGTAATCCTTGAAGTTCTTCGTATTATGACCGTTAAAGGTGGCGTTGGCAAAATCATTGAATACGGTGGTGAAGGTGTTGCTACACTTTCAGTTCCTGAACGTGCAACAATTACAAATATGGGTGCTGAGCTTGGTGCTACAACTTCAGTATTCCCTTCAGACGAAGTTACAAAGGCGTTTTTAAAAGCGCAAGGTCGTGAAGAAGATTGGGTTGAACTTAAAGCTGATAAAGATGCGGTTTATGATGAAGTAATTGACATTGATTTGTCTACACTTGCACCAATGGCAGCTTGTCCTCATATGCCTGATAGAGTTAAATCAGTTACTGAAATCGGTAAAATTAAAGTTGACCAAGTTTGTATTGGTTCATGTACAAACTCTTCACTTCTTGATATGATGAAGGTTGCTGCTATACTTAAGGGAAAAACTGTTCATCCTTCAGTTAGTCTTTCAATTGCCCCTGGTTCAAAACAAGTACTTAATATGATTTCACAAAACGGTGCTCTTGCTGACATGATTGATGCTGGTGCTCGTATTCTTGAAAGTGCTTGCGGTCCTTGTATCGGTATGGGTCAATCTCCTAACTCAGCAGGTGTATCACTTAGAACATTTAATAGAAACTTTGAAGGCCGTTCAGGTACAGCTGATGCAGGTATTTATCTTGTAAGCCCTGAGGTTGCAGCCGCATCAGCAATTACTGGTTATCTTACTGACCCACGTGATTTAGGTGAATTCCCTGAAATCGTTCTACCTGATGAATTTATTATTAATGACAATATGGTTGCAATGCCAGCAACTCCTGAAGAGGCAAAAGATGTTGAGGTTATGTACGGCCCTAACATTAAGCCATTCCCAACAAGCGAACCTATGAGTGATGATATCACTGCTAAAGCTGTGCTTAAAGTTGGTGACGATATTACAACTGACCATATTATGCCTGCCGGTGCTAAGATTCTTCCATACCGTTCAAACATTCCATTCCTTTCACAATATTGCTTTGGTGTTTGTGATAAAACATTCCCTGAAAGAATTAAAGCTGAAGGTAAAGGAATTGTAATTGGTGGCGCTAACTATGGTCAAGGTTCATCACGTGAACACGCAGCACTTGTTCCACTTTACCTTGGAGTTAAAGCAGTAATTACTAAATCATTTGCTCGTATTCACTGTGCAAATCTCATTAATGCAGGTATTCTTCCTCTTACATTTGCAAATGCAGATGATTATGATAAGATTTCACAAGGTGATGAATTAAGCCTTAAAGGAATCAAAAATGCAATTATTAATAATGAACCTGCTATTCTTGTTAACATTACAAAAAATGAAGAATATGCTATCAATTATGACCTTTCGCAACGTCAAAAGGATATTATTCTTGCAGGTGGATTATTAAATTATACTAAAGAATCATTTTAAGGAGTAAAAAATATGGAAAAACAAATCGCTGAAGCTGTTGCAAAGTTTGAAGCTCTTGTTAGAGAACAACTTGCAAGAAACGAAAAAATTAAAGCGCAAAAAGATTTTGTTGACTTTGAAAAACTTGATAAAATCATCATCGGTGTTTGCGGTGGTGATGGTATTGGACCTATTATTACAAAAGAATCAGCAAGAGTTCTTGAATATATGCTTGCTGACGATGTAAAAGCAGGTAAAGTTGAGTTTAAGGTTATTGATGGTCTTACAATTGAAAATCGTGTTGCAGTTATGAAAGCAATTCCTGATGATGTTCTTGCTGAGCTTAAAGAGTGCCACGTTATTCTTAAAGGACCTACAACTACACCTCAGGCTGGTGACCCATGGCCAAACATTGAAAGTGCAAATGTTGCTATGAGAAAAGAACTTGACCTTTTCGCTAATGTTCGTCCTGTTAAGGTTCCTGACCAAGGTATAGACTGGACATTCTTCCGTGAAAACACTGAAGGTGCTTATGCAGTTGGTTCTAAAGGTGTCAACGTTACCGAAGACCTTGCAATGGACTTTGTTGTTACAACAAGTGAGGGTTCAGAAAGAATTGCTCGTATGGCTTATGACTATGCTAAGAGAAACGGTAAAGAAAGAGTTTCAATTATCAATAAAGCAAATGTTATTAAGACAACAGACGGTAAATTCCTTAGAATTTGTAAAGAAGTTGGCAAAGAATATCCTGAAATCATTACTGATGAATGGTATGTTGATATTACAACTGCTAAACTCATTGATGAAAAGAGAAGAAAAGACTTTAAAGTATTTGTTCTCCCTAACCTTTATGGTGATATTATTACTGATGAAGCAGCTGAATTCCAAGGTGGTGTTGGTACTGCAGGTAGTGCAAATCTTGGTAAGAGATACGCTATGTTTGAGGCGATTCACGGTTCAGCTCCTCGTATGATTCGTGAAGGTCGTGGTCAGTATGCTGACCCTTGTTCAATGCTTCGTGCAACTGTAATGCTCCTTTCACATATTGGCAAGCAAAAAGAAGCTGATTTACTTGAAAGAGCTTTAGACATTTGTATGTTTGAAGAAAAGAAACTTACTATTACAGGTCGTGACAATGGTGCAACTTGTAGCGACTTTGGTGATTATGTAATGGAAACTGTTAAAAAGCTTTCATAAGGAGTGAAAATCATGAGTAGAAATGACGGCGTATCAAATTCTGTCATTAAACGACTACCACGATATTATAGATTTTTAGGTGAACTTAAAGAAAATGGTGTTGTTAGAATTTCATCTAAAGATTTATCAGAGAAAATGGGCTTTACAGCATCTCAAATTCGTCAAGATTTAAACTGTTTTGGCGGATTTGGTCAACAAGGATATGGCTATAATATTGAAAGCTTGTATAATGAAATTGGTAACATTCTTGGTGTAAATAGCAATAGAAAAGCAATTATCATTGGTGCAGGTAATCTTGGTAAAGCAGTTGCATTACATATGTCTTTTGAGCAGCGCGGATTTAATGTTATCGGTATATTCGACCGAAATAAAGCGCTTTCAGGACAAATGCTTCGTGGTCTTCCAATTCGCCATACTGATGGATTATATAATTTTTGTAAAGACAACTCCCCTACTGTTGCTGTACTTTGTATTCCTAGTGCTGCAGCAAAAGATTTAGCTCCTCAGCTTGTTGAGCTTGGAATTAAGGGATTTTGGAATTTCAGCCACTATGACATT
The DNA here is from genome assembly GCA_045615405.1 of Candidatus Fimenecus sp. Lineage (GTDB taxonomy): Bacteria > Bacillota > Clostridia > Oscillospirales > Acutalibacteraceae > Fimenecus. Next base: position 3,343 of record JAZLET010000069.1, read on the forward strand.
TCAGCTGATTATCCACAAGTTGCAGTAGAAAATGTTCATTTAAGTGATAGTTTAATGAAATTAAGTTATCGTGTTAGTAATTTAGACTAAAACTAAAAGATGCTATGTAATTTACATAGCATCTTTTTTAATCCTTAGATTTATAATACAATTTACAATGGCAATACCCTTCAAATTCTGGGTCTGCAATTTGTTGTTTGAATTCTTCACAAATACATTTATATTCTTTTAGTTTTTGTAATCTACAAGGACAATAGCCATCTTTCATTTTAAGTCCTTCTTTGATTTTAGCAACTAATTCTTTATTCTCATTAAGTCTTACTGCCATAGCACTCACCTCTCAATAATTATATTATAACTTAATATAAAAGGCAATAACCCGAAGCATAATGCCTCGGGTTATTTTTTTCTAAAGTTATTTATTAAAATATTTAACAGCTGCTTCAAACATACGAATATCATATTCACCAGGTACATTCTTGTAAAGACCATCGCCGATACGCTCACTATGACCCATCTTACCGAATACACGGCCATCAGGTGAAGTAATACCTTCAATTGCACATAATGAACCGTTTGGATTAAAGTCAATATTTGTAGTAGCATTACCTTGGAGGTCAACATACTGTGTAGCAATTTGCCCGTTAGCAGCAAGCTCTGCAATAAGCTCTGGAGATGCAAGGAATTTACCTTCACCGTGTGAAATAGGCACATTCACTACGTCACCTACGTTCATAAGACTGAGCCATGGAGATTTTGTTGACGCAATTCTTGTATGAACAATTCTACTTTGGTGACGACTGATATTGTTAAATGTAAGTGTAGGACAATTTTCATCAGTATCAATAATCTTTCCATAAGGTACAAGACCAAGCTTAATGAGTGCTTGGAAACCATTACAAATACCACACATAAGACCGTCACGATTATCAAGAAGGTCAGTAACTGCTTCTTTGACAGCAGGGTTACGGAAGAACGCAGTAATAAACTTAGCTGAACCATCTGGTTCATCACCGCCTGAGAAACCACCTGGAATGAAAATCATTTGGCTTTCTCTAACTTTTGCTGAAAATCCTTCAACACTTCTTGCAACATCTTCAGCAGTAAGGTTTCTGATTACAAAAATCTCAGCTTCAGCACCTGCTTTTTCTACTGCACGAGCCGAATCATATTCACAGTTTGTACCAGGGAATACTGGAATAAGAACCTTAGGCTTAGCAACTTTATTTTTAGGAGAAATTTCACACTTACCTTGGAATGAATATGTAGGAATTTCACCCTTGTCTTCTTTAGCTTTAGTTGGGTATACATCCTCAAGTGTTGAAGTGTGTAATTCGTAAAGCTCCTGAATTGTAGCAATGTCATCACCAAGTTTGATTACAGGCTCTTCAGTAGTTGTACCGATTTTCATTACACCAGGAAGGCTAACATCTTCAGTAAGTTCAGCTACAATGAAGCCCCACAAACCAAGATGCCAATTTTCTTTAAGGTCTGCTGATGAAGTAAAGCCAATATTATTGCCAAATGACATCTTCATAATTCCTTCGCCAAGACCGTGTTCTATAGCCCAAGAAGCTTTTACTTTACCTTCTTTACAAAGCTTATGGAACGCTTCCCAAGTTGATTTAAGAGAATCAGCACTTTCATCTGTTGCACCGAAAAGGTATACAGGATGATTTGCCTCTTTGAATTCAGGGCTAATAACATCTTGTTTCTTGATAGGAGCAATAGCAAATGAAATAAGTGTTGGTGGAACATCTTTATCAAGGAAAGTACCTGACATAGAGTCTTTACCACCAATTGCAGCGGCACTTAACTCTAACTGAGCATCAAATGCACCAAGAAGAGCTGCAAAAGGCTTACCCCAACGCTCAGGCTCAGTTTTAAGTCTTTCAAAGAATTCCTGCAAAGTAAGATATGCAAGTTTATAGTCACAACCTGCAGCTACAAGCTTTGCAACAGAGTTGTAAATTGATGCGCGAGCACCTGTATAAGGGTCTACTGAAAGATGGTCAGGGTCACAACCCCAGCTAAACACACTTGCTTGGTCAGTTTCTTGGCCAGGAAGAACTGGCAAAACTGCTGCCATAGATTGAGTAGGAGTAAGCTGACGCTTACCACCATAAGGCATTACAACACTACCTGCACCAATAGTTGAGTCAAAACGTTCAACAAGGCCACGTTGACTTGCTGTACGAAGGTCAGATGCCATTTCACGCAATGAACCAAACATTGCTTTACTCAATACTGAAAGGTCTTTTTGAGTAACTGTAACATCCATGTGTTTAATAGCACCGTTTGTATCAAGGAATTCGCGACTAAGGTCAGCAATAACATTACCTTTCCAATTCATTACCATACGTTCTTCTTTTGTAACAACAGCAACTCGGTATGCTTCAAGGTTTTCTTCTTCAGCAAATGCAATAAATTTATCTGCATCTTCAGCAGCAACAACAACTGCCATACGTTCTTGTGATTCTGAAATAGCGATTTCTGTACCATCAAGCCCTTCGTATTTTTTACGAACAGCATCAAGGTCTATTTGAAGTCCAGGAGCAAGTTCACCTATAGCAACAGACACACCACCTGCATCAAAGTCATTACAACGTTTAATTAAACGAGTAACTTCCGCATTACGGAAAAGTCTTTGGATTTTTCTTTCCTCAGGAGCATTACCCTTTTGAACCTCAGAAGCCATAGTTGTAAGTGACTTCATATTGTGACTCTTTGATGAACCTGTTGCACCACCGATACCGTCACGACCTGTACGTCCACCAAGAAGAACGATAACATCACCAGGTGCAGGACGCTCACGACGAACATTATAAGCAGGAGCAGCTGCAACTACCGCACCACATTCCATGCGCTTAGCAACAAAGCCTTCATGATAGATTTCTGCAACGTGACCAGTAGCAAGACCAATTTGATTACCATATGAAGAGTAACCTGCAGCTGCTGTTTGACAAATTTTACGCTGTGGAAGTTTACCTTCTAATGTTTCAGCAATAGTCTTTCTTGGGTCACCAGCACCTGTTACACGCATTGCCTGATGAACATATGCACGACCTGAAAGTGGGTCACGGATACAACCACCGATACATGTAGCAGCACCACCGAATGGTTCAATTTCAGTTGGGTGATTGTGAGTTTCATTTTTAAACATAAGAAGCCAATCCTGGTCTTCACCATTTACTGTTGCAGTAACATGGATTGAACAAGCATTAATTTCTTCGCTTTCGTCAAGTTCGGGAAGAAGTCCACGTTTCTTAAGTGTTTTTGTACCAATAGTAGCAATATCCATTAAAGTTTGTGGACGAGCTGCAGCCTTTTCTTCACCATAAACTTCTATTCTCGCAGCAAGATATCGTTCATAAGCTTCTTGTACTGCGGGGTCATCAATACGAACATTGTCAAGATGTGTAGAAAATGTTGTATGACGACAATGGTCAGACCAATAAGTATCAACAACACGAATTTCTGTAATAGTTGGGTCTCTATGCTCAGTATCTCTAAAATATGCTTGCAAGAATTTTAAGTCGTCAAGGTCCATCGCAAGACCTTTTTCATCAAGAAGATTAGAGAGTGCTGTTTCGTCCATACTTATGAAGCCTTCAACTGTAGCAACTGTTTCAGGAGCAGCATATTGAACTGTAAGAGTTTCAGGTAATTCAAGTGATGCTTCGCGACTTTCAACCGCATTGATTACGTGATTTTTAAAAGCTTTAATGTCGGCATCTGTTAATTTACCATAAAGAGCATAAACCTTAGCAGTACGAATAAGAGGACGCTCACCCTGAGAAATAATTTGAATACACTGAGCTGCGGAGTCAGCTCTTTGGTCAAACTGTCCCGGAAGTGCTTCTACCGCAAAAATATAAGCATTTGGAATATCAACACTAACTGATACATTATCAAGTTGTGGTTCAGAGAAAACCGTTTTTACAGCGTACTCAAAAAGTTCATTTGTTATATTTTCTGCGTCATAACGATTAAAAAGACGAATATCTTCTAAATTTTCAATACCTAACAAATGTCTAGCTTCATTAAGAAGACTTTTTGCTTCGTTATCTAAGCCGGTCTTCTTTTCAACAAATATACGATAAACCATCTTTAGTTGCCCTCCTTTAAAACTTTAAGTGCTTTAGCACCAATATCAGTTCTATAAAAAGCATTTTCAAAATGAACTTTTTTAACTGATGAATATGATTTTTCAATAGCATCAATAAGGTTATTTTCTATAGCAACAACGCCAAGTACACGTCCACCTGCTGTTACAACATTATCGCCGTTAAGTTTTGCACCAGCAACATAAAGATAATCATCAAAATCGTTATCAACAGTTATTTTGAATCCGCTTTCATATTTAACTGGATATCCGTTTGATGCCATAACTACACAGCAAGCTGATTTATCACTGAATTTAACCATTTCTTCAGTTAAACTTTCATTTTCAACCGCCATCATAATTTCAAGTAAATCACTTTCAAGAAGTGGTAATACTACTTGAGTTTCAGGGTCGCCAAAACGACAATTATATTCAATAACTTTTGGACCGTTTGGAGTAAGCATAAGGCCAAAATATAAACAACCTTTAAAAGTTCTACCTTCTGCTTTCATTGCATTAATTGTAGGAACAAAAATAGTTTCCATACATTCTTTTGCAATATCTTCAGTATAATATGGGTTTGGAGCAATTGTGCCCATACCACCAGTATTAAGTCCCTCATCATTATCAAGAGCACGTTTATGGTCCATTGATGAAATCATTGGAACAACGATATTGCCATCGGTGAATGATAATACTGACACTTCAGGACCAGTTAAAAACTCTTCAATAACAATGTTGTTACCACTTTCGCCGAATATTTTGTCTTCCATAATTGATTTTACGGCATCAACAGCCTCTTCACGAGTCATAGCGATGATAACACCCTTGCCGAGTGCAAGACCATCAGCCTTAACAACTGTTGGAATTGGAGCAGTCTTAATATATTTAAGGGCGTCTTCAGCATTGTTAAAGATTTCAAATGCCGCGGTAGGAATATTATATTTTTTCATTAAATTCTTTGAAAAAGCCTTGCTTCCTTCAATAATTGCAGCATCTTTTTTGGGACCAAAACATTTAACGCCAACTTCGTTAAGTGCATCAACACAACCAAGTACGAGTGGGTCATCAGGAGCAACTACAGCAAAATCAATTTTGTTATCAACAGCAAATTTTACAATACTATCAATATCTTTTGCGCCAATATTTACAAGAGTTGCATCATCTTTCATACCGCCATTACCTGGCAACGCAAAGATTTCAGTAACATTTTTATTTTCTTTAATTTTTTTGATGATAGCGTGTTCTCTACCGCCACCACCTACAACCATTATTTTCATATTAAACCTCAATATTAGTGGTGGAATAAACGCATTCCTGTAAATGCCATTGCAATTCCGTATTTATTACAACAATCAATAACTACATCATCACGGATTGAGCCGCCTGGTTCAGCAATGTATGAAACACCACTCTTGCGTGCTCTTTCAATGTTATCACTAAATGGGAAGAAAGCGTCTGAACCAACTGAAACACCAGTGATTGTATCAAGATATTCTCTTGCTTCTTCAGCTGTAAGTGGTTCAGGTTGAGTTTTGAAGTATTTTTGCCAAATACCATCAGCACAAACATCTTCTTCATTCTTATTAATATAGCCATCAATAACATTATCTCTATCAGGACGACGAATATCATCTCTAAATGGAAGCGCAAGTACTTTTGGATGTTGACGAAGATGCCATGTATCAGCCTTTGTACCTGCAAGTCTTGTACAGTGAATTCTTGACTGTTGGCCAGCACCAACACCAATTGCTTGTCCGTCATAAGCATAACAAACTGAATTTGACTGTGTATATTTAAGCGTGATAAGAGCAATTATGAGGTCACGCTTTGCTTCATCAGGTAATTCTTTATTTTCAGTAACCATATTTGAAAGAAGCTCTTCATCAATTCTAAAGTTATTTCTACCTTGCTCAAAAGTGATGCCAAATACTTGTTTCTTTTCTTGTACTGCAGGAACATAGTTAGCATCAATTTTTACAATATTATAGTTACCATTTCTTTTACCCTTAAGGATTTCAAGAGCTTCAGCTGAATAGCTAGGTGCAATAATACCGTCAGATACTTCACGAGAAACAAGCTTTGCAGTTGTAGCATCACATTCATCACTTAATGCAATCCAGTCACCAAATGATGACATTCTATCAGTACCTCTTGCTCTTGCATAAGCACAAGCTAATGGAGAATCATCAAGTTCAGGAATATCATCCACAAAGCAAGCTTTTTTAAGAGATTCAGGAAGCTTTACACCAACTGCTGCTGATGTGGGGCTAACATGTTTAAATGATGTTGCAGCAGGCATACCGAGAATATCTTTAATTTCTTTTACAAGTTGCCATGAATTAAATGCATCAAGGAAATTAATAAAACCAGGTCTACCATTAAGGATTTCAATTGGAAGTTCAGAGCCGTCTTCCATATAGATTTTTGAAGGTTTTTGGTTAGGATTACAACCATATTTAAGTTCAAATTCTTTCATTTCAAATCTCCTTATACATTTTTGTTTACAATTCTTGTTTCAAATTCACCTGTTTTGAGGTCAATATATCTAACAAAAAGAGAAACTTTGTTATCTTCATTAAGGTTTTTCCAAATAATATCAGTCATTGTATCAATGTCAGCATCAGGAAGCATAAGTGTTTTTGGTTCGCCTTCAAAGCTTGGAAGTGGGTCGCCATCACATTTATATGTATGGATGAACTTTGCTTTACCTGCAAGTGGGTTTGAATAAGCAAAATTATATCTTTGACAAGAACTACCATCGCCATCAGCAGATTTTAGAATAGACATAGCATAATTCATATCACCATTTTCAAGTCTTATAATACCTGAAATTCTTGGTGTGTAGTTAGGAGCATCATCTTCAAATTCGCGAGTACGAAGTGCCTGTTCAAAAGTCATTTGCTTATCCATAAGCTCATAAATGGTGTCAGTTTGGTCACCATTTGTAACGATTGTTTTATTTCCAAGAACTCTAACAGGATAATAAATAATAAGATGAGGGTCAGTCATTTTAGACTCATCAAATGCTTTTGTACGCATTGCATCACCCTCAGCAACAAATACTCTATTACGGCTATTTACACTTCTACCCATAATAAAATATGCTGTAATTGCTTTTGTGCCATCAACACTTTTACCAATGATAATACCTCTACCGTGATAAGCAAGAGAATTAAGCTCATTTTCAAGTGACTTGATTTCCATTTGAAAAACCTCCGTTTATTTTATATATGTTTTACCATTTTCAACAGTAATTTTATCGTCACAAAAAAGCTGAACTGCTTTTGGAAGAATTTTCCACTCAGCTTGTTCCATTATTCTTTTTTGTAAGCTTTCAGGTGTATCATCATTCATAACATCAACTGCTTTTTGCAAGATAATTGGACCTGCATCACATTCAGCAGTCACAAAATGAACTGTTGCACCTGATACTTTAACACCCTTTTTAAGTGCTTCTTCATGTACGTGTAAACCATAAAAACCTTTTCCACAAAAAGATGGAATAAGTGCAGGATGTACATTTATCATTTTATTTTGAAAAGCATCACAAACATTCTCATCAAGTATAGTCATAAAACCTGCATATACGATTAAGTCAGCCTTTTCTTCAATGAGTAAATCTCTCATAGCACAACTATATGATGCAATATCAGCGTAATCTTTTCTAATAAGTGTTCTTGTTTTAATTCCGTTGTTTTCGGCACGAGTAAGAGCATAAGCATCAGCTTTAGAAGCAATTACACAAGTAATTTTGCCGTTACCTAACTCCCCTCTTTTTTCTGCATCAATAAGAGCTTGAAGATTAGTGCCACCACCAGATACAAGAACTGCTATTCTTTTACACATTATAAAAGCACCTTCTCGTCGCCTTCAATAATTTCACCAATTACATAGGCATCAATACCGTTCTCTTTAAGAATAGAAAGAGAAAGTTCTACTTCTTCAGCAGGGACAACAATGCTCATACCAACACCCATATTATATGTATTATACATATCGCGCTCAGGAAT
>JAZLET010000070.1:0-3478 GCA_045615405.1 Candidatus Fimenecus sp.
GATTTCGCAAAGAAATTCGGTATTGACATTATTGAGGTTATTAAGGGTGGTAACATTGAGGAAGCTGCTTATGCAGGTGACGGTGAAATGGTTAACTCTGATTTCCTTAACGGTATGGACAATAAGAAAGAATCAATCGCAAAAATGATTGACTTCTTACAAGCTAAAGGCATCGGTGAAGGTGGCGTTCAGTACAAGATGAAGGACTGGGCATTTAACCGTCAACGTTATTGGGGTGAGCCTATTCCAATCGTTCACTGTGACAAGTGTGGTATGGTTGCTGTGCCTTATGAAGAGCTTCCATTAAGACTTCCTGAGGTTGAAAACTTTGCTCCAGGTACTGACGGTGAAAGCCCACTTGCAAAGATTGATTCTTATGTAAATTGCAAGTGTCCAAAATGTGGTGGCGACGCAAAGAGAGAAACTGATACAATGCCACAATGGGCAGGTTCATCATGGTATTTCTTAAGATACATTGACCCACATAATGACAGCGCTCTTGCTGATATGGATAAACTTAACTATTGGATGCCAGTTGACTGGTATAACGGTGGTATGGAGCACGTTACTCGTCACCTTATTTATTCTCGTTTTTGGCATAAATTCCTTTATGATATTGGTGCAGTACCAGGTGCTGCGCCATATGCTAAGAGAACAGCACAAGGTCTTATTCTTGGTCCTGATGGTGTTAAGATGAGTAAATCTCGTGGTAATGTTATTGACCCTAACGAGGTTGTAGATGTATTCGGTGCAGACGTTCTTCGTACTTACGTACTCTTTATGGGTGACTACGAGCAAGCAGCACCTTGGTCAGAAAATTCAGTTAAGGGTTGTAAGAGATTTGTTGATAGAATTTGGAATCTTCAAGAAATCCTTGTAGATGGCGACGAATTCTCAAAAGAACTTTCATCTTCTTTCCATAAGACAATCAAAAAGGTTACTGAAGATATTGAAACTCTTAAATACAATACTGCAATTGCAGCACTTATGACTCTTCTCAATGCAATTTATACAAAGGGCTCAATTAACAAGGCAGAGCTTAAAGCACTTCTTTTACTTGTTAATCCATTTGCTCCTCACGTTACTGAAGAATTGTGGGAAACTTGCGGATACGGTAAAATGCTTGCAGCGGATGGTGTATGGCCAACATACGACGAGGCAAAGTGCATTGACGAAACTATAGAAATAGTTGTTCAAATTAATGGTAAAATCCGTGCAAAGCTTAATGTTTCAGCTGATATTGAACAAGCTGATGCAGTAGCACTTGCAAAAGCGGACGAAAAAGTTGCAGCGGAACTTGATGGCAAGAATATCATTAAAGAAATCTATGTTAAGGGTAAACTTGTAAATATCGTTGCAAAATAAAAACATTAACGGTGGTGGAGGGACTAACTCTACCACTGTTTTTTTAGGTGAAGAATATGTTCATTTGTCCTATTTGCAAATCACAACTAAATATTGAAGATAAAGCATACCGTTGTGAGAATAATCATTCATACGATATTGCAAAGCAAGGGTATGTGAACTTACTACCGGTTAATAAAAAACATTCAGTTAACCCCGGCGATTCAAAAGATATGGTTTTATCTCGTCGTGAGTTTCTTGAAAGCGGTCTTTATAATCACTTTGCCGAAAAATTGATAGAAATAATTAATTCTATTTTTACTGATAGTCAAAAAATATCTATATTAGATTGTGGTTGCGGTGAAGGGTATTATGATGGATTTTTACAAAAGTTAAAAACTAACTATAGTTTATTTGGCTTTGATATTTCAAAAGAAGCGGTACGCTTGGCATCATCAAAATATAAGAATGGTAGCTTCGCGGTGGGCAGTTGCTTTAATATGCCTGTACAAAGTGAGCGCTTTGACCTTGCAATTAATATATTTGCACCTATGGTTGAAAGCGAAACGGCAAGAGTTCTCAAAAATGGTGGTTATCTCATATATGCTGTTCCGGGTAAAAATCATTTAATGGGACTTAAAAAGCTACTTTACGAAAACACTTACGAAAATGAAGAAAAACACACTGAATATAATGGTTTTGAATTTATAAAAAGATACACCGTAAAAAGTGAAATAACACTAAATGGTGAAATGGGCGTAAATCTTTTTAAAATGACACCATATTACTTTAAAACCGAGTTAGGTGCTGAAGAGAAAATCCGCAAAAATGGTGGATTTACAACTGAAATACATTTTGACTTTCTAGTTTACAGAAAGATTTAACAGTGTTAAAATAAATTGATAAAACTTTTGGGGTGAGATTATGAAAATAATTGATATTTCTAAAGATGTTATGACTAGCACCGTTTTTCCAGGTGACCCAACTCCAAGCCTACAAAGAGTGAAGAGTATTGGTGACGATTGCGAGTACAATTTAAGTAAAATTAATATGTGCCTTCACAATGGCACACATATGGATGCACCTTTGCATTTTTTGCCAAATGGTAATGATATTACAGAATTTGACCCTGAAATCTTTTTTGGCCCTTGTGTAGTAGTTGAAGTGGCTGAAGAATTTATTACAGGTGCATTTATTGAAGAATATTTCCCAAGAAATGCAACAAGAATACTAATAAAAAGTCACGGTAAAGCGGTATTCCATGAATCCGCAGCATCTGAACTTTCTCATATGGGCTATGTGCTTGTGGGTACTGACGGTATGACAGTTGAGCCTGAGGGTAGCGATGGTAGAACTCACCGTATGTTTATGGTTGACAATATTGCACTTCTTGAAAATTTAGACCTAGAAAAAGTAGAGCCAGGCAAATACTTTTTAGCTGCAGCACCAGTAAAAATAAGTGGAGCTGAGGCGGCTCCAGTAAGAGCGCTATTAGTGTCTGATTTCATTTTCTGGAGCGGAGAACAAAAATAAGTTAAAAATTATCTAAAACATAAATTGAAGTTGGAGAATGTAATGGTTAAAAAATTACTAAGCCTATTTTTAACCTTCGCAAAAATAGGCGGAATTACTTTTGGTGGGGGTCTTACAATGCTTCCGCTACTTACAAGAGAAATAGTTCAAAAGAAAAAATGGTCAACTGAAGAAGAATTGCTTGACTATTATGCGGTGGGTCAGTGCACACCAGGTATTATTGCGGTTAATACAGCTACCTTTATCGGCTATTATCAAGCAGGTGTGTTAGGTGGCATTTTTGCAACACTTGGCATGGTAGCACCATCAATAATTATTATCACAATAGTAGCATCAGTTTTACAAAGCTTTATGGATTACCCAATAGTTGCATCTGCACTTACTGGTATAAACGCTATTGTGTGTGCATTGCTTTCACATACAGTAATCACGCTCGGCAAAAAAAGTCTTGTAAACGTGGTATCAGTTGTTCTTTTCATAATTGGACTTATTGCATGTTTTGTGTTTGACGTAACACCAATTTTACTTGTTATTTTCGGTGGAATCGTTGGTGTTGTTTACAATAAAATCAAGGGGGTAAAAAAGAGATGACCTTCTTGAA
>JAZLET010000071.1:0-2822 GCA_045615405.1 Candidatus Fimenecus sp.
TTTAAGAATTTACTGATGTCAGTTTGTCCACGCACTGAAATTGTTTCAACCTGAATCATTTTTGAAAGTTTTTCAGCATACGCAATTGCACGATTATCGCTCATTTATTACATCTCCTAAAAAATAATGAAAATATTATAACATATTACTCTTGTAAAATAAAGAAATTTTTATAAAATTCACCCTTGTATCTACCGTGAAAATCCTTTTTAGCACTTTGATTTACTGCAAACACTTCATTTGTGCTATAAAGTATTGCGATTTTCATATTTTGATTAACATTTTCAATGAAATATTTCTTCACCTTTTTATACAATGGGTCACGGATTTTAAAGATTTCAGGAATTTGCACTGATGAGGAGCAAGAAAGCAAATCGCAAAGGATTTTCTCTCGTAAAATTTGTTCATCACATTGGTTTTTAAAATACTCATAAAGCTTAATAGCATAATCACAAAGTTTCATATTTGTACCATTTATGGCATTGCCAAAATCGTTAAATAACTCAAACGGTGAAATGCCGATTTCGTCTATTAAATAATTAAGAGTAAAGAGAAAACGCCCACTATTATAAAGTCGTGAGAGTGCATCTTCGCAATTTTTCAAGGTTCTCATTTCATCCGCTGAAATCCACGGAGTCGCTATTACCTCATAAGGTGGATTTTCATTAAATTCGCAAGGAAAATCTTGGGGATTTTCACGCATATTAGCACCATAAAGGAGTTTTAAAAATCCCATTTGTAGCATATGAGCTTTAAGGGAATAACCAATATTAAAGCTGTTTTTGAAGCTTTCTAAATCTTCGCCAGTAAGCCCTGCAATAAGGTCAATATGAATGTGCATATTACCCATTTTAAGTAATCTTTTTATGTTTTTAATAAGTTTTTCGGTGTTTGTTTTTCGGTTGATTTTCTTGAGCGTATCTTCATTAAATGATTGCATACCAATTTCAAGCTGTACTGCACCTATTGGCATTTGTGCAAAGATTTCAAATGTTTCTTCGGTGAGTATATCCCCTGCTATTTCAAAGTGGAAACACACATTTTGTGGAATATTTGTACCATAATTCTCTTTAATAAATGTTAAAATCTCGTTGGCTCTTTTTGAGTTTGCATTAAAAGTTCTATCTACAAATTTAAGAGTTTGTGTGCCACTATTTGCGAGATTTATTATATCTTTTTTAACTTGGTTCATATCAAAAAAGCGGAGTTTTGAGCAACGCCCCGAAAGACAAAAAGCGCAACGGTATGGGCAACCGCGACTTGTTTCTATATAGGCAATTCGCCCCTTTAAGTTTTCGTAAAACTCCGCCCCATAAGGTGATGGTGGAGTGTTTGTGTATTCTTTTTCAGGATTTACTATGATTTCATCATTATTGCGATAAGTAAGACCGTCAACTATGGTTAAGTCACCTTTTATATTATCAAGCAAAAGTGGAAAATTCCACTCGCCCTCACCTGACAAAACAAAATCTATAAAATCATATTTTTCTAAAATGTCTTGTGGTCTATATGCAACCTCAGGACCACCAAGAATAATTTTACAGTTAAGATTTTCTTTGATTTCTTTACAAATGCAAAGCGTTTGGGTGATATTCCATATATAGCAAGAGAATGAAACTACTTGTGGATTTTCATTTATAATCTTTTGTGCGAAATTGTGAAGATTTCCGTTTATTGTGCTTTCAAAAACTTTTATATCATAATCATTTTTAGCAAATGCTTTTACACCTGCCAAAAGACACCAAGGTGCTAATGAAGCGTGAATATATTTTGAATTTAAGCAACCGATTATGACTTTCATATAGCACCTCCAAAAGATTTTAAAGTATTATACAATAATTTTCTTATTTACACAAGAAAAATGGCTCAGAAATAATTCTGAGCCACCCTATAATTATCAGTTACAATTTGCAAGACACTTTGCAAGACAAGCAGTTACTGAAACAGTAAGAGAGAAGAAAAGAAGTAACAAGCCCGTAACTATTGCACCTACAATACTTGTAGCAACAAATGGTATTGCTAAAAGAACTACTGATAAAAGTATTGTACCAAGAATACCTATCAATAAAACTGAAAGCGTAGGACAAACGCATTTGCCTATGCCGTCATTTTCCCTTATGGCAGTTGTACCAAGAACTACTGCAAGATAACCAACGGCTATGCCGAATACTACCCATAAAAATACAGGTGTAACTGTTATAACTGCAGTTATGCGAAGAAACGCGGTAATTATTCCTATAATTATACTTGCTACAATTGCAATGCTTGTGCAATTATTTTTGCAATTACACATATTATTCACCCCCACTTCAATATATGTAATATTGGATTTTGTGGTGAATTGATAAAAATAAAAACGGCTCGGAATAACCGAACCGTTTTATTCTTTTAAGCTGAAATTATAATTTCATTGCAACGTCCCAAGCGCCCCAGATAACTGTACGAAGGTTACCAACTTTGTTAGCGTCACCGATAACGTGTACCTTCTTGCTCTTTTCTGCAAGTGGAGCTGGTTTGTAACCAACTGAAAGAATAACTGTATCAGCAGGAACATCAATTGTTTTGCCATCTTTAGTTGCGATTGTAACACCGTCTTCACGGATTTCAGTTGTACGGCTTTCAAGATAAACAGGAACTTTGTTTGTCTTGAAGAAATCACGAAGATAGCTTGTGTTTGCAAGAGCAACACCAGGAGTTGTAACAAGGTCATCTTGCATTTCAACAATAACTGGCTTTTTACCTTGAAGGTAAAGCTCGTAAGCGATTTCACAACCTGTAAGACCACCACCGATAACTACTACATTTTCACCTGCAAGTGAGTT
>JAZLET010000072.1:0-8007 GCA_045615405.1 Candidatus Fimenecus sp.
TGTTACACTGTCAAAAAGTGGCATATCGCAACAAAGCAATGCAACAAATTCTGCAACGGTCAATGCACCATACATTATGTAAAGAATACGAGCAGTAACTGTTGTTTTTGAAACAAGCTTACCTACACTTGGACCTGGCACTTCTGCACGCATAATATGCATTGACTGCATATCCTTTTGTGGCAAAAATGCAAGTACAAAAACGATAATTCCCATACCACCAAGCCAGTGAGTAAAGGCACGCCAAAAAAGAAGACTTTTTGACATACTTTCAACATCGGGAAGAATAGTAGCGCCTGTTGTTGTAAAACCTGAAACTACTTCAAACATCGCATCAATAAGCGATGGTATTTCACCTGAAAACACAAAGGGTAATGCGCCAAAAAACGAAAGCAAAACCCACGAAAGTGATACTATTGCAAATCCCTCACGCGCATAAATCTTGCGTGTTTTTGGCTTTGGTAAAGCCATAAGTGTACCAACGCCTAAAAGTATTGCAATTACAACTGCATAAACATATATAAGATTTTCTTTGAAATAGATTGATACCGCCATAGGTATAAGCATAAGTAATGCCTCGTTCTGTAAAAGCCGACCTATAGTTTTTGAAACCATTTTATAATTCATACAAATACCTTATTCAAAAATTTCGTTAATACTGCTTATATGATTGCGTTTTGTAACAACTACAAGGCTATCGCCTTTTTCAATACAATCATTACCGCCTGGGAATATAACCTTATGATTTCTTATAATACAAACAATCAAGGTTTCAGCTTTAAGTTTTATATCTTTAAGTGGAGTACCAATTTCACTAAAATCAGAGTTTATGTTGAATTCCAACGCTTCAACCTGACCACCAACAAGCTTATAAAGAGTTTGCACACTTGATTCTTCACCTGAATTTTCTAAAGCACGGACAAATGCGATAATTCTATTTGCCGCAATCGCTTTTGACGAGAAAGCACTATCCATACCAATACTTTCAAGCACATCATATGACACTCTATTCACCTTTGCAACAGTTTTGCTGATACCAAGAGAGTTTGCATACATAGTAGAAATAATATTCTCTTCATCAATAGTAGTAAGAGCAACAAAAGCATCTTGATTTTCTAAGCCTTGCTCTAACAAAACTTCACGGTCAGTACCATCACCATTAACAGTATTTGCCTCAGGTAAAATTTCACTAAGATGATCACAACGGTCAGCATCTATCTCAATGATTTTTACATTGTAACCGCCTGTTTCACAAAGCTGACGAGCAAGGTAATAACCCATTTTACCGCCACCGGTAATCATAATATCTTTTGTGCGATGCTTATAAATCTTAAGCTTTTTCATAAAGCTTACAAGCGCACCACGAGGAGCGGTAATGTGAATTCTATCGCCAGCCTTAATTACAAAATCACCATTTGGAATAACAACCTCGTTTTTGCGTTGAACTGCACAAACAAGAATTTTAACATTAAATTTGCTAAAAATGTCAGTAAGTTGCATATCACACAAAGGATTACCCTCGTCAATTTTAACTTCTGCAAGGTCAACAAGTCCACGATAAAATGTTTCAATATTAGTTGCATTAGGGAAACGAAGTACCTTTGCAATTTCATTTGCTGCATCGTTCTCAGGATTTACAATCATACTAAGACCTAGCTCATCTTTGAAAAATGGCACTTGCTGTAAGTAGTCAGGATTTCTCACTCTTGCAATTGTATGCTCTGCGCCTGCCTTTTTAGCCATAAGACAACAAAGAATGTTAAGCTCATCAGACGATGTTACTGCAACAAAAAGTTGAGCGTCACTCACACCTGCTTCTAACTGAACTTCATAACTTGCGCCATTTCCACAAACGCCCATAATGTCATACGAATTTACAAGTTGTTCAATAACCTTTTGGTTTTTATCAATAACAACTATGTCGTGACCTTCTTTTGAAAGATGCTCAACAAGTGTAGCACCAACCTTACCGTCACCTACAATTATAATTTTCATTTTTGTTCCCCTTAAAAATATTTATAACTGATTTGTATTTTATCATAATAGATTTGATTTTACAATGATTTTATGATAAATTATAACTAATACTTAATCTTAAGTGGTGATGTTTATGAAGAAGAATGTAAAAATATTTTTAATCTCTCTTGTTTCACTTTTACTTGTATTTGCAATTATAGTTGGTGTATTTTTTGCAATTTTTCCTATGACACCAAAGTTCAAAATAAACTCGTCGCAAGAAAGAATTGAAAATACAGATGAAGTTTTTATTGCTAGTTACAACACTGCAGCGCCTTGGGGTAATCTTTTGAATGGTACTTATACGACTCGTAGAATGCATTTATGGGCAAAGCAAATCAACAACACCCTCCCCGATTCATTAGGTGTGCAAGAAATTAATAGCTTTTGGTGCGAAGACTTAAAAGAATTATTACCACAATACGAATACTATGGCGTTAAGCGTGGCGGTGATGAAAACGAGCAAAAATCCGAAATGAATGGCATTTATTATCTTAAAGACAAGTACAATTTGCTTGAAAGTAACACATTTTGGATTTCAAACACACCTGAAAAGGAATCAAAATATGAAGACGCAGGTTGTTACAGAATTTGCTCTTACGTTGTGCTTGAAAATAAAATTACAGGATTTACATATATTCATATGAACACTCATTTTGACAATTCAAGCACGAGTGCACAAAATCTTGGTGGTAAATTAGTTAATGAGTATGCAGAAAAACTTACACAAAAATATGAAGATGCACCTATAGTGATTACCGGTGATTTTAACCAATACAGTGATGGCGAATCTGTAAAATTACTTAGCAACAAGGGCTTTACCAATGCAAATAACGGTGACAAAACCCCTACATATAATGGTTGGGGTGATGTTTTGCACGACGAAGCTATTGATTATATTTTTGTTAAAGGATTTACCGCAAGTAACTACAAGGTACACAGTGACACAGGTGAAAACACTTATATTTCTGACCATTATATGATAAGTGTAAAATGCAAAATAACTGAATAAATAAAAGTAGTCTTCACAAACTATAAAAAAAATGAAAGGTTGATTTTTATGGTTTATGTTTGTGAGGTTTGTGGTTGGATGTATGATGAAGATATGGGGTGTCCCGAAATGGACATAACTCCCGGCACAAAATTCGCGGAATTGCCCGATAATTTTGAATGTCCATTATGCCACGTAGGTAAAGAAATGTTTGCTCCTGAAAAATAATAAAAAGGTCGGTATTTATACCGACCTTTTTTTGAACATTTTTGCACTTTGCTCTTTGCATTTTGCGTTTTATATGTTATACTAATTTATGTATATATTCCAATAACAAATAGGGGTGTTATTTAATGAAGAAAACTTGGTACAAGGAAATGGTAGTTTACCAAATTTGGCCTCGTAGTTTTAAGGACTCTAACGGTGACGGTATCGGTGACCTTGAGGGTATTTATGAAAAGCTTGACTACGTTAAGTCAATAGGCATTGACGCTATTTGGTTTTCACCACTCTTTAAGTCACCTAACGCTGACTATGGTTATGATATTGCCGATTATATGGATATTAACCCTGAATATGGTGATATGGAAACCTTCAAAAAAGTCCTTAAGGGCTGTCACGACCGTGATATGAAAGTATTTATGGACCTTGTTGTTAACCACACATCTACCGAACATCACTGGTTTAAAGAAGCTTGTAAGAGTGTTGATAATCCTTATCACGATTACTATATTTGGCGAAAAGGTAAAGGCAAAAACGGAAAGAAACCACCTAACAACTGGCTTTCAACCTTTGAAGGCGGTGCTTGGGAATATGTTCCTGAGGTTGATGAGTATTACCTTCATGTTTTCACAAAAGGTCAGCCTGACCTTAATATGGATAACCCTAAAGTTCGTGAAGAAGTTAAGAATGTTATGAAATTCTGGCTTGATATGGGCGTTGATGGTTTCCGTGAAGATGTTATTACATATATTTCAAAACGCGAAGGTCTTCCAAACGCAGTGCCTATTCCAGTTGCTTGTGGTATGGAGCATTACAACTGTGGTCCTCACCTTTATGAATATCTTAAAGAATTCCACGATGATGTTCTTTCAAAATATGACTGCTTCACAGTTGGTGAAGGTCCACTTATTACACCTGAGAAAGTGCTTCGTTTTGTTACTGAAGACGAAACTCAGGTACTTAAAACAATGTTCAGCTTTGACCACCTTGAAGCCGACTGCTTTATGACAGACTGGATTAAAACTCCATTTAGTCTTAAAAAGATGAAGAAGTGTTATCAAAAATGGTACGACGCTATGGATGGCAAGGGTTGGCACACACTTTACCTTGAAAATCGCGACCATCCACGAATTGTTGACCGTTACGGCTCACTTAAGTACAGAATTGAAAGCTCAAAGATGCTTGCAACTATGTGCTATTTGCAAAGAGGTACACCATTTATTTATCAAGGTCAAGAAATTGGTATGACAAACATTGAGCTTCATTCAATTGATGAATTCAAGGATATGATGACCTTTAATAATGAAAAGACTTTTGCAAAGCTTGGCATTAAGGGCGAAAAATTCCTTAAGATGGCTAATGCAGGTTCACGTGAAAACTCAAGAACTCCTGTTCAATGGGATGACAGTGAATATGCAGGTTTCTCAACAACTGAACCTTGGTTCAACTTAAATCCTAACTACACTGAAATCAATGTAGCACAAGCAGAAGCTGATGAAAACTCCATTCTCAACTACTACCGTAAGCTTCTTAAATTCCGCAAAGAGCATGAGGTTGCAATTTATGGCGACTATAAAGAGCACTATAAAAACAGCGACAAACTTTATGTTTACGAAAGAAATCTTAATGGCGAAAAACTTCTTGTTGTTTGCTCATTCAGTGAAAAGAGCGTAAACTTCCAAGCACCTGCTGGAATTGATTTATCAAAGGGCGAACTTGTTCTTACAAACTACAAACTCGCTCCACTTACAAACAACTCATTTGTAACAAGACCTTACGAATGTAGAGTTTACTATTTCAAATAAGAGGTAAATAAAATGAATAATAACGGAAAACTTTCAAAGCGCGTTTGGGCAGGTATTCTCCTCTTTATGTTTATGGGTTTGCTTGCTTGGAACGTTGAAAATATGTATTTTAACACTTTCCTTAACGACTGTGTTTACAACGAAGGTATTTTAGGTGCATCTCTTACACTTACTGACGCAGTTAATATAATGGTTACACTTTCTGCAATTACTGCAGTTGTAACAACATTCATTATGGGTACTCTTAGTGAGAAACTTAAAAACCGTAAGGCATTTATCTCATTCGGCTATATCGCTTGGGGTATTGTTACTGCACTTTTTGGATTAATTACAAAAGAAAATGTTGCAAATCTTTTTGGAATTACTGACCCTGGTAAAATTATTACTGTAACTGCATGGATTGTTATTGTAATGGATATGGTTATGACATTTATGGGTTCAACAAGTAACGACTCTGCATTTAATGCTTGGGTTACTGACGTTACAACTCCTGAATCAAGACCAAAAGTTGAAACTGCATCTACATTTATGGGATTTCTTGCAATGGGCGTAATTATGGTAGTTGGCTCATTAGCACAAAGTGGTACAATCTCATATAGCACATTCTTTATTGGCATGGGTGCTTTTGTTGCAGTTGTCGGTGTTGCAGGCGTATTCCTTATTGACAACCCTAAGAAATTTGAAAATGCAACAAAATCAAACACAAGCTATTGGGCAGACCTTTTCTACGGCTTCCGTCCAAGCGTTATTAAAGAAAATAGCGGACTTTATTTAGTGCTTTCTGCGTTTTGCATTTTTAACTGTGCATTTCAGGTATTCTTCCCTTATCTTATAATTTATTTGGGCTCTGTTGTTCTTCCTGCAAACGCTGGTATAAATCTTATTTCAGCAGGTATAATTATTCCTGCCGTTATTTCAGTTGCTTCAATTATTGCAGGTATTGTAATTCTTATGAAGGTTGCTGTAAATAACAAGCCTGTTTCTTTCCTTGTAAGCTCAGCCCTTCTTGTTGTAGGACTCTTTATTCTTTCAACTTCAACTCACATCATGACAATTATTGTTGGTATTGCTCCTGTACTTATTGGCTATCTTGTGCTTACAATTCAACTTGGTGCATCTACACGCGACTATACACCACAAGACACCGTTGGTTTGTTCCAAGGTATAAGAATGGTATTTACAGTACTTATTCCTATGATTGTTGGTCCTACTCTTGGTAACATCGCAACAAAGAACACATCAGGTGCTGAAGATGTACTTCCTACAAAAGCTATATTCCTTTATGCAGGTATTGTAGCAATCTTTGTATTCGTACCAATGCTTGCACTTATTAAAAATATGAAAAAAGAAGCAAAATAAATTCTTAATATCAAGAACGCCTGAAAAATGGCGTTTTTGATTATTTAAAGCAAATTTACGAGGTAAAATTTATGAGCAATAACAACGGGCAACTTACAAAACGTGTCTGGGCGGCAATGCTTATTTTTATGCTTATGGGCTCAGTTGCCGCTAATATTGAATCTATATATCTCAGCATTTTTTTAAACAACACTGTTTATAAGGATGGTGCGATGGGGTCATCAATCACCTTAACAGATGCCGTCAACCTTATAGTTTCTTTATCAGCCGTAGTAGCAGGTCTTGCCGCATTTATTATGGGTACGCTCAGCGAAAAAATGAGAAATAGAAAGATTTTTATTTCTTTTGGATATATTTGCTGGGGTATTATAGCAATGCTTTTCGGCACTGTAAAAACAGAAAATATTTCAAAACTTTTTGGGCTTAACGAGTCCGCTAAAATCATAACTGTTACCGCAATAATCGTTATTGCTTTTTCACTTATTTTATCATTCTTGCGCTCAACAAGTAACGATTCTGTATTCAATGCGTGGATTACTGATGTTACAACCCCTGCAACAACCGCGCTTGTTGAAACCTTTTTCACAATTATGGGTTTTGTTGCCACAGGTATTATCACTGTATTAGCGTCAAGAGCTCAAAGTGGCAAGACTGGATATGGTACAATTTTTGTTATCCTCGGCATAGCCGCTATAGTTGCAGGCGCTCTTGGTCTTGTGTTAATTCAAAATCCAAAGAAATTTGAAGATGCAACTGAAAACGAGCAAGATTCAAGCTATGTTTCAGACCTTTTCTATGGCTTTAGACCAAATATCATTAAAGAAAATAGCAAACTTTATTTAATGCTTATGTCTGGATGCTTATTTAATTCAGCTTTTCAGGTATTTTTCCCATATCTTTTCATTTATATAGGCTCAGTTGTTGTACCTGCAAACAAGGGCACTGATGTTCTTTCTCCTATAAATATAATATGTGCAATTATCACTATTGAAGCAGTTATTGTTGGTGTTATTCTTCTTATGAAGATTTACAAAAAAAGTAAAGCAGCATCATTTATTCCAAGCGTACTTCTTTTTGTTATAGGACTTTTAATTCTCTCATCAACAAAACAAATTCTTGGAATTATTATAGGTCTTGCACCGGTGCTTGTTGGTTATATCATAATTATGATTCAATTTGGCGCAACTGTTCGTGATAATATTCCACAAGATAGAGTTGGTCTTTTCCAAGGTATTAGAATGATTTTCTTAGTGCTTATTCCAATGGTGGTTGGTCCTACTCTTGGTAACATTGCAGCTAAAAACTCAGAGGTTACCTATATGGAAAATGGTGCTGAAAAGATACTTCCTACTGAAGCGATGTTCCTTTATGCCGCAATTGTTGGTGCACTTATATTTATTCCAATGCTTGCTTTCTTAAAAAAAGATATGAATCTTAAAATAAATAAACGAAAGAAACCATTAATTAAATAACAAAAAACGGTGAGGAAAAACCTCACCGTTTTTTTGTTATTATCATAAAATTTTTGCATAATTTTTAGAATGTATCATACAAAGATTTTGGTCTGCTTCAGACAACTTAGGCCCTGCTATACCAGCACAAAACGCATATCCA
>JAZLET010000073.1:0-16044 GCA_045615405.1 Candidatus Fimenecus sp.
GCACCTGTACAAGCGGTAAGCTTAAACGCTTTAACAGCACCTGTTGACATAAGGTGTGGACCTGCACAAAGCTCAACAAAATCACCTTGCTTATAGAATGAAATTGCTTCGCCCTTGTCAGCGTGCTCGTTAATGAGTTCAACCTTGTAAATTTCGCCCTTTTCTTCCATCATAGCGAGAGCTTCAGCAGGGGAAAGTTCAAATTTTTCAAGAGGTAAATCCTCTTTAACAATCTTTTTCATTTCCGCTTCAATCTTTTCAAGGATTTCAGGTGTAAATGAAACCTCTGAATCGAAATCATAATAGAAGCCGTTATCTACTGATGGACCAATTGCAAGCTTTGTGTTAGGATAAAGTCTTTTAACAGCTTGTGCCATAATATGAGATGCAGTGTGCCAAAAAGTCTTTTTACCCTCGATTTCATCAAATGTAACAATTTCAAGAGCACAATCTTCATTGACTGCAGTTCTTAAATCGTAATAAACTCCGTTAATTTTACCACCGCAAGCAGATTTGTATAAACCCATACCAATAGATTTAGCAATATCCGCAATAGTAGTACCAGCTTCGTATTCTTTAATAACTTCGCCTTTAAGTGTAACTTTTATCATAAATATATCTCCTTTGAATAAATTACAAAAATAAAAGCATTCCATCCATAAAACAGGATGAAATGCTATAAAAACAACATTCCACGGTTCCACCCGTATTGCATAATTATGTAATTATGCCACTCAAATAACTTTAACGCAGTTAATACGATTGGCTTAATCAGTAAACCGTTTTCACCAATGCTCGAAAGTGGTCTCAAGGTAGTAAATTGATTTCTCGCACCAACCGAAATCTCTCTGAAAATTTAGGTTACCCATCGTTCTTTCTCAACGCTTTATTAATATGTATATATAATATACTGATTTTGTTTTAATGTCAATATTTTTTTGTACTTGGGGGAATGAATTATATAGTTAACAAATTATTTACAATTATTTCCTTGACATTTTTGATAAAACAATGTATATTATTTAATAGAGTTAGCACTCTAATGGCAAGAGTGCTAAATATAACAAAAGTGGGGTGGATGAGATGCAACTCAGCGAGAGAAAAGAGAAAATCCTTGCTGCCATTGTTGAATGGTATATTGCAACGGGTGAGCCTGTTGGTTCAAAAACCTTGCTTGAGTATTCACACATTCCCGTTTCATCCGCGACCATTCGTAATGAGATGGCAGAGCTTGACCGTTTAGGATTTATTGAACAACCGCATACATCAGCGGGACGAATTCCATCACAATTAGGTTATCGTTATTATGTTGATAAACTAATGAATCGTTATGAGTTACCAATTCAAGAAAAGCGACTTATTGAAGCAAGACTTTCTGATGCAGGTGGTGAGCCACAACAAATTCTTGAACAAGCAGGTTTAGTGCTTGCTGAGCTTACAAACTGTGCTGTTGTTTCAACAACTCCGTCAGATGAAAATGCGGTAATCCGTAGAGTTGAGTTAGTCCCACTTGGCACACATACTGCTATGATGGTTATGCTTTCATCATCAGGCATTCTTAAAAGCCGAGTTTGTCGCACTGATAGCGAATTAAATATTGAACTTATAGAAACATTTTATAACATAGTTTCAAAGCATTTTATAGGTAAATCCGCAAGTGAAGTGAGCATCGCTCTTATTCAAACTCTTGCATTGTCGCTTGGTAGCAAATCTCTTGCGATTTCACCATTACTTGTAACACTTTCCGATTTAGCACAGCTTACCGAGCAAACACAACTGTTGCTAGAGGGTCAATCAAATCTTCTTAATTATACTGATTATCCTAATGCTTATGAAATAATGGAATTTTTACGCCGTGGTGAGCCACTTACAAACTTGTTTTCAGGTCATAAATCTGAAAATGATACTAATGTGCTTATTGGTAAAGAGAATTTTTATAGAGAATTACAAGACTCAGCTCTTATTTTCTCACACTATTCCGTTGGTGGAAATGATAGTGGTGCATTGGGACTTATTGGTCCAACACGAATAGATTATGCAAGACTTATTCCAAGTCTTAAATATTTAACTGAAATTGTGGGCAGTATAATGTCCGATACATTGGAGGATTAAAATGGCAAAAGAAAAGAAAACACCTGAAGAGGTAGTTGAAGAAACAGTTGAAAACGTTGAGCCAACTGCTGAGGAAAAGCTTACTGCAGAGCTTAATGAAACTAAAGATAAACTTTTAAGAGTTATGGCGGAATACGATAATTTCCGTAAACGCTCACAAAAGGAAAAAGAGCAGGCATACGGTGATACAAAAGCTGCTACAATTGCTGAATTTTTACCGGTATATGATAATTTCATTCGTGCAATGAGTGCAGAAGCAACTGACTTAGACTCTTTCAAAAAAGGTATTGAAATGATTTTTAATCAATATGGTGAAACATTTAAAAAACTCGGTGTTGAGTCGTTCGGTGAAAAGGGTGAAGAATTTAACCCTAATATTCATAACGCAGTAATGCACGGTGACGACGAGACTCTTCCTGAAAATAGTATTTCAGATGTATTCTCAACAGGATATAAAATGGGTGATAGAGTAATCCGCCCAGCAATAGTAAAAGTAGTTAATTAACTGTTAAATAACAGTAAACAATATTATAAACAAACCTATTAGGAGGAATAAATTTATGTCAAAGGTAATTGGTATTGACTTAGGTACAACAAACTCATGTGTAGCAGTAATTGAAGGCGGTGAGCCAGTAGTTATTGCTAACGCTGAAGGTGCTCGTACAACACCATCAGTTGTAGCATTTTCAAAAACAGGCGAAAGAATGGTAGGTCAGGTAGCAAAGCGTCAGGCTATTACAAACCCTGATAGAACAATCGCATCAATTAAAAGACATATGGGTAGCGATTATAAAGTAAACATTGATGGTAAGGATTATACTCCACAAGAAATTTCAGCAATGACTCTTCAAAAGCTTAAAGCTGATGCTGAAGCATATCTTGGTGCTCCTGTAACTGAAGCAGTTATTACTGTTCCTGCATATTTTACTGACTCACAACGTCAAGCTACAAAGGATGCAGGTAAAATTGCAGGTCTTGAAGTAAAGAGAATTATTAATGAACCAACTGCAGCAGCACTTGCTTATGGTATTGATAAGGAAGAAGACCAAAAGGTAATGGTTTACGACCTTGGTGGTGGTACATTTGACGTTTCAATTATTGAAATGGGCGATGGTGTTCAAGAGGTTCTTGCAACAGCAGGTAACAACCGTCTTGGTGGTGATGACTTTGACCAAAAAATCATTGATTGGCTTGCTGATGAGTTCAAGAAAGAACAAGGCATTGACCTTCGTTCAGATAAAATGGCTATGCAACGTCTTAAGGAAGCAGCAGAGAAAGCAAAGATTGAGCTTTCAGGTGTAACAACATCTCAAATCAGCCTTCCATTCATCACTGCAGATGCAACAGGTCCAAAGCACCTTGAAACAACTCTTACAAGAGCAAAGTTTAATGAAATGACAGCAGACCTTGTTGAAGCAACAATGGGACCAGTTCGCCAAGCACTTGCTGACTCAGGTCTTCAACCATCACAACTTAACAAAATCCTTATGGTTGGTGGCTCATCAAGAATTCCTGCAGTTCAAGAAGCAGTTAAGAAATATACAGGTAAAGAACCATTTAAGGGCATTAACCCTGATGAATGTGTAGCAGTTGGTGCTGCAATTCAAGGTGGTGTTCTTGGTGGTGAGGTTGAAGGACTTCTTCTTCTTGACGTTACTCCACTTTCACTTGGTATTGAAACAATGGGTGGCGTAAGTACAAAGATTATTGAGAGAAATACAACAATTCCTACAAAGAAGAGCCAAATTTTCTCAACTGCTGCTGATAATCAAACATCAGTTGAAGTTCATGTTCTTCAAGGTGAAAGAGAATTTGCAAGAGATAACAAAACTCTTGGTATTTTCCACCTTGACGGTATTCTTCCTGCACGTCGTGGCGTTCCACAAATTGAAGTAACATTTGATATTGACGCTAACGGTATCGTTAACGTTTCAGCTAAAGACCTTGGCACAAATAAAGAGCAATCAATTTCAATCACATCTTCAACAAATATGTCAAAAGAAGATATTGAAAAAGCAGTTCAAGACGCTGAAAAATTCGCTGAAGAAGATAAGAAACGTAAAGAAGCAGTTGATACAAGAAACGCTGCTGACCAAATGGTATATCAAGTTGAAAAAATCCTTGCTGATGAAGGCGATAAGCTTCCTGAAAGTGATAAAGCAGATATCCAAACAAAGCTTGATGCATTGAAAGAAGCACTTAAGGGCGAAGATATTGAGCTTATCAAAGCAAAACAAGAAGAGCTTACACAAGCTTTCTATAAGATTTCAGAAGAGCTTTACAAACAAGCACAAGCAGCACAAGGTGGCGCAAATCCAGGCTCAGGTACTGACCCTAATGCAGGCGCAGCACCTAATGGCGATGGCTATTACGATGCTGACTTTAAGGATGTTGACTAATTAAACTTACTCAGGTAAAAGGCAGGGGAAACTCTGCCCAAACCTATTTTGGAGATACTTATGGCAGAAAAAAGAGATTATTATGAGGTGCTTGGTGTTGATAAATCAGCATCCGATGATGAAATTAAAAAGGCTTATCGTAAAGCCGCTAAAAAATATCATCCCGACTTAAACCCCAATAATAAAGAAGCTGAAGAAAAATTCAAAGAAGCCAATGAAGCTTACGAGGTTCTTTCAGATAGTGAGAAAAAAGCTCGTTATGACCAATTCGGCCACGCAGGTGTTGACCCTAACTATGGTGCAGGTCAAGGTGGCTATGGTGGTGGCTTTGGTGGAATGGATTTTGACCTTGGTGACATTTTTGGCTCAATCTTCGGTAACGGATTTGGTGGTTTTGGCGGCGGTCGTGCAAACCCAAATGCTCCACAACGTGGTAGTGATACACAAGCAAGTATAACAATTTCATTTGAAGAGGCGGCAAAAGGTTGTTCTCGTTCAATTGATACAATGAGAATTGAAACTTGTGAAGAATGTCATGGTAATGGTTGTCAAAGTGGCCATTCACCAAAAACTTGTCCTGAATGTAATGGCCGTGGTCAAGTAACAGTAGGACAAAGAACACCATTTGGCGTAATTCAGTCAACAAAACCATGTTCTCGTTGTAACGGTAAAGGAACAATTATTGATAATCCTTGTAAAAAGTGTAATGGTGCGGGTAGAGTGCGCAAGAGTGCAAAACTTGATATAAACATTCCTGCAGGTGTAGATGATAGACAAATCCTTACCGTTCGTGGTCAGGGTAATAAGGGTGTAAATGGTGGACCATCAGGTGACCTTAATATCGTTGTTAATGTTCGTCCACATCCTATTTTTGAGCGTGATGGATATAACGTATGGTGCGATGTTCACCTTACATTTATGCAAGTTGCGTTAGGTTGTACAATTCAAGTGCCAACTCTTGACGGTAAGGTTGAGTATAATGTTCCTGCAGGCACACAACCAGGTGATGTGTTCAAACTTCGCGGTCGTGGTATTCAAAGCCGTAGCGGTATGGGTAAAGGCGATCAGCTTGTTCGCATTATCGTTGATATTCCAAAGAAACTTACCGAAAAACAAGAAGAGCTCATTAAACAACTTGCAATTGAGTTTAATATTGATAATTTAAACGAAGATAAAAAAGGTTTCTTCGGTAAAAAGAAAAAATAAAATTATGGTGTAAGGTTTAATTCCTTGCACCATTTTTTATGTATTGAAATAATTTATAAAAGATAGTAATATATATACAAAGAAGGTGAACTTATGAGTAGATTTGATTCAATTAAGCTTGTGGATTATTCAAGAAAAGAAGATTGGGTAAATTCTATAACACATATGCTCGGTGCAGTATTTGCACTTGTAGTGATTGCCTTATGTGTTAATCGTGGAATTGAGCGTAATCGTATTGATTATATTTTTTTAAGTATTGTTTATGGCGTTACAATGCTTACGGTTTTTGTTTGTTCATCAGTTTATCATGGGTTAAAACCAAGCTATGCCAAAAAAGTTATGCGCGTAATAGACCATGCTATGATTAATTTTATGATAGTAGGTACAATTACACCTTATATGGTACTTGCGGTAGCACCAATTAATTCTATAATGGGATACGGGTTGCTTATAGCTTGTTGGGTGGCAGCAGTGTTAGCGGTTGTAATCACATTTACATTGTTTAATAAAACGAAAACTATTCAAATGATTCTTTATATGGTCATCGGATGGTCATCATTTATGACAGTATTCGTGTTATGGAAACATTTTACACCAACTGCAATAGTTTTAATGATTGCAGGTGGTGTTGCATATACAGTAGGCGCAATTCTTTACGGAATAGGCAAAAAGAAAAAGTATATTCATGCAGTATTCCATATCTTCATAATTCTCGGTTCACTTCTTCATTTCCTTGGATTATATTTATATGTATTTATATAAAACCGAACTTTGCCTCCCACTGACGAGGGAGGTGGCAACGCGTTAGCGTTGACGGATGGAGAGATAAAATAAAAAGCGTGATAACCAATATCGGCTATCACGCTTATTTTATAACTTCTTATCTAATTTTAATCTCTTAATTACTTTATACAACGGTATTCCAAGTCCGTAGCACATTACAAGCTGACCGAATCCAACCTGAAAAGCAGAAATGAGAAACGCCTTAAAAGCAAATCCTTCAGGCATAAATAATGTAATTTCAAGCCCTACAATAATTGCATTTGAAAGTACTGGGAATAATGCTGAAAGCAAAGGCAAATCTTTAAACCTAATGTTTCGTGTCTTATATGACAAAATTGCTGCAATAAGTGTAGCTAAAGTGCCACATATAACGTCAATAATTCCGTAAGGACTTGTAATGTTACCTAAAAAGCAACCAACCGTAAGTCCGGGAATCGCGGCAGGGGAGAAACAAGCCAAAATTGTAAGTGCTTCAGAAAATCTAAACTGAATTCCACCATAAGCCACACCAAGTAGCCAGGCAACATAGGTAAGCCCTGCATAAATTGCCGCAATTACTGCCGATTGAACTACAAAAACCGTCTTTTTCTTATTCATTTTTTATCACTCCATAGTTTTATTTTACGTCAGGATGGTTGCGAACTGACGTTTTTAATATTTAACAAATCACTCTTGATTTGATTCGTCCGAAATTGCTCTTTCTTTGAATTTCTTTAATGTATCGTTCCAGAACTTTTTAGGTGTAGATTTTACATTCTTATTAAATGCTGAAAAAAGATTTCCCAACCCTTTTAGCACAAGACTTCTCGTCTCAGGGTCTAAATCTTTAAGAGTTTCATAAGCAAATGAAGAGTTGTTTTTAATGTTGTCAGACCAGTCCACAAAGCTTACAGCATTTTCTGAATTAAATGCATTAATCATTTGGAATAATGCTTCAACAAATTGTTCTCTTTGTTCAGGTGTTGAACTGTTTACCCAATCATTAAAGGTGATGTCAAAAAATTGTGATGACATATACAACTTTTCACCATCAATAAAATCGTTGTTGGCGATATCAATTTGCCATAAAAATGGGTCGTGTTGGTGAATTCCCTCACCATTACTCTTAATGATACGATAATTGTCGCGATTATTAAGCAATACACCAACAAGTGATTCTTCAGGCATAATTTTCTTAATGATTTTTTCAGTTTCAATATGTTCTTTTGATTCAATAAAATCCTTTGTAAATCCAGGACTATCAAAAGCTTGAATTTCAATAATTTTATCTTTAGCAATTGGTAAGCACATTGTGCCACCATAAATTGCAAGGTTGCCACCTTTAGAGTGACCTGTAAGAATAATTTTGCCTTTAATCTTTTTTGCGACTGTGTTTACATAATCAATAGAATGGCTTTGAGCAGCAACAGGGGAGGTGAAAAGCATATTGAAGTTTTCTTTCCAACCAGTAATTGTAGAATCAGTACCACGGAAAGCAATACAAGCATCACCATTAGGTAAAATGAATGTAATCGCACAAAACTGAGTATCCTTTTCTATGTCAAAAATATCTTCATAGTAATTTACTCTTACTTTCCCATATCTTTTGCTATATGCTACCGCACCAAGTAATTTCTTATTTCTTTCAGCGGTGCGCTCTAATGGGAAAATATTCTCATAGTTTTCATTTTCTACAATATCAGAGAAATACAATCCTTTGCGTTTGCTTTTTGTATTAGATACGATATTGTCATAATTTAAATATGAAAGCTGTGCGAAAATAAGCCCATCAATTTGCGAGTAGGGTAGTGTGTCAAAATCTTTATGTGCATTTAATAAAGCGTAATCAATAATATCAGCCATTGAGTTATCTCCTTTATTAAAAATTGTCGGAATTGAGCCATATGCACTCAATTCCGACTTTAGATTTTATGAAATAATTTTACAAAATATTATAATTTAAGTGAAGCAATGTCAGTAAGACTCATTTGGTCTTCAGGCACTACAAATGTACTTCTCATAACGCTGAGTGCCGCGTCAAGAGATGTAAGACAAGATGTACCTGACTCAACTGCAAGACGACGAAGCTTAAATCCGTCACGGTTTGCAAGACGACCATGTGTAGGTGTGTTTATAATAAGTGAAACCTCACCATTGTTAAGCATATCTAAGATGTTAGGTGAAGGTCCGGTAAGTGGATTAACCTCTTTACAAGGGATGCCTGCCTCACGAATAACCTTGCAAGTACCTGGTGTTGCATAGAATTCAAATTCAGAATCTTTAAATTCTTTAAGCATTTCACCTACTTCTTTCTTATCTTTATCACGAACAGTAACAACAATCTTTGCATCCTTAGGCATTGAAACTCCGCCGCCTTCAAATGCTTTAAGAAGTGCTTCATTATAGTCAGTTGAAATACCAAGAACTTCACCAGTAGATTTCATTTCAGGGCCAAGAGAGGTGTCAGCACCAATAATCTTTTCAAATGAGAATACTGGAAGCTTAATTGCATAGTAGCCGCTGTTCTTGTAAAGACCAGTACCATAACCCATATCAGCAATTCTTTCACCAAGCATAGCTCTTGTTGCAAGGCTGATAGCGGGAATACCTGTAACCTTACTGATGTAAGGAACTGTTCTTGAAGAACGTGGGTTAACCTCAATAATATAAACTGTCTCGCGAAGAACAATAAACTGAATGTTCATCATACCAATAACGTGTAATGCAGATGCAAGACGCTTTGTATAATCAACAATTGTTTTTTGTACTTTAGGAGAGAGAGTAACTGCAGGGTAAACTGAAATTGAGTCACCTGAGTGAATACCTGCACGGTCAATGTGCTCCATAATACCAGGGATAAGAATGTCTTTGCCATCGCAAATAGCGTCAACCTCAACCTCTTGTCCCATAAGGTATTTGTCAACAAGAACAGGGTGCTCTGAAAGGTCAGGAATTGTTCTTGTGATAATATCCATAAACTCAATGATATCTTCGTCACTTGCTGCAATTTGCATACCTTGTCCACCAAGAACATAGCTTGGACGAACAAGAACAGGGTAGCCTAAGCTGTGCGCTGCTGCAATAGCTTCTTGTGTAGTGAATACTGTTTGTCCCTTTGGACGAGCAATATCGCAAAATTCAAGGATTTCGTCAAATCTTTCTCTATCTTCAGCTGCGTCAACGTGGTCGGCGTCAGTACCGAGGATTTTAACACCTAAATCATTAAGTGTCTTTGTAAGCTTAATAGCAGTTTGACCACCAAACTGAACAATAGCACCATCAGGATTTTCAAGTTCAACAATACTTGTAACATATTCAGGAGTAAGTGGTTCAAAATAAAGCTTATCTGAAACGTCAAAGTCGGTTGAAACTGTTTCAGGGTTGTTGTTTACAATAATTGCTTCGCAACCTGCTTTTTTAAGTGCCCAAACTGAGTGAACTGAACAGTAGTCAAATTCAACACCTTGACCGATACGAATAGGACCAGAACCGAGAACCATAATCTTTTTCTTGTCAGTTTTTGGATTAACCTCATTAGCAATGCCATAATCTGAATAATAGTAAGGTGTTTGTGCCTTGAATTCAGCGGCACAAGTATCAACTATTGAGAATGATGGCATAATGTTCCAAAGTTTGCGAAGATGCTTAATCGCACTCTTTGTAGTACCAACGTTCTTTGCAATAATATTGTCAGTGAAGCCCATTTTCTTAGCTTGGAAAAGAGTTTCTTGGTCGCATTTACCTGTTTTAAGTGTCTTTTCCATTTCAACAATATTCTTAATCTTGTTTAAGAACCACATATCAATCTTTGTGATGTTGTGGATTTCACTAAGCTCAATCCCTTTGTAGATTGCAACTGCAATAGCATATACACGAAGATTGTCAACATTGTAAAGAGCATCATGTATCTCCTCGGTACTCATTTCCATAAATGAATCAAGAAGAAGTGATTCTTTGTTTTCTTCAAGAGAGTGAAGTGACTTGTGAAGTGCAGCTTCAAATGTACGAGCAATAGACATAACTTCGCCAGTTGCCTTCATTTGTGTGCCAAGTGTCTTTTTAGCAGTAACAAACTTATCAAATGGCCACTTAGGGAATTTACATACAATATAGTCAATTGTAGGCTCAAAAGATGCAAATGTTTTACCTGTAACAGCATTAGGAATTTCATCAAGACCTAAACCGAGAGCAATTTTAGATGCAACTCGTGCAATAGGGAAGCCAGTTGCCTTTGATGCCAATGCTGATGAACGAGAAACGCGAGGGTTAACCTCAATAACAGCATATTTAAATGATGTTGGGTGAAGTGCAAATTGAACATTACAACCACCTTGAATATCAAGGGCATCAATAATGTTAAGAGCAGCATTACGAAGCATTGAATATTCTTTGTCCATAAGTGTTTGTGCAGGAGCAACAACAATAGAGTCACCTGTATGAACACCAACAGGGTCAAGGTTTTCCATTGAACAAATTGTAATGCAGTTACCCTTTGAGTCGCGCATTGTTTCAAATTCAATTTCTTTCCAGCCAGAAATACATTTTTCAATAAGAACTTGATTTACACGAGAAAGACGGATACCGTTTGATGCGATTTCAAATAATTGCTTTTCATCATAAGCAATACCACCACCTGTACCACCAAGTGTGTATGCAGGACGAACAATAACAGGGTAGCCAATTTTAGCTGAGAAATCTAAAGCATCTTCAACTGTTTCAACAACAAGTGATTCAATACAAGGTTCGCCAATAGCTTCCATTGTATCTTTAAATTCCTGTCTATCTTCCGCTTTTTTAATTGATTCAGCGTTAATACCAATAAGACGAACATTATTTTCTCTTAAGATGCCAAGCTCGTTTAATTCCATAGCCAAGTTAAGACCTGTTTGTCCACCAAGAGAAGGGAGGAGTGAGTCTGGCTTTTCTTTTTCAATAATTTTTGTAAGTGTAGGAATTGTAAGTGGCTCAATGTAAACCTTGTCTGCAATATCACCGTCAGTCATAATTGTAGCAGGGTTAGAGTTTACAAGAACAACCTCAACACCTTCTTCTTTAAGAGAGCGACAAGCTTGAGTACCAGCGTAGTCAAATTCAGCTGCTTGTCCAATAATGATAGGACCAGAGCCGATAACCATTACTTTTTTAATGCTTTTATCTAACATTTTATTTGCCCTCCTTAATCATTTTTGCGAAATCATTATATAAGAAGGATGTATTATGACCTCTTGCAGTATCAGGAGTAAACTGAACTGTAAGAGCATTCTTATATGAAAGACCTTCAATTTCATTGTCGTTTACATTTATACATAAAACTTTAGCGTTTGCTGGTACACCATCATCAGTAACTGTAAAACCGTGATTGTGTGTTGTAATATATGTTTCATCTGCTGCTGTGAATTTAACTGGAAGATTTGCTCCTCTATGACCGTAGAGCATTTTTTCAACCTTACCACCATTTGCTAATGCTACAAGTTGATGACCTGTACCGATTGCAAAAATAGGCATATTAGCATTCATAAGCTTTTTGATTTCATTTATAAGACTTTCAAATGCGCCAAATATTTCAGGACCATTTGAAATTACAACGCCCTGTGCATCGGATTTAAGAATTTCATCAGCGGTCACATTATAAGAATATGTTGTAACCGCAAACCCCTTATTCGCAAATGAAAGTGCAGAGCTTTTTCTTGCGCCAAGGTCAATAAATGCAACCTTAATACCATCAGTTGATACTACACTCTTTTCAGTTGTAGCGATTTTAAACTTTTGCATATCAAATTCTTTGATTTTTGCAAGTAAAGCATCCTTGTTTGAAATATCATCAGTAATAATCGCTCTCATTGTACCATTATCACGAAGATTCATAACAATTGCGCGAGTATCAAGGTCGGTAACACAAGGTACATCATACTTATTAAGCAATTCATTGAGTGTCATTTCGCATCTAAAGTTTGATGGAGTATCACAAAGCTCATGCACTAAAAGTGCAGAAGGGAAGAGCTTGTCCGCCTCCATGTCCTCAAGACAAACACCATAGTTGCCAATAAGAGGGTAGGTCATAATAATACCTTTGCCCACATTAGCAGGGTCTGAAAGATTTTCAACATATCCGGTCATTGATGTGTTGAATACAGCTTCAAATACAGTTTCTTTGAATTTTCCAGCGGCTTTACCTGAATAAATAGAGCCGTCTTCAAGCATTAAATACGCTTTCAAAATTCACACCAGCCTTTCGTTTTATTTCAAATAATTATTATACTATATTAATTTGTATTATTCAATAATAAATAATCAAAAAATACAAAAAAATAACGACGGGAAAACCGTCGTTAAAAAATAAATGTAAAATGAGAAATGCTACCGCTTGTACAATGAGAACAACCGATAGAAGCAGGAATAGCAATACCAATGTTTTTTTGTTTGTAAACTTGATTCAACATTGTCACCACTCCTTAAATTTATTGAAT
Source organism: Candidatus Fimenecus sp. (assembly GCA_045615405.1). Classification (GTDB taxonomy): domain Bacteria; phylum Bacillota; class Clostridia; order Oscillospirales; family Acutalibacteraceae; genus Fimenecus. The sequence goes on from JAZLET010000073.1 coordinate 12,947, forward strand.
GAATTTTACCACAAATCTAAAATCCCGTCAACACAAAATGACGAAAAAAATCAACTTTGGCAAAATATATAAAAGGTATATTTATAATTATACAATATTTAGTAATAATTTTAATTACAAATTTTGAATAGAACAAGATGCCGAAAATAAAAATAAAAAAACTCTTGACAATCTTGTCTATAGATGATAGACTATAGATGCAGTCTATTGGCTGTAGACAAATTTGGAGGTGATATTTATGGAAAGTGTTAGATTAGGTGTAGTAGAATCTCGTTTTGCCGAGATTATATGGAAAAATGAACCTATGACAACAAAAGAACTTGTTGATGAATGTAGTAAAGAGTTAGAATGGAAAAGAACAACTACTTATACGGTGTTAAAGAAACTATGCAATAGGGGAATTTTTAAAACCGAAGATAGTATAGTTACTTCACTAATTTCAAAAGACGAGTTCTATGCGATACAAAGTGAGAATTTTGTTGATGAAGCATTTAAAGGCTCGTTGCCTGCATTTTTAGCAGCGTTTTCAAGTCGCAAACCACTTTCTGCTGAAGAAATTAAAGAGATTAGAAAAATGATTGATTCTATTGGGGAGAAAGATTGATGAGCGATATATTTTTAAATTTGTTTAATATGAGCATAACAGCGAGTTGGCTTGTACTAGCTGTTGTAGTGTTTAGAATGCTTTTCAAGAAAGCGCCAAAATCATTACGCATTATAATGTGGGGATTAGTTGGAATTCGTTTAGCTTGTCCGTTGTCAATAGAAAGTATTTTGAGTGTTATTCCAACTGCTGAGTTAGTTCCACCCGAACTTGTAAATTCACATTCAAGTGTTGATGTAAGCGGTGGCGAAATTCTTGGTTACATTGGCAATAATCCAGTGTATTATGAATTGGGTTTAGCAAACGGAAGTCTTACATTTAATGAAATTTGCGCTCCTGATGGTGATTATATTAATCCGTTGTTGATTGTTACATATGTTGCGTCAATCGTTTGGTTGGTGGGTGTTGCTGTAATGCTTTTATATACACTCATAAGCTACCTTAAAATTCTTAAAAATGTTCGCGCGGCAATCAATATAAAAGATAATATTTGGATTTGTGATAATGTTACAACTCCATTTATTTTAGGACTTTTTAAGCCAAGAATTTATTTACCATCGTCAATGGGTGAGCAAGATATGGAATATGTTATTGCTCACGAACAAGCACATCTTAAGCGCTTTGACCATTGGTGGAAACCAATAGGGTTTGCGCTGTTAACAGTTTACTGGTTTAATCCTGTGCTTTGGATTGGGTATATCCTTCTTAGTCGCGATATTGAACTTGCTTGTGATGAAAAAGTCATAAAAGATATGGATAATAACGACAAAAAGGGATATATGGAAACCTTGGTGAACTGTAGTTCATTGAGAAGAAAAATTATGATTTGTCCACTTGCTTTTGGGGAGGTAAGTGTGAAAGGGAGAGTTAAAGCTATGTTAAATTATAAAAAACCTGCATTTTGGGTAATAGTTGTTGCAATAATTGCCAGTGTAACAGTGGCTGTATGTTTTTTAACAAATCCTAAAAAAGATAATGAAAACACAAATACAACTGAGCAAACAGCACAAGGCGAAGAGTCAACGACTGAAACTACAACTGAATCAACAACTAAGTCTGCTGATGAAGAATCAACAACTGAATCAACTACAGGTAAACAGGAAAGTACAACTAAAAAACCTAATAAAAACGAAACTACAACAAAGAAACCTGAGAATGTAAACAGTAAGGTGAAATATACAACTGATAAATCAATAACTTTAGAAATAAATGGTTCTCCTGCATTCTCATCAAAATATGCATATCTTGCGGTGACAAGTCCAAAACTCAAGAACTTATATTATTTTAAAAATTCTGTGTTGAATACATATAAAGCACCAAGTTATTTTGATAGTTCAGTACCAAATGCATCTGCATTAAATAAGTCAATTGAGTTGCAAAAAGAATTTCAATGGATAAACAACAAGACAAACGAACTTGGAATTAGTCGTGATACTACTAGCTACTATGAACCATCGGGATTAACTACTGATGAATCAACAACTTATAGAATGTATTTAAATCCATATTCTGAAATAGAAGAAAAAGTTATGGTTGCCCTTGTAGATAAAGGCACTTTAAAAATTAGAGAGAGTGAGCGAAATAAAGCTATAAGAAATAATTGCTATGCAAAGTCCTATATTTTATTTGAATGCTCTATTGATACACCTCAAGAAGTTGTAGACGCTGAACTTGCAAGAATTCGTGCTTGGTTTGGCAAGAATGGTATAAATAGTGATGAAAAATTAAATACAGTATACAACGAGTGCGAAAAACGAACAGAAGAGCTTAGAGAGTATGAGGGTCACTACAGTGTAGGCTTTACAAAAGCAACTACATACGATTCTAACTTTGCTGTTGACCAAAGCTTGTATAATGTGGTAAAAGAAAAACATTACGATAGCAGTAATAATGAAGATTTGGCTAGAAATATGCAACAATATATTATTCAAGTTTTCTATGACCCAGTGGATTATTTAGATTTGGATGCTATAGGCGAAAAGCAATTAAAAGTAGATGCAATTCGTTCTGACTACATTGCTTATAAAAAAAGAGGTATTGATGGTTATACCGTTACATTAAACAAAGAAAATTATATGAACGCAGTCAAGTAATATATTTATGACAAAGTATGTTAGGGTGAGGGGTTTCTCTCACCCTAATAATATTGAAAACAAATTCAAAATTACCTATTGACATCTATTGACTTGTGTGTTAGAATACCTGTACCTCGTAGAAGAGGGCTTTATTTTTGTGCCCATTTTTATAGAGGAAGGCTATACACAGTTACTTGCTGATTTTTCAAGTAACATATTAACGGAGGTGCCGAAAAATGAGAGTAAAAATCACATTAGCTTGCACAGAGTGCAAACAACGCAACTACAACACAAAGAAAAACAAGAAGAACACTCCCGACAGAATTGAGATGAACAAATATTGCAGATTCTGCAAGAAACACACTCTTCATAGGGAAACAAAGTAATCCGGAGGTATGTGAAATGTCTGAAAAGAAAGA
>JAZLET010000074.1:0-10247 GCA_045615405.1 Candidatus Fimenecus sp.
AATGTAAACATTTCTTGGGTTATATTCATAGCGTTTTGAACTATTTGGCTGTCAGGATTTGCTGATTCAATATAAATATATTTAGGCGTTTTTTCAGGGTTTGCTTTGTAGTAAGCCATTAATTGCTTTGAGTCAAGACTACCGCGATACCATGTGGTGTATGTAGCTATAGGGCGTTCTAAATATATGTACATCCAATTGTTGTATGATGCTATTAAAACAGGGTCATTTTTATTGCTAATAGATTTTATGTAATCTAAATCATTTATTGTTTTGTTGTATGTTTCGTGTTGCTCTTGGGTCATATACATTCCTAAGTAAGGACCTTTTGTTGCTTTAGGAGCCTCATTCCCAAGAATTTGACCATATAGATAAAATACGCCACAAAATAGCATTTGTAAGATTAAACCGAGAATTATTAAGCTACGACACAAAACGGAAAGCACCTTGCCAGCCTTTGCTTCAGTAATTTGTTTTGAATCAAAATGCATCTCTTTGCATAAATCCATTGCAAAAAATGTACCGGCAACAGTATTAACTGCAAGAACAAGTCCAATGGCAGCCCAATGTGTATCAGCGGCAAGATAGTGACAAAATGTAGCTATTAAACAAGGTACATACATACAGTAAAACAATACTTTGTTTTTATTTTCCGTTAATATATAGCATATGGTAGAAACTACGAAAAATGGTAATGAAATAGCACATACATAGATTTCAGGATTTCTCAAAACACCAAAAGTAAATATTACTGACCATACAAGAGATACAAATAAATAGAAGAGACGATGTGCATTGTTTCTTCTTTTTTTATCAAGTAATAATACTATAAACACTACTGGTAAAATCCAAGGCATACCAAGAGTAGCCATGCTAAAATAACCAATTGTTGCACCGATTTTTGAGAAAATAGAATCGGATGCTACATCATATTCACTACTACCTAAAAGATTTTCTAAATTAATTAAAACGGAATCAAATGTTCCGCCAGTTAAAAAGAAGAACATCACCGAAACAATAGCGATTATTAGAATTCCGCAACAAAACCATAAAATAGCATTTTTGTTGAAAAAGCAGGTGTAATTTTCCATATTAGGAAAGACGTTAGGTAACTCTTGGTTTCGTTGCCTTTTTTGTTTTTTGGTGAGTTTTTTATTTTCGCTTGAGGCTTTAGGAAATTTGATTTTGAGTGCAATATTTTTAAAACTGCCACGCTTTGTCCATAAAGCACAAACAAAAAGATATAGTGCGAATACAATACAGAAAAGTGGATTGCATACACAACAACAGCCAAAGCATATACCAGCAAATACATAACTCTTGACATTATTTTTTTCATAAACTGAAATCAAACAAAGTGATAACAATAATAAAAATGCAACAAACATTGAATGATAGCTTATTGCTTGTATTCTATATGGTATTTGTATGTAAAATAGTAATGCTGCTACAATTGCCCATTTACCATATTTTCTAAAAAAGGCGTATATTCCAATGGCAACGGATGTGTGAATTGCAAGATATACACATCTTAAAAAAATAAACATACCTTCAGTAGTGCCTTTAAGGGCGGTCCAAATATATACTGGCAGGTATGAAAACAATGCCGAAAACTGTGAAAGGTGCCATTCGTGTTGAATTAAACTATCACCATTTATAAGACGAAATGGAATTGATGCATAAAATCCTTCATCATTAGAAAATGGAACAATAAAAAGAAAAAAGATGTGTATTGACAATCCTAATAACAAGGCCACGGGAAAGAAAAAATCTATACTTTTTATTTTTTTCATCATAGACAACACCCTTTAGGAATTTAACATATTTTACAAAATGATTTTAGCATAAAACATAAATCAAGTCAAACTTGCAGTGTTGGTTGGTGAATTTAATAATAATCAATTGTTAAACACTTGATATTCATTAATTTTTTATGATATAATTAAGCAAAGTATAATTTGGAGTAGTATGCAATGAATAAAGTAATGTTGCTATATCCCCCAGGGAAAGCGTATCAACGAAGTGAAGACCGTGCACAATGCAATCTAGACGAATCCGCTGTTGCAACTATTCATGCTTGCAACGATTTAGGATATGCAGCTGCAGTTTTAAGAAAGCGCAACTATGAGGTGCTTTTAAGGGATTATCAAACAGAAAAATCACTTCTTGATGAAGTAAAGGCTAATATACTAGACTTTTCACCAGATATTATTGTAATTAGCACAACCAATGCAACAATACTCAGCGATTTGGAATTTATAGGTTGGATAAAAGAATTCCATTCTTGTGAATTTATTATAAAAGGCGCTATTTTCTTCAATACGCCAATTGAGATTTTAAAAACACTAGACTTACAAAATGTCAGTTACCTTGTTGGCGGAGAAATTGATACAGTTATCGGTGACTTGGTTGATTGTATTATTTCTAAAAATAATGCTTTTGACAATATTCCCGGAATTATATATAAAAAAGATGGCAATTTTATAAAGACTAGTTTTGATTGTTGGTTTAAAGATTTAGACGATATACCTTTTCCAGCAAGAGACCTTATGAAAAATGAATTGTATCCAAGACCTGATACAGGCGAGCCGATGGCAACAATTCAAGTGTCTCGTGGATGTCCAGCAGGGTGTACATATTGTCTTACTCCAATTATTTCAGGAAGAAATCTTAGAAAAAGAAGTGTTGAAAATATTTTTGCGGAGATAGAAGAATGTTATTATAAACATGGCATTAAAAACTTCTTTTTTAAGGCAGACACATTTACAATTGACGCTCAGTGGGCATCAGCATTGTGTGACAAAATAATTAACTCTGAATTATATGGGAAAATTGAGTTTACCGTCAATTCAAGAGTAAAGCCACTTGAATACGAATTACTTGAGAAACTTAAAAAAGCCGGTTGTTTTATGATAGCTGTTGGTTTTGAAAGTGGAAACAATGAAACTCTTAAGAAAATAAAAAAGGGTACAACTCGTGAAGATAATCTTCGTGCAGCAAAGCTTATTAAAAAAGCAAAGCTCCCTCTTTTTGGTTTCTTTATGATAGGCTTTCCTTGGGAAACAAAGGAAGATATAACTGAAACTTTGAAATTTATTTTTGATATTGACCCTGATTTTATAGAAGTGCATATTGCAATGCCTTATTTTGGTACTGAATTGTATTCACAATGTGAGCAGTATAACACAATTAAATCAGCTGCTTGGGGAAATGATTATTTTTCGCCTAATACTATTGGTACACAGTTTGTATCTATGGATGAAATCCAAAAAATTAGGAATAAATATTTGCTTAAATTTTATTTAAGACCAACATATTTAATAAAAAAAGTGCTTTATTGTATGTCTAATCCAATTATATTAAAGAATTATGTAAAGCACGGTATAAAGTTGTTAAAAACAATCTTTAAGAAAAATAATAGGTGATAGATGATGTGCGACAATAGAAAACATGTATCGGTAGTTGTTCCAATTTATAATGAAATTTCTATGGTAAATGAAATTTACGACAGGATTACTGCTGTGTTTAAAAAGTTGGAAAACTATACATACGAAATAGTGTTTTTTGACGATGGGTCTACTGACGGTACTCGTGAGGCAGTTGAAGAGCTTTGTTATAGCCATAATGAAGTTAAAGCCGTTTTTTATGCGAGAAACTTTGGATATTTAAGAAGTACATTCTATTGTATGCAACAAGCAAAAGGCGACTGTGCTATTATAATTCATGCCGATTTACAAAATCCTCCTGAGCATATTCCAGAGCTTCTTGAAAAATGGGAAAATGGCGCTCAGGTTGTTCTTGGCATAAAGAATAAAAGTAGAGAAAATAAATTCGTATATTTCCTTAGAACAGTATTTTATTATGTAATGATTAAAATTTTTGGTATGAATATGACTCCTCATGCTACAGAATTTGAATTATTTGATAAAAGTTTTGTTGAAGTATTGAAAAAGATAAAGGCTAATAATCCTTTTTTAAGAGGTATTGTTAGTGAATATGCTACACGTATTGATTTTATCTATTACACTCAGGATGCAAGAAAAAAGGGAAAATCTAAATTTAATCTTAACAAATATTACGATTTTGCAATTTGTGGTATTACACAACATTCAAGCCAATTCCCAAGAAAAGTAATTTTTTGTTGTGTGATTGCTCTTTTAGTTATGTTGTTGGAGTTTGTCTTTGTTGCACTTCCAAGTTTCTTGACAGTAAACGCTATTAATATTGCAAATGCAGTGATTTTAAGATGTATCTTGGCAGCGGTTTTAATTGCAATTATCGTTGTTGCAATTGTGCTTGAGTATATTATTGCAATTAAAAATAATATTACCGAAAAGCCATTAATCGTAGAAGAAAAAAGAATTAACTATTAAGATATATAAAGAAGAGGATTTAAATGGTTGGTGTGATATTGGCGGCAGGTGATGGCAAACGCCTGAAAAACAGCAAAAACGAAGCTTGCTGTAAGCCACTCATAAAAATAAACGAAAAGAATTTAATAGCGTATGCTCTTGATAACTTAGTGCAGTTAAAAGTCACAAAGGCGTATATTGTCATCGGTAAAGAAGGCGACTTAATAAAAAATACCATTGGTGATAAATACGAAAATATAGCACTTAATTATGTTGAGCAACAAGAGCAAAATGGATTAGTAGATGCTTTTGTACAAGCGTTAAAGGTTATCGGTAACGATGAAACTGTCGTATTACAGTTGGCTGATGAAATTTTCGTTGATTTGCAAAGCGAAGCAATTAAAAACGCATTAAAAGATGAAAAGTTTGATTTTTATTGCGGAATTACTTATGACGAAAATCCTGAAAAAATCAAAAACAACTTTTCTGTTGAAATAGATAGTGATTCTTTGCTTGTAAAGTGTATTGAAAAGCCAAAGGTTGTCACCAACAATATAAAGGGTACAGGCTTTAGTATCTTCAGTGATGTAACAGTAAAAATCATAAAAGAAATTTATGAAACTAAAACAAATACGCTTTTTGACTTGTGCGATTGCTTTAATTATTTAGTTAAGTCAGGTTATTGTGGCTTAGCAATTATGGTTGCTAAAAAAGAGTTTAATATTAATACCGTTGCCGATTTAATAGAAGCCGAAAAGGAATTTGAGTAATAAAAAAGGACTTGCAGTTTTGCAAGTCCTTTTCTTATGTGTTTTTTATTCAGTAATTTCTGCTTTTGCTCTGCGCTCAGCCAACTCTTTTTCAACCTGTGCTTTTTGTTCAGGTGTGTATTTGATTAAAAGTAATGGAATTATATAAAGCACTGCTGCAAGGGCAGGTGTAAGCATTGTAAGTGGCCAAATCCAATTTTCAAAGGCTGCGGTTTGTGTGCCAAGATAAACTGCACCTTCTACATCTTCAACTGCAACATAACCAAGAATACTAAGTGAAAAAGTAGCCAAAGCACCTGTAATACCACTTGAAATTTTTGTAAAGAAGGTTTGCATTGCAAAGGTAACACCCTCAGTACGTTTACCAGTTTTCCATTCCATATAGTCAACGCTATCGCAGAAAAGTGAGGTTTGTGCAATACTTGCAGCACCTGATGGAATTGAGCAAATTGCCATAATAATCATACCAATAAGAATGTTGTTACCATTAAAGCCAATAATCCAAGCAAGGACTTTACCAACGATAGTGCAAACCTGAATAAAGATAAGAAGATTTTTATAACCACCGAATTTCACCTTAAGCTTGTCAGCGAAAATCATACCTAAAAAGCTTGGCGCATAAGTGATTGCACCATAAACAGTTGTAAGAGTTAAAGGCCCAAGTTCAAATCCTGCAACAAAAACAGGCTCCATTTTGTATTTAAAGAAATATGTAACAAGTGAGTTGCCGAATGCAAGCGAGCCAAAAATGTTTGAAAGAGTTATAAGCATAAGCATCTTGTTTTGGAATAATAATTTAAAACACTCGCCAATAGATGTCTGTTGTTGCTCGGGTTTTACAAGTCGCACTCTTTCTTGTGCCTTATAGCATTTTGCACTGACAAGTGCACCACCAAGGCCAAAGATTGCTGCAAACAAAACAGTCATAAGAGCAAGTGAATTACCTGACTGTTTTGCAACGATTTCCATAACCATAGGAACAACTGCACTGAAAACGCCATAGAAAATTGAACCGATTGTACGAGCCATTTGAACAAACTTATCACGCTCATTTGAGTCAGGAGTAACAACTGCGGTCATACCCCAAATTGCTACATCTTGCATAGTGTAGGAAATATCCCAACACAAATACATGATTACAAAGTAACCCATACGAAGCCATAAAAGCTCTTCAGCGGTTGAGAATACAACAAAAATAAGAACAGTGAAAATACCAACAGGTACAGGTGTGTATTTAAGCAATGGGCGTAATTTTTCACCATTCTTAAAACGATGACGGTCAACAATTGAACCTACAATAGGGTCGTTAACACCATCCCATATCTTCATTACAATAAGAAGAATAGCAACATAGTGTGCAGGGAATTGTGCAATATCAGTTAAAAAGTATTGAAAGAAAGAAGCACCAATAAAGCAATAAACAACATTTTGCCCTGCAAGACCAGCTAAGAAGCTACGTTTTTCTTTTTTACTAACATATGTCACTTAGCAACACATCCTTTGTTATTTAATAATTAAATTATACACGAAGAATATTACTTTTTATATAGGTAAAAGTCATAAAAAAACAACAATAAATTTGACATATAAAATCTCCATAGTGTATAATGACTTTATATTTTAGAAAGAAAAGGTAACCTTATGAGTTGGAAAAACGAATACAACAAAAAACTTGTGTCCGCAACAACTGCAATAAGCCATATTAAAGATGGCGATAAAGTAGTTATGTCTTTTGGCTGTGGTGAGCCAAGGGCGATTGTCCGTGCTATGCGTGAAAATTACAAGGATTTTCACAATGTGCAGGTAATCAATATGCTTTTACTTGGTGAAACACCTTGGGTTGATGAAGAAGTAAAAGGTCATTTCAGTTATAACTCGTTTTTTGCATCGGCATCTAACCGCAAAGCAATTAATGAGGGTGCTGCGGATTTTACAACTTGTTACCTTTCGGAAGCCCCAATGGTTTTACGAGATATTGTAAAACCACGAGTTACTGTGTTGTCGGTTGCTCCGCCTGATGAGGATGGTTATGTTTCTCTTGGCACAAACTGTGACTACATTGAAACAACTCTTTCACATTGTGAGTTAAAAATTGCACAGGTTAATAAAAATGTGCCATACACTTATGGCGCTGCAAGAAAGCATATTTCGGAGTTCAATTATTTCGTAGAGTTTAATGAAGATTTGCCAATAGTCCCAGCGCCACCAATTACTGACGTTGAAAGACAAATCGGTAAAAATTGTGCCTCTCTTATCAATAATGGTGACTGTATTCAACTTGGTATTGGTGGAATTCCAAACGCTATTTGTGAAGAGTTAAAGCATAAAAAAGATTTGGGTCTTCACTCTGAAATGGTGGGAGATGGTGTTGTTGATTTGATTAAAAGTGGTGTAATCAACAACTCAAAGAAGACACTTAACAAGGGCAAAACAATTCTCGGCTTTGCTTTTGGCACAAAAAAACTGTTTGACTTTTTAAATGGTAATAAAGATGTAGAAATGGCACCAATGGATTATGTAAATAATCCGTTTATAATTGCACAACACGATAATATGGTGTCAGTAAATTCTTGTATTGAAATTGACCTTATGGGACAAGTTGTGTCTGACACAATTGGAGCTAATCAATTTTCAGGAATTGGGGGACAAGTTGACTTTGTCCGTGGTGCAACTATGAGTAAGGGCGGTCGCTCAATTATGGCAATGCCTTCGTCGGCAAAGGGTGGCACAGTTTCAAAAATCGTGCCTAAAATTACTGACTATTCAGCGGTTGCAACAACAAGAAATGATGTGAATTATGTTGTTACTGAATATGGCATAGCTCAGCTTAAGGGCAAAACAATGAAAGAAAGAGCAAGGGCTCTTATAAATATTGCACACCCTAATTTCCGTGATGAGTTAGCAAAGGAATACGAACGTCGTTTTAATGAAAAGTTTTAACTAATAGGTGGAAAAATATGGGGTAGAAAATCTTACAAATTCCGAGGAAAGAGTGCCTAATGAAATCAAGAATCGTGAGTAAAAAAATAACTGCAGTTTTACTTGTAATTACACTTTTATTTCTTTGCGGTTGCACAGGTGAAAAAGAGTATAAACTTTCAAATGAGAAGGCAAGTGAAAATGCGAAACAACTATACGCATATATTTGCGAAACCTACGGTAATGCTATAATTTCAGGTCAGCAAGAATCCACTTGGGTTGACGGTGAGCAGTATGAGTTTGAATACATTTACGAGCATACAGGCAAATACCCTGCAATTCGCGGACTTGACTATATGAATGATGACTTTGAAGGCGTAAATCGTAGAGCAATTGAGTGGTATGAAAAAGGCGGAATCGTTTCAATATGTTGGCATTGTGGTGCGGATTTCAGCGGTAGTTGGGAAGAATGCAAAGAAACTGACATAAAAGATTGGGGCAAAGCACTCACCGAAGGCACCGACGAATACAAAACGCTCATAGAGGGTATGGACAAAGGCGCAAAGGCATTAAAAGAGTTGCGAGAAAAGGGGATTCCCGTTTTGTGGCGACCATTCCACGAACTTGATGGCGACTGGTTTTGGTGGAGTCGCGGAGGTGCCGAAAACTTTAAAAAGCTTTGGATTTTAATGTATGATCGTTACACAAATCACTGGGGACTAGATAACCTTATATGGGTGCTTGGTTTTTCACATAAAAATGAAATGTATAAAGACTTTTACCCGGGTGATGAGTATGTTGATATTGCAGGGGCGGACTCCTATGAAGTGGGAGCTCACAGGGACTTGTTCAAAGCAGTAAAAAATGTAGTGAAAAATAATAAACCAGTTTGCTTTCACGAGTGCGGTACAATCCCAACCGTCAATGAATTAAAGAAAGAAAAGGCAAAATGGGTATGGTTTTTAGCATGGCATACTGAATATGTTGTAGATACAAATTCTATTGAAAATTTAAAAGAAATTTACAACGATGACTATGTAATCACTCTTGATGAGTTGCCCGATCTTAAAAAAATAACTTAAAAATACATTAAATGGTAATTTGTATTGATAAAACTCTTTACAAATTACCATTTTTTTATTACAATATAATAGTATATATAGTGGGGTAATATTCCACGGAATGAAAGGATGAGTGAAATGTCTGACCAAATGAAGATATTTCTTGCTATGGCAGGGTATATGCTTATTGTTATTGGCATTGGCGTATTCTTTGCACGTAGAGCAAACAAAAATACTGAAAACTATTTCTTAGGCGGTAGAAGCTTAGGCCCTTGGGTTGCGGCTATGAGTGCTGAGGCATCTGATATGAGTGGTTGGCTTCTTATGGGACTTCCAGGTGTTGCATATTGGTGTGGTCTTGCCGACGCTACTTGGACTGCGGTGGGTCTTGCACTTGGTACATACCTTAACTGGCTTATTGTTGCAAAGCGCCTTCGTAACTATTCAGCAATTTGTGGTGATGCTATCACAGTGCCTGAATTCTTTAGTAACCGTTTCCACGAAGGTAAAAAGATTATTAGAATTATCGCATCACTTTTAATTATTGTATTCTTTACAGTTTATGCAGGTAGCTGTTTTGTTGCTTGCGGTAAGCTTTTCAGCACATTGTTTGGCTATTCATATACATCAATGATGCTTGTAGGTGCAATTTTCGTTGTGGTTTATACATTCCTTGGTGGCTTCCTTGCTGAAAGTGCATCTGACTTTATGCAAAGTATTGTTATGATTATAGCTCTTGTTTCAGTTTTGGTGCTTGGTACAATCAATGCAGGTGGTATTAGCGAGGTTATTGCAAATGCACAAACAATTCAAGGCTATTTCTCACTTACTGAAATTGCAAACCCAATGGTAAATGAAGCAGGTATGCAATTAGTTGAAAATGGTGTACCGGTATTTGGCAATGCATCAAATTATCCAGTACTTACAATTGCCTCAATGCTTGCTTGGGGGCTTGGCTATTTTGGTATGCCACAGGTTCTTCTTCGTTTTATGGCTATTCGTAAAGCAAGTGAACTTAAAAAGTCAAGAAGAATTGCAACAGTTTGGGTTGTTATTTCACTTTTCGCAGCAGTTGCAATCGGTATTATTGGTCGTGCAATGCTTCCAACAGCTGAAACACTTCTTACAAAGGGTGGCGCTGAAAA
>JAZLET010000075.1:0-1705 GCA_045615405.1 Candidatus Fimenecus sp.
TCAGTCATTGCCTCTTGAATAAACTTGTTTGTAATTGCTTTTTTAGTTTGGTTTTCGTATGAGGTTTGAGTTGAGAATGATGATACAACTAAGATAAGACAATCTTCAACGTCTTGATATGTGATTTTAGCGTCACTCTTAACATATTTACCGTTTGTTTTAAGATAATTATCAATTTGGTAAACGAATGCATTACGGAACGCTTTTTCAGGTGCACCACCGTGTTCCAAAAAACTTGAGTTGTGATAATACTCTTTAGCTTGTACCTTATTTGAGAAGCAAACCGCTGCAGTAAGCTTAACCTTATAGTCCTTCATATCGGCACGGTCACGACCTACACGCTCACTTGACCAAAATTGCACAGATGACATTTCAGTACCGTTTGCAATCTCTTTTACATAGTCAGTAATACCGTTATCATAGCAATATTCAAAAGTTTCAAAGCTACTACCTGTAACTTGATTTTTAAGAACAAACTTAATACCTTGGTTTACAACTGACTGGCGTTTAATTGTTTCTTGATAATAGCTTAATGGAATGTTAATGTCAGTAAACACCTTTAAGTCAGGCTTCCAACGAATACGAGTACCAGTATCACGCTTAGGGTATGGCTCTTTTTGCATTTCACCTACGATTTCACCTTTTTCAAAGTGAAGATTATATTTATAGCCATCCTTATGGACTTCAGCATCCATATACTCAGATGAATACTGTGTAGCACAAAGACCAAGACCGTTAAGACCTAATGAATATTCATAACTACCGTCAGCATCATTTGTATTATATTTACTACCTGCATAAAGCTCACAAAATACAAGCTCCCAGTTATATCTATCTTCTTTCTTGTTATAGTCAACGGGCAGTCCGCGACCAAAGTCTTGCACTTCAATAGAGCCGTCAAGAAAACGAGTTACAACGATTTTGTCACCATAACCCTCTCTTGCTTCGTCAATTGAGTTTGAAAGAATTTCAAAAACGGCGTGTTCACAGCCCTCAATACCATCAGAGCCGAAAATAACCGCAGGGCGTTTACGGACACGGTCCGCCCCCTTTAACTGAGATATACTTTCATTACCGTAAGATGCTTTTTTTGCCATACTTTACATCCTTTTCCAAAAAATACAAATAAATAAAAAAATTAAACCACTAAATATTATACACTACATTTAGCGGTTTAGTCAAGTTTTTACGGGCATAATACCCCAACATATTCACTTTTAAAGCAAGTTATTTTTTATCAGTTTTACGTTCAACCTTTGTTTTGTTGCCTTTTTCGTCAACAATATACATATTATCAAGCTGACCTGTAAGTGAACGCTTAAAGCTATCAATATATTCACGACGAAGCACCGCTTGTTCGGCTTTTTCTTCTTCAGTAAGACCTACTGTTTTCATCTTTTTTGCAAGTTCATTTATTCTATCAATTTTCTTTTGTTCCATATTATACTTCCTTTGGGTTTAATGCGTATATAGTATAAAACATTTTACACATTAAGTCAATATAAATGCAAAGCGCAAAGTGCAAAATGAAGAGTGTCATAACCGCTCTTGCACACCATAAAAGACGCCCCTGTCAATTTGACAGGGGCTTGAATAGTTATTGAATACTAAGATTATTCGTTAATCTTTGTAACAACACCTGAACCAACTGTTCTACCGCCTTCACGGATAGCGAAGCGAAGACCTTCTTCAATAGCGATAGGAG
>JAZLET010000076.1:0-1513 GCA_045615405.1 Candidatus Fimenecus sp.
AAAGGCATTCTTTAAAGTTGTATTCCCTGCAATTTTACCTGGAATTATCTCAGGTGCAATTATGGCATTTACTTTGTCACTTGACGATTTCATAATCAGTTACTTTACAAATGGACCTGATTTCCAAACCTTGCCAATTCACATTTTCTCAATGACTAAGAAACGCGTTAAGCCAGATATGTATGCTCTTTCAACGCTTATCTTTGGTGCAATGTTTGTTCTTCTTGTGCTTATGAATGTGGCACAGTCACGGTCCGACAAAAAGCAAAGAAGAAAACAAAAGGAGGGAATGTAATGAAAAAATTCCTCTCTTTATGTATGGTTTTGTTCGTTATGCTTTCGGTGTTTGCTATTCCTGTTAGTGCCGAAGATGAAATGTTCTCAAAAGAAACTATTGCGTACTATAAAAATCTTGGTCTTCAGGGCACAGTACTTAATGTGTATAACTGGGGCGAATATATTGATGACGAAGAGGTTGATGTAATCTCAGAGTTTGAGCGTCTTACAGGCTGTGATGTAAACTACACAACTTTTGAATCTAATGAAAATATGTATTCAAAGCTTTCAGGTGGCGGAGTAAGTTACGATATTATTATTCCATCAGACTATATGGTTGAGCGTCTTATTTTAGAAGATATGCTTTTACCACTTGATTACACTAATATTCCTAACTATGATAAGTATTTTGATAAAGATAAATATGGTCATCTTGTAGAAAATGGAATAAGTGATTATGGCGTAATCTATAATGTAGGTACAACAATTCTTATTTATAATAAGAAGATGGTAAAAGAAAAACCAACAAGCTGGAAAGTGCTTTGGGATGAACAGTATAAGGGTAAAATCCTTATGTTTAATAACCCACGCGATTCTTTTGCTATTGCACAATTTGTGCTTGGTCAAAGCATTAATACAACTGAAAAAGCTGATTGGGATGCTGCGGCACAACTTCTTTTAGAACAACGCCAAAAAGTAAAACCTGAATATGTAATGGACGAAGTTTTCATTAAAATGGAAAGTGGCGAATACGCTTTCGCGACATACTATGCAGGTGACTATGAATTAATGGTTGAAAATAATCCTGATTTAGGATTTGCATTTCCTAGTGAGGGCGTAAACACATTTTATGATGCAATGTGTATTCCAACTGCATCACAAAATAAAAAAGGCGCTGAAGCATTTATAAACTTTATGCTAGAGCCGGAAATTGCCCTTGCAAATGCGGAGTATATTTATTATGCAACACCTAATAAAGCTGTTACAGAAAATCCTGATTACTCTCTTGGTAACAGTGAAGCGGTTTATCCTGAAAATCTTGAAAAAAGTCAGGCGTTTCACAATCTTCCAACTGACACCTTGCAGTATATGAACAACCTTTGGATGAAGGTTAAAGGTGAAAACGATACACAGGGACTTTATACTGCATTCTTTTCAGTAATTGCAGTTGTGGTGGTAATCATAATTGCACATATACTCAAAAAGAACAAAATGAAAAAGTATTATAATGTATAAA
>JAZLET010000077.1:0-12204 GCA_045615405.1 Candidatus Fimenecus sp.
TGCTGCTATGGCTCAGGTGGTAGAGCACGTCCTTGGTAAGGACGAGGTCACCGGTTCAAATCCGGTTAGCAGCTCCAAAAAAAGGAAGTTGCATGTTTGTGTGACTTCTTTTTTTGTATAAAAATCCATTTGCAACAAATCATTGCGTGACTTTTTTACAAACTTATGCAATAATGTAGTTGAAAAGGAGGCGAGCGTATGCCAAAAATTTCAAAACACATTAAAAGATTAAGAGTAAAAAGTAATTTAACTCAAGATGCTCTTGCTGAAAAACTTCACGTTACTCGTCAAGCAATATCAAATTGGGAGAATGATAAAACCAAACCGGATATTGAAGCCCTTGAAAATCTTGCAAAAGTTTTTGGTGTAGATATTGAAGAAATCATTTATGGCGAGAAAAAAGAAGTAATAATCTCACAAGAGAAAACTACTCAAAAAAATCGTATAAAAGTAATTCTTGCAATTATCGGCGCACTTCTTGTTGCCGTAGGATTGTCGCTTGTATTTTTTGGCGTTTGGCAGGAATTATCAGTTTCAATGCAAACAGTATTTTCTATTGTACCAGTGATTGCCGGTCAAGCGTTTGCTATTTTCGTATTATTTAAAAAGAAAAGCAGTATACTCTGGCGTGAATGTGCATCCCTTGTGTGGACAGTTGGTGTTGTTTCAACAATTGCCCTCATTGACTATGTTTATGATATAAGTTGGGTTTATACGGATTATCTTTTTGTTGATTCACTTCTTATAATTCCTATAATACTCATAATGGGCGCGGTGGCACCACTTGGTTTTTACTATTATATGACAATGCGTATTGCAATAACTGCAAGTGTACACATGTCAAATATTTTAGCATCACTTTTATTATTTGCAGTGGGTGTCGCATTCACCATATTGGTTTCACGAAATAAAGAAAATCCGCAAGGCAAAATAGCACAATGGATTAGCGTTATAGCGTCAATACCTTTGCTTGTGATTTATACATTTGCGGGGTTTGAATTTGGAATATTTGCTGAGTGCTTCTCGGTAATATGTGCATTTTTACTTTCTTATTTCTTGTGTATGTTTATTCTTGCACCTGAAAAAGATTCGTTTAAGTTACCATATAAACCAATATCTATTGTTGGATTATGTGTTTTAATGCTTTGCCTATCGTTAGGTGGTTATAATGATTGTGCAGAGGTTGAAGACATGATACCATTTGTGCTTTCTATAGTAGCGTGTATACTTCCACCGGCTATATTAGGATTTATTAAGAGAGATACCTTTGAAGATGATAAAATCAAAATAGGTACCGCGGTATTACCACTTGCAATGATAATATGGTCTTATGCTTATGCAATAATAGACGAATTCTTTATGTGGAGAAAATTAGAAAACGGTATAATGGACTATGTTCCAGGCGTACATCATACAACAGTCTTCATAGGTGCATTATTAACTATCGCTTTTGGTGGATTACTAATTTATCAAGGAGTAAAAGAATTACGAATTTTCATACTAAACCTTGGCGTAATCATAGTGTTTATACAAATTCTATATATTTACAGCTGGTTTGGTGATTTTAATGTTCTCGTTCTTGGTGTTCTTCTTGTTGCTTTTGGCGTAGGTCTTATTGTTCTTAACAGTAAAATGATGTCTATTAAAAAGTCACTGAAAGAAGAAAGTTCAGGAGGTGATGACAATGCGTAAGAATTTAACTATAATTATTCTTGTGTTAGCAATAATTCTTCAGTTGTCAGTACCTGTAGTGATGATTATATATAGCAAGAATACTGAGAGTGCCTTGCCTCAATATGGCAAAGAATTCAAAATAAAAGTTTATGTTCAAAATATTTACAACGGCTCTATAGAGTATAAATTTTATGAATATGATTTGTTCCGTAAAGGGTATTATGCAGTACTTGAAGAAGATTTAGAGGGATATGTAAATCTTTCAACAATTCAAAAATCAAAACCTGAACATAACGATTATATTCGCATAACCCCTGAAAACAAAGCTAAGTTTGCTGAATTCGTAATTGATTCTAATATTACAGCTTGGCGAGTAAAGGAAGAATCCGCATATCTTGTTATAAAAGCCTATAAAGGCGAAGTTGAAGTTGTGGATTTGTATATGGATGATATTCCTGCACAAGAGTGGTTCAAAACTGCAACTGCAGAACCGGATGAAGATGGAGATATTGTATTACAACAAAAAAGATAGAAGTAAGGCAGAGAGGTTTCTCTCTGCCGTTGCTATTTTTGAAATATTGTGTTAAAATACATTCATCAACTAAAAGGATTTTGGTTATGAAAGATTTTTTAAAGAAGCATCGTGAACTTATTATTTATATAATAGTTGGCGGACTTACAACTGTAGTAAATTATATAATTCATTTTGGATTGCGCTTTTTAAATGCAAATTATTATGTTGCTTTGACTTTAGCGTGGGTTGGTGCAGTACTATTTGCGTATTTTGCTAATCGCGTCTTTGTGTTTGAAAGTAAAGCGAAAGGTAAGGCACAAATTAAAGAATTTGGACTTTTCTTAGGTGCAAGGGTATTTTCATACGGCCTTGAAATGCTTATTTCATTTATATTTATTGATTTGGCCCGTGCCGACAGTATTATATGGCAACCTGATTTTACTGATGCGGTAATACCGTTAGGTGAATTAGCGGTTAAAACAGGCGCTCAAGTAGTAATTGTATTATCAAACTATATTTTTAGTAAGTTAGTAATATTCAAAAAAAATGTATAAAATTAAAATATTCACCGTATAACGTATAAAAATACATAAAAATGGTGAATATTTTATTTTTTATGAATAAATGCTTGACTTTTTTGAATATTGATGTATAATCACCTCATAAAATTCAAACTAATTAAAAAAGGAGAAAATTTAAAATGAAAAAAACATTTAAAATTCTTTCAGTAGTTCTCGCTCTTGTTTTTATCGTTGGTTGCTTCGCAGCTTGTGGCGGTAAAGATGACACACCAGCAGCAAAAGTAAAGGTTATTGATATTGCTCTTACTGAAGAACTCTATGCATTTGGTGTTGACAAAAATCAGCCAGAACTTCTTACAAAAGTAAACACATTTATTGACGAAATCAAAAAGAACGGCAAATTTGACGCTATTTGTGAAGCATACTTCGGCGATGGCGAAAAGAAAGGTGTTACATCAGCAGCACTTGACACATCAAAAGACCAACTTGTTGTTGCTACAAATGCAGCGTTTGAACCATTTGAATACAAAGTAGGCGATAAATTCTACGGTATTGATATGGAAATCGCAGCACTTCTTGCTGAATATCTTGGTCAAGAACTTGTTATTCAAGATATGGAATTTGACGCAGTTTGTATGACAGTTGGCCAACATAAGTGTGATATCGCAATGGCAGGTCTTACAATTAACGAAGAAAGAAAAGAATATGTTGAGTTCTCAACATCATATTATACAGCTAACCAAAAGCTTGTTGTTAAAGCTGACGACACAACATTTGATGCTTGTAAGACAGCAGCAGATGTTGAAGCAATCCTTAATGGTTATGACAACACTAAGAAAGCTGGTTTCCAAAACGGCACAACAGGTAACTGGTATGTTGTAGGTGATGAGGATTGGGGCTTTGCAGGTCTTAAGGTTGAGGCTAAGGGCTACTCAAACGGCTCACTTGCTGTTCAAGACCTTATTAACAACAACATTGATTTCGTTATTATTGACGCTGACCCAGCAAAATTCATTACAGACGCAATTAACGCTGTAGCATAATTTAAAAAACAATATATTTACAATAACCTCACTTATGGTGGGGCTATTGTTTTGTTTAAGGATTTTGATTTATGAATAATTTTGATAGAAAAATTGATAGGTTTATAGAATTCTTCATTGAATATGAAGGCTATAAAACTGTTATTGAGGGTTTAGAAAATACTCTCAAAATAGCAATTTGCGGTCTTTTAATCGGTATTGTTATCGGTACTCTTATTGCTATTGTAAGGGTTTTACCAAAATACAAGCTTTTACCAAGAGTGCTTAATGGTATTTGTAGCTTTTATGTAGCATTTTTCCGTGGTACACCAATGGTTGTGCAACTTCTTTTGTTCTATTATGTTGCATTGCCACTTATGGGACTCAATGTACCGTCAGTAACGGTTGCTTTGGTTGTTTTCGGTCTTAATTCAGGTGCATACATATCTGAAATTATGCGTGGCGGTATTCAATCAGTTGACCCAGGACAAATGGAGGGTGGCCGTGCTATTGGTTTAAGTTTCGGGACAACAATGATTAAAATTGTTATTCCACAGGCAGTTAAGAACATTCTTCCAACACTTGGTAATGAATTTATCACTCTTATCAAAGAAACATCTGTTGTAAGTTTTGTTGGTGCTCTTGACTTGTATGTTGCATTTAATCGCATTGGTTCAAATAGTTACGAATTTATGGTGCCATATCTTGTAATGGCTCTCATATATATTGTACTTGTTCTTATTATCAGTGGTCTTGTTAAATTGATGGAAAGGAGTCTGAGTAAAAGTGATAGAGGTCGTTAACCTTAATAAATCATTTGGCGAAATAGATGTCCTTCATGATATCAATATTAAAATCAACAAGGGTGAAAAAGTTGTTGTTGTAGGTCCATCAGGCTCAGGTAAATCAACTTTCCTTCGTTGTCTTAACTGTATGGAAGACCCAACATCAGGTAGCATTATTTTTAACGGTGTTGATATTGCTGATATGAAGGTTGATATTAACATTCACCGCCAAAAAATGGGAATGGTTTTCCAGCACTTTAATCTTTTTAATAATAAAACAGTTATTGAAAATATTATGCTCGCTCCAGTTTATGTTGAGAAAAAACGAATGAAAAAACTTCGTCACAAAAATCCAAACAACGAAACTATAAAGAGCGCGAAAGAGATTAAAGCCAATGCAAAAGCACAAGCTATTGAACTTCTTAAGCGTATAGGTCTTGAAGATAAAGCGGACGCTTATCCAAGTCAACTTTCAGGTGGACAAAAGCAACGTGTTGCAATTGTTCGTGCACTTGCTATGAATCCTGATGTTATTCTTTTTGACGAGCCTACAAGTGCTTTAGACCCTGAAATGGTTGGCGAAGTTCTTGAACTTATGAAGGAACTTGCTGATAGTGGTATGACAATGGTTGTTGTTACTCACGAAATGGGATTTGCTCGTGAAGTTGGTACTCGCGTTATTTTTATGGACGAGGGTAGAATTATTGAAGAAAATAATCCAAAAGATTTCTTTGAAAATCCACAAAATGAGCGTCTTAAAGAATTTTTATCAAAAGTTTTATAATAAAGAAATATCACCTTGGCATAATATTGCTGAGGTGATTTTTTATGACAAGCAATATGCCTATGGATGTAAGAGCATACTTTAACACTCTTCCTGCGTCAGTAAGAACCGCAATTGTTGAGTCAGGTGCAAAGTTCCAAACAGTTGAACAACTTAAAGTCCTTGCTGAAAGTTATATGAACAAATAAAGTGATAAGGGTGGGGCAAATGCTCCGCCTTTATGTCATTTATCATTGACAAACCATTAAAAAAATAGTTTAATATATAAGATACAAAATTTTACGAATAGGTGATACATAATGGAAAACACCGTAGAAAAGAAAAAGATAGTTTTAAGTGCTATTCAACCAACAGGAACACCAACTTTGGGTAATTATTTGGGAGCGCTTAAAAATTGGAAGAATATGAAAGACGACTACAACTGTCTTTATGCAGTTGCCGATTTACATTCACTTACAGTTCGTCCTGAACCAGCAACACTTCGTAAAAACACAGTGGAACTTTATGCGATTTTGTTAGCTCTTGGTCTTGACCCTGAAGAAAGCATTGTGTTTATTCAAAGCCATGTTCCACAACACGCACAACTTGCATGGCTCTTAAATTGTTGCACACAGTTTGGTGAAGCTGCAAGAATGACACAGTTTAAAGATAAAAGCGAAAAGCATCCTGAAAATGTAAATGTAGGTCTTTTCACATACCCAATTCTTATGGCTGCTGATATTCTTCTTTATCAAGCTGATTATGTGCCGATTGGCGCTGACCAAAAACAGCATCTTGAAATTGCCCGTGATATTGCCGAGCGTTTTAATACAGTTTATGGTAATACATTCACACTACCTGAGCCATTTATCGGCAAGGTAGGTGCTCGTGATATGTCGCTTCAAGACCCAACAGCGAAAATGAGTAAGTCCGACACAAATCCAAAGGGATATATCTCAATGTTAGACGATGATAATGTAATTGTTAAGAAGATTAAAAGCGCAGTTACTGACAGTGAAGCAAAGGTTAGATATGCCGAGGGTAAAGATGGTATTAATAACCTTATGGGCATTTACTCTTGTTGTACAGGCCTTTCTTATGAACAAATTGAAAAGGATTTTGACGGCAAGGGCTATGGTGATTTTAAATCAGCGGTTGCTGAGGCAGTTGTTGAAGAGCTTCGTCCTTTCAAGACAGAGTTTAACCGTCTTATTAATGATAAAGCATATCTTAATGAGTGTGCAAAGAATGGTGCCGAAAAAGCAAGTCGTTTTGCACAAAGAACACTCAATAAGGCAATGAAGAAGTCAGGATTATATCAACTTTAATTTTTAGTATAAAGTTGTTGACATCATCGCTTTAATGTGCTAAAATACCTTACAATCAGCAAATAGAGGTAATATTTATGAAAACTCTTAATTTCGCAGCTGAATACTTTTACTTTAGCTTTTACTTTACAAAGTCAAAGGCTTGTTTCACTGCGGAAAAGTAAAGATTGCTGAAATTATAGTAATTTTATTCCTACAGTGAAACGCCACTGTAGGAATTTTTTATTGCAAAAGGAGCAAGAAAAATGGTTGTAATTCTTAAAAATGAGGTTGACCCTAAAAAGGTCGCAAATTTAACTAACTGGTTGCACGAACAAAAACTTGTAATCAATGAGGTTGTTGGTGAATACCAAACAATTCTTGGTCTTATTGGTGACACAAGCCGTATTGACATTGATTTAATTCAAAGCCTTGACATTGTTGAAGATGTAAGACGAATTTCAGAGCCTTACAAATGCGCAAATAGAAAATTCCATCCTGATGATACAGTTGTTGATGTTGAAGGTTATAAAATAGGTGGAGGCAATTTCCAGTTTTTTGCAGGTCCTTGCTCAATTGAAAGTAGAGAGCAAATTTTAAGCATTGCAAAAGATGTAAAGAGTGCAGGTGCGAATTTTCTTCGCGGTGGTGCGTTTAAACCAAGAACATCACCTTATGCTTTCCAAGGTATGCGTGGCGAAGGTCTTGAATTAATGCTTGAAGCAAAAAAAGAAACAGGTATGCCAATTGTAACTGAAATTATGGATGCATCTCATATTCCACTTTTTGAGAATGTTGATGTTATTCAAGTTGGCGCTCGTAATATGCAAAACTTTGAACTTTTAAAAGAGCTTGGACATCTTAATAAGCCAATCTTCTTAAAGCGCGGTCTTTCAAGCACTTTCCAAGAGTTGCTTATGAGTGCGGAATACATTATGGCAGGTGGTAACGAAAAGGTTATTCTTTGTGAGCGTGGTATTCGTACTTTTGAAACTGCAACAAGAAACACTCTTGACTTGTCAGCAGTACCAATGCTTAAAGAGAAATCTCACTTGCCAGTAGTTATTGACCCATCACACGCTTCAGGTATTGCAAAATTTGTAAAACCTATGTCATTGGCAGCAGCAGCTTGTGGTGCTGATGGTCTTATGATTGAAGTACATAATAACCCAGCAAAAGCACTTTGTGATGGTCCACAAGCACTTACACCACCACAATTCACAGATGTTGTAAATTCAGTAAACAAAGTTTTAGAAGCTGTAAAGTAAGGTGGCAAAATGAAAATTGGAATTATCGGTTTAGGTCTTATGGGTGGCTCACTTGCTAAGGCAATCAGCTTTGGCACACAGCATACTGTATGGGGTGCAAATAGAAGTCCTGAGGCAGTACAAAAGGCACTTTTTGTAGGTGCTATTGAAAAAGAGCTTACTAAAGATGATTTAAAAGAATGTGATTTAGTAATTGTTTCTTTATACCCACAAGCATCTATTGATTATATTAAGGAAAATGCAAATAATTTCAAAAAAGGCGCAATCGTTATGGACATAAGTGGCGTTAAGCGCTATGTTTGTGATGCTCTTTATGAAATCGCCAAAGAAAATGAATTTATATTTATTGGTGCTCACCCAATGGCAGGTTTGCATCTTTCGGGCTTTGAGCATTCAACGGCAAAAATCTTCAATAATTCCTCGTTAATTCTTACTCCTTATGAAGATACGCCGTGGGGATATATTAATACAGTTAAAGAACTTTTCCTTAAAATTGGATTCACTAATATTCAAATGTCAACCCCTGATGAGCACGATAAAATTATCGCTTTCACATCTCAACTTGCTCATGTGGTTTCAAATGCTTATGTTAAAAGTCCTAACGCTCTTATTCACAAGGGATTTTCAGCGGGTAGTTACAAAGATTTAACCCGTGTTGCATATCTTAATGAGGATATGTGGTCGGAATTATTTTTAGAAAATCGCGATAATCTTATAAATGAAATTGACGCGATAGTGAATAATTTGGTACAATATAAAGAGACATTAGAAAATAATGACCGTGAAAGATTAGCATCACTTCTTCGTGATGGTAAAATTCTTAAAGAAAAGATTGATGGGTGATTAAGTTGGAAACAGTTAAAGTGACTGCATCAAAAGAATATATTGTGCATATTGGCACAGGGTTTCTTGATACCATAGGTGAAAAAATTCGTGAAATCAAAAGACTTTGTAGAGTAGTGCTTGTGTCAGACGACACAGTTTATTCTCTTTATGGTGAAAGAGTAAAAAACAGCTTAACGGATAGTGGTTATTCGGTTTGTGATTTTGTATTTCCACACGGTGAAGACGCGAAGTCCCTTGAAAATTTTGGCAAAATGCAAGAGTTTTGTGCCGAAAATAGTATTACAAGAACTGACCTTTTTGTAGCACTCGGCGGTGGCGTTACAGGTGACCTTACTGGATTTGTGGCAAGCACTTATCTTCGTGGCGTTGATTTTGTTCAAATCCCTACAACTGTACTTTCAATGGTTGACTCATCCGTAGGGGGTAAAACCGCAATTAATCTTAATGCAGGTAAAAATCTTTGTGGTGCATTTTATCAGCCAATCGCAGTTTATGCCGATTGTGAAACTTTGCAAACATTACCTGATGAAACCTTTAATGAGGGATGTGCTGAAATCATTAAATACGGTATGATTTTAGATGGCGAGTTCCTTACATATTTAAGTAATAACAGTATAAGAGAGAATATAGAATATGTTATTAAACGTTGCGTTGAAATCAAACGCGATGTTGTAAATCGCGACGAATTTGAAAAGGGTGAGAGAAAACTTCTCAATTTCGGTCACACTATTGGTCACGCTATTGAAAAGTGTAGTAATCTTACAATTTCTCACGGAAATGCCGTTGCAATCGGTATGGTTATTGCTACAAAAGGCGCTTATGAAATTGGTATGTGTGACGAAGATTATAGTGATGTGCTTTTGCCAATCCTTAAAGCAAACAACTTACCAACAACTTGCGAATTTACCGCAGAAGAATTATACAAGGCGTCACTTTCCGATAAAAAGAGAAGCCTTGATACAATGTCGCTTATTGTTCCTGAAGAATATGGACTTTGTAAAATAATGAAGCTTCCCATTGAGGATTTATTGAATTTTATTGAAAAAGGTATGAATTAAATGGAAATGAGATGCACCCCGTCCGCGCTTTCAGGACGAATAAATGCAATTTCATCAAAATCAGATGCTCATAGACTTCTTATATGTGCAGCATTGTCCGACAAGCCTACAAAAATTAATTGTAATTGCTTGTCAAAGGACATTGTTGCAACTGCGGAATGTTTAAAAAGTATGGGTGCTGATGTTACTGTGGGTAACGGTGCAATTACTGTTACCCCACAACCGTTTAATGAGAAGGCTATTCTTAATTGCATTGAAAGTGGCTCAACATTAAGATTCTTATTACCACTTGTGTCCGCACTTGGTATAGATGCTACCTTTAAAGGTCAGGGCAGACTACCTGAAAGACCAATTTCTCCATTAAAAGAAGAAATGGAGAAAAAAGGTGTTACATTCCATACAGGCAGTGAATTTCCTTTGCATCTAACTGGTAAATTGGAATCAGGTGAATACGAAATTGCAGGGAATATCAGTTCACAATTTATTACCGGACTTCTTTTTGCGCTTCCACTTTTAAAGGGAGATAGTAAAATTAAACTTATTCCACCGGTGGAATCTCGTTCATATCTTAATATTACAATTTCGGCACTTAAAAAGTTTGGAATTGAAATTGAGGAAAAAGAAAATCTTTACATAATAAAAGGTAACCAAAAATATATTTCTCCAACTGAAATTACAGTTAATGGTGACTGGTCAAACGGTGCATTTTTCCTTTGTGCAGGTGCCTTATCTAAAAAAGGTATTACAGTTGTAGGCTTAGATATAAACTCACCGCAAGGGGATAAAAAAATTCTTGAAATCTTGCGTCGTATGGGTGCTGATGTTACTATTGATGGCACCAATATTACCGTTAAGAAAAATAGACTTTTCGGTACTATTATTGATGCTAGAGATATTCCTGATTTAGTGCCAATAATTTCAGTGCTTGCGGCGTGCTGTGAAAAAGGTGTAACTCATATTATCAATGCAGGGCGACTTCGTATAAAAGAAAGCGATAGAATACAGTCAGTATTCCAAATGCTTGATAGAGTAGGCGCAATAGTTAGTGAAACTGATGACGGACTTGTTATTTGGAGTGACAACGAATTAATTGGTAGAGTAATTAACGGTTATAATGACCATAGAATTGTGATGTCAGCGGCAATTTTAAGTAGCGAATGCTCATTGCCTGTTGACATTACAGATTATAAAGCGGTTGAAAAATCATATCCGCACTTCTTTAATGATTTTAATAGTTTAGGAGGGAATGCAAATGTCATCAATGACGGGAAATAAAATTAAAATATCAGTTTTTGGTCAGTCACATTCAGCGGGTATTGGTGTTGTAATTGACGGACTTCCTGCAGGTAAAAAAATTGATATGGAAAAAGTGCAAAAATTTATGGAGCGTCGTGCACCGGGCAAAAACTCTCTTTCAACACAAAGAAAAGAAGCGGACATACCTGAAATTATTTCAGGAATTGTAAACGGTGTAACTTGTGGAGCACCGCTTTGTGCGATAATTCGTAACACTAATCAACATTCAGCGGATTATAACAATATTATGGATACGCCACGCCCTTCACATGCTGACTTTAGTGGCAATATTCGTTATGACGGATTTAATGATGTTTCAGGTGGCGGACATTTTTCAGGTCGTCTTACGGCACCGTTGTGTTTTGCAGGTGCAGTATGTATGCAATTTTTGGAAGATATGGGTATAAATATTCAAGCGCATATTCAAAAAATCAAAAATGTATATGACGATAAAATTGATTTCGTAAATATAGGTGACTGGAATATTGCTGACAAAGATTTCCCTGTAATTAATAATGACAAAGGCGCACTTATGATTGCTGAAATTGAAAAGGCTCGTGAAATGGGCGATTCCGTTGGTGGCGTAATTGAATGTGCGGTTACAGGTATTAAAGCAGGTTTTGGTGACCCTATGTTTGATGGTGTTGAGAATGCACTTGCTAAAAATATTTTTGGAATCCCTGCAGTTAAGGGTATTGAATTTGGCAACGGATTTAGTGCAACTGACCTTTACGGTAGTGAAAATAATGATGATTTTTGCATAGTAAATGGTGAAATCAAAACCACAACAAACAATGCAGGTGGAATTAACGGTGGAATTACAAATGGAATGCCGATAGTTTTCCGTACAGCAATTAAACCTACACCATCAATTTATAAAGAGCAAAACAGTGTAAGTCTTAAAAACAAGACTGAACAAAAATTGCAAATTCAAGGCAGACACGACTCTTGTATAGTGCAAAGAGCTGTACCGGTTGTCGTGGCAGTTACTGCCTTCACATTATTAGATATAATCATATAAGGTGATATTATGGAAGACCTTTCAGTTATTCGTGAAAAAATAAATAAAATAGATAATCAAATAATAGAGCTTTGGAAAGAGCGTATGGAAGCTGCTCTTTCGGTTGCTCAATATAAAAAAGAAAATAAT
>JAZLET010000078.1:0-3539 GCA_045615405.1 Candidatus Fimenecus sp.
ACCTTTGGATGAAGGTTAAAGGTGAAAACGATACACAGGGACTTTATACTGCATTCTTTTCAGTAATTGCAGTTGTGGTGGTAATCATAATTGCACATATACTCAAAAAGAACAAAATGAAAAAGTATTATAATGTATAAAAATTGCGGGAGAAAACCTCCCGCTTTTTTGTTGAATAAATTGAGTTTGTGCTTTGGTTTTCTTTTTAGGTGTGTCCTTTGGTGTAAGCATTTTCAATATTTCTAATAGCATAAAATCACCTCACTTCACAATATCGTCACAGCACTCGCCACTTACACCTGCAATAGATATAATTTCAAACTGTCCGTAAAAAAGTACTACTCAACAATCTTTTAATTGTTTAGCGACATAATATGTGATATTATTAGTTTTAGAAAGAGGTGATATTATGTTATTCGGTAAAAAATGTAAATATTGTGGGAAAGAATATTCAAGTTTTAACAATATTCATTGTCCTTATTGTGATGATATAGATTTTTCAAACATTGACTCAGTTACTGTTACAAATACCGAAATGACATATCGCACCGAAACTGAAGAAGAGTTTGACCCTGTTATGACAAACTTCTTAACTGATATGGATGGTTGGCAGCATTACGAAACAAAGACCGTTGAATTTGTCAAATTATATTTATTCAACTGTTACACTTTCATAAAGTTTTTCGATATCACCCAAATGTGTGTAATTTTCTGCCTGGATTATGAGATTTCTTGCGTCGTTATATGGCTTTGTGATTCTGCGATAAACTGAAACACCTTTTGTGTACGCTTTAAGTTCTGCTCTTGCCTGACGACGCTCTTTTTCTGAATTATATTCTCTGCTTTTAATTTCTTCAGGAATTCTTTCGTCAGGAATTGTAAGATTTTCTTTTCCGTACTTTTTAAGTAATTTATATGAACGTTTCTTCTCACGAACAAGTGCTAATGCATCGGCACGGATAAGTTTTTCTTCTTTTGTACCCTTTGGAAGTGCTTTTGCGTTTCTTTTTTCCGCTTTCCAATCAGCATAAAGATAAATTTCACCAAGTGACATTGTGTTCTTTGCAGCTTCAAGCCTTGCTTTGTATCTTTCTGTGTTAAATTTGTACAGTTCATCTTTTACAATCGGAAGGCTTTCAACAAATTCATTGTATCTTTTAGACTCGCGGATTCCTGCCTTTGCCTTTGCGATTTGTTCTTTATCTTTATTCTTTTTAGCAAGCTTAAGTGCAGTTTTATCAATGTTCTTTTTTTGCAAATTATCTTTTGCACCCTTAATAATTTCCATAGCCTCAACAAGTTGCTTTTCATCAAGCTCATTATTTCCGTAGTCCTCAAACATAGCACGAATTTTAAGCACATTTACATAACCACGGTGCTTTGCTTCGGTCAAATCGTAGAAAAGATATGGGATAAGATTGAGAATAGCACCAACGATTGAACAAATTATGATTACATTAAAGAGATTATTTCGCATCTCATCATTATAAAGCACGTTGTAATCGTCCTTGAGTCCCATGTATTCATAAATTGCAGGAAGAACAAGTCCTGTACCGAAGCCGATAACAGTACCGATAAGTCCCATTGGACCAAACAATCCGTCAACACGGACACCCGTTTTCCATTGGTGATAATCTCGCATATCTGCTTGGATATTCGGCATATAAACATTTTGAAATGTATTAATAAATGAATTTATATAGAAAATCACACACACCAAAAATAGATTTTTATATGTTAACATTAAAAGGAGTAACAAAAACACATTGAAGATGTTATGAGCAATAAGGAGATTTCGTTTTCCAAGCCATTTAATCATAAATGGTGCCAACATCATTGACCAGAGTGCTGCATTACCGATTAAAGTGTTTGCAAGTCCAAGATATGCCTGTTTTTCACCATTGAAAGCATATACAAATGACCAACTGAGAATAACGCCATAAGCACTTTCAAGGAATCCTACCCAACCAGCCGAGTTGATAATCCAAAAGTATTTATTCTTAGCAACCTCACGAAGGGAATCAATTATGCTGACATATTCAACAGCTCGTTTTGGCATAATGATTCTTTCCTTAAGTTTTGGAAAGAAAACAAGGAGAATAACAAGACCTATTAATGTAAAAGCAGGATAAATAATACGATATGTCCAGATATTATTCATACCAAATGTAAGCCCTGCAATAGTTGGAATTACAAATCCTGTAAGTGTTGGAGCAAGAGAATAGATAATCTGAGAAATACTCATTACATTTGCTCTTTCTTGGGCATTTGGTGTGATTACTTGCTGAAAGAATGCCCAACCCTCACCGTATAAGCACATGAAAAACTGCAAAATCATATAGAATAGCCATACCACAACAACCTTTGTAGAGTATTCCCAACTATCATAAGGCAACCACACGAAAATGGTGGAAATAGCAACGATTGGAATAGGTGTACGAATCATTATTGGAATGAATTTTCCACCTTTCATTTTATGATTATCGAAAAACCATCCTCTGAAAAATGCGATTGGCATACCAACAAGGTTAGCAATAATCAGCATAATTGAAAGATGCATAGGCTGAAGACCGATACTTGCACCCACAAGGAAATTTGCAGCATCAAGACCGATTGTTGATGCAAGAGTAGATGTCCAATGCACACCGAAACCTGCAGCACCGATTGTTGCGACCTCTTTATATGAGACATAGTTACCCTCGGCAGGTGAATTCCAGTATTGTTTAATATTTGAAAGTAAACTGTTGATTTTTCCCATTGTTCTTCTCCTTGTGTAAGGTGTTTATTTTACTAAATTAATTATACCACTCACAAAATAAAAAGCAACAGTCTATATTACCCCAAATAAATAGGCCACACAGTATTAATTGTGTAGCCATTTTTGTTTCATACCACTTAAATTTGTCGGTTTATATTTTAATTTTATGATTATCTTAAATCTTTAATTATCACTAACAGACGAGGGAGGAGGCAACGCGTTAGCATTGACGGAGGGAGAGACAGTTAATATATAAACTAACTACCCCATGTCCGCGCCCTGACAAGGGGAGCCGAAAATACACATATGAAATATCCCAACAAATTATAATTTATCAAACAAAAAGGACAGTGTGATAACCACAGTGTCCTTTTAATTTTTATTTAAATTATTTCGTTGCTTTTTTTATAGCACTTACAACTGGTGGGGCAATAATTGTTGTAGTTAAAATCTCCATAATTCCGTTAAGTCCAATAAAGGCAACTAAAAATGCCCCAATATTTGCACCGCCACGAATACCCATTATGTAATCGCTGTTGCCAAAGAAAATAAGCAACAAACTCATAAAGAAAATTGTGTTAAGTACAGGAGCTAAAAAACTTGCGAAAATAAGTGCGAATTTTTTCTTTTTTCTTGCAAAAAGCTTGTAAATAACTCCGCAAAGATAACCCATAAGTACGCGAGGGATTATACACATTATAAATGTATAAACGGGGTTAATGCCTAAAAGGGTAGTACCGAAAGCGTCAAGCCCAAAGCATTGTATAAAGCTTGTAATACC